>DATARS010000252.1:0-26793 GCA_036269455.1 Candidatus Dormiibacterota bacterium | reverse complement strand
GACTTCCTCCGCCACGTCGCCCGGCCCTTCGCGGTGGCGGCGCCCGCGGGGGTGCATGCCGGGCGTGGCGACGGGGTCCGCGGACGGCTGACGTTGCGGGTGGACCCGGGTCACGGCGACGGGGCGGTCGTGGTGTCGTGGCCGGCGCTGACCCTGCGGCCGCCGCAAGCGCTCGGCACCTGCCTCGCCGGGTCGTCCTGGGACCCGGCCACCGCCCGGCTGCGCCTCGACCTGCTGCCCGGTCGGGGCTGCAGCATCGACGTCGAGGAGAGTTGACACGCAGGTGCGATGGTTGCTTCCACTCGCCGCCGGGCACCGGGCTCGGCCTCCACGATCGGCTGACCCGGGCTTACGACACTCTTACCGCCCGAGCGCAGGTTTCTCCACAGCCCGGTCGTCACTTCTTGCGACGCCCTGTGAGAGGGGGGGTGGAGATGGTTCACCTCGGCGTCTAGGGAGGAAGGGCGGATGCCTGCTCACCTCGCGGATCACCGGCGCGCCTTCGTCGATTCGTCTCGGTGATGGTTGCCGCCTCCAGCGGCGCGCCCGGAGAACGTCCCCGGGACGACGATGTCGGCCTGCTCGTCGCCTACCGCGGCGGGGACGTGCGCGGCTTCGAGCGCCTCTTCGCGCGCCACCACGACCGCCTGCGCGCGCTCGCGGTGCGCTATCTGCGCGATCCGGTGGAGGCCGACGACGTCATCCAGGAGACCTTCCTGCGCCTCCTGCGCATCGCCGACACCGTCGACGACGGCTTCAACGTGATGGCCTGGCTGCACCGGGTGGCGAGCAACATCTGCCTGACCCGGCTGCGCAGCGCGAAGCGGGTCCAGCTCGTCGACACCGGCGGCGAGACGATGATGGCCGAGGAGGACGAGCGCCGCGCCGGCCAGCCCGAGGCGGCGTACGAGATGACCCACGCCCGCGAGCTCTTCGGCCAGGTGGTGCGACGGCTGCCCAGCCAGCAGCGGATCTGCCTGGTGCTGCGTGAGGTCGAGGGACTCTCCTACCGCGACATCGCCGACCGACTTTCGGTCAGCCCTGGCTCGATCGAGTCGCTCCTCTTCCGCGCCCGGCGCCGCTTCCGCGACGAGTTCCTCCGCCTCGAGGGCGAGGAGCCGACCCGCTGCGCGATGACCCGCCACCTGCTCGACACCATCGGACACGCCCATCTCAGCGCCCGCAGCCGCCGCGTCGTCGACGAACACCTGCGCGAATGCCCCGCCTGCCGGCGCCGGGCGAACGAGCGAAACCTGCCGGGACGATCCGCCGCCCGCTGAGGCGAACGTTTCGCTTGAAGTCTTTACATTCTTATACCGGTGGTGTACGCTCTCGCCCCAGGAGGTGGGGGGACAGGCTCGGGTGAGTCGGGTCCCCATCCCACCCTCCCGAGCGAGAGATGCGAGGAGGGCGTGCCGTGCTGAGCGCTCCCACACCCACGAGCGCCGCGATCCCGACCGGTGAGTGCGGCTGTCCCCAATGCTCCGCCTCCTGGGAGGACGAGGTCAGCGAGGCGTCGGTCTGGCTCGACGCCGGCTCGCAGTTCGAGGGACTCTGCAGCTGCGGCTCCTATCTCGTCTGGGAGCAGCGCCCGCGGGGCATCTGGACGCTGGCGAGCTGGCTGCCGCCGGTCGGGCCCGTCTGAGGGTCGCCCGGCTCAGCCGGAGTGGCGCAGGGTCACGCTGATGCGCGGCCCGGCGTTCGCGACCTTGGGGATGCTGTGCTGCCAGGTGCGCTGGCTGGGGCCGCCCATCACCACCAGGTCGCCGCTCTGTGGCTCCAGGGTCAGCTGCGTCGACCCGCCGCGGGGACGGAGCAGGAAGCGGCGCGGATGCCCGAGGGACAGGATGGCGACGAGCGGATCCGCCACCGTGCGGGCGATGCGGTCGCCGTGCCAGGCGACGCTGTCGCGGCCGTCGCGATAGAGGTTGGCGCTCACCGAGTCGAAGCCTCGGCGGTAGCGGGCGTCGAGGGTGGCGCGGATCTCCTCGAGCACCGGCGGCAGCGAGCCCGGGGTCCCGTCGTAGCGCCAGCGCGCGACCAGCCGCGGGGTGGCGACGACGCGACCGTAGAGCTCCTGCTCCGTCTCCTCCCAGGGCGCCTGGGCGAGCACCCACGCGAACATCTCGCCGGCGCCGCGCAGCCAGCCAGGGACGTGGTCGACCCACGCCGTGGCGTCGAGCCGGTGGCGCCGCAGGCCGTCAAAGGCGGGATCGGCGGCGGGCGCGCCGGGCTCGTCGAAGAGCGACGACTGCCACGCCAGCCGAGGGGACTCGGGCATGTCGCGTCCAGCGTACCCGGGGTGTCGCGCGGCGAACCCGGTCGTAGACTGGCGCGGCGATGAGCGAAGCCCACCTCGCCGACGCCCACCACTGGCGCAGCCTCGCCGCCGACAGCGCCCGGGGATGGTACGAGCTGCGCACCGAGGACACCGGCGAGGTGCCGGTGCGCATCTTCATGACCCCGCGCCTGCTCGCCGAGCTCGAGGACGGCGTCTACCGCCAGATCGTCAACGCGACTCGCTTCCCCGGGGTGCGGATGGTGTGCATCACCCCCGACGCCCACTTCGGCTACGGGGTGCCGGTGGGGAGCGTGATCATCACCGACGGCCCGGTGGCGATGGGCCCGGTCGGATACGACATCGGCTGCGGCATGGTCTCGGCGCGCAGCGACGTCCCCGCCACCGCGGCGACCCGCGAGCGCTGCCTGCGCTTCAACGCCGAGGTGATCGAGCGCATCGGCATGGGCGCCGGTGGCGCCGGGCGCACCGCGCGGCTCTCGGGCATCGACGAGGCCGAGTTCCAGCGCATCATCCGCGGCGGCGCCGACCACTACGTCGCCCGCCACGGCGAGCGCGTCGACCGCCACCGCGCCGAGCGCGACGTGCTCCCCGTCGACGACGGCTGGGACGTCCCCTGGGGCGGCGCCGGCACGCCCGAGCGCGGGCGCACGCAGCTCGGGAGCCTGGGCGGCGGCAACCACTTCATCGAGCTCCAGCGCAACCAGGACGGCCTGCTCTTCGTCCAGGTGCACACCGGCAGCCGCGGCTTCGGCCACGGCCTGGCGACCAACTACTTCGAGCTGGCGCGCGCCGAGCGGCCCGCCGAGATCACCCATCTCGACCTCGGCTACTTCACCCCCGACAGCCCCCACTACCACTCATACCTCAACGCCGTCGCCGCCGGAGCCAACTACGCGATCGTCAACCGCCTCGCCATCTTCGAGGAGCTCGCCGCCGCCTTTCGGAAGGTGTTCAAGGGCGACCTCGAGCTCGTGTACGAGATCTCCCACAATCTGGTGCAGCGCGAGTGGAACCCCGGGCTCGGCGAGGTCTTCGTGCACCGCAAGGGCGCGACCCGCGCGCTCCCCGCCGGCCACCCGCAGCTCGCCGGCACCGCCTGGGAGCAGACCGGCCATCCGGTGCTCATCCCCGGCTCGAACCGCGACTGGTCGTTCATCCTCCGCCCGCTCCCCGGCGCGGCGGAGAGCGGCTTCAGCGTCAACCACGGCGCCGGCCGCCGGATGTCGCGCGGCGAGGCGATGCGCTCGCTCTCCCAGGAGAAGGTCGACGAGCAGTACCGCCACGCCGGCGTGCTCGTCAACACCGACGGCCGCGTGCCCCTCGACGAGTCGGCCGCGGTCTACAAGTCGAGCGAGGAGGTCGTGCAGGCGGTGACCGCCGCCGGCTTGGCCGAGATCGAGCACCGGCTCTGGCCGATCGCCTCGGTGAAGGCCGCGGATGCCAGGGGGCCGCGGCGGACCCGGGGGGTGCGCGACCTGTCGACCAGCCAGCGCCACGGCAGATCGCGCACCCGCTGAGGTCCCCCGTCCTTCAGGCCGTGCTCCCGGCGAGCGTCCCCGCCTCGGCGATGGGGGCGTCGAGGGCGCGGATGAGATCCGCGGCCCGCTCGGCGATGGCGATCGTCGGCGCGTTGGTGTTGCCGCGGATGATCGCCGGCATGATCGAGGCGTCGACGACGCGCAGCCCGTCGACGCCGTGGACGAGCAGCTCGGCGCTCACCACCGCGCCGGCGTCGGAGCCCATCCGGCAGGTGCCGGCGGGGTGGTAGTTGGTCAGCGTGTTGCGGGCGAGGAAGGCGGCGACGTCGGCGTCGGACATCGACTCCGGCACCTGGTGGGCGCGCTCGCAGTAGCGGGCGAGCTCGGGCCGGCTGCCGATCTCGACGAGCAGGCGGATGCCGTCGCTCATGCTGCGCAGGTCCTCAGGCGTCGTGTAGTAGTTGTGCCGGATCAGCGGCTTGGCGGTCGGGTCGGCGGAGGCGAGCGTGACCTCGCCGCGGCTGCCTGGCTTGAGGATGGTGGTGACGATGGTGAAGCCGTGGTCGGGTGGCGGCGTCAGCCCCTCGTCGAGGTACATAACCGGCGAGGCGAGCAGCTGGATGTCCGGGGCGGGCATGCCCGCCTGGGTGCGATGGAACGCCCCGGCCTCGGCGATGTTCGAGGTGAGCGGACCGGTGCCGCTCTCGACGAACGCCTGGAAATTCTCGGCGGTGGCGGCGGTGAGCAGGGAGACCGGCTCCGAGGTCGTCCAGACCGCGCCGCAGAGAGGATGGTCCTGGAGGTTCCGGCCAACCCCGGGCAGATCGGCGACGACCGGGATCTGGAGCGCGCCCAGCACCGCGGCGGGCCCCACCCCCGAGAGCATGAGCAGCTGCGGCGAGTTGTAGGCGCCGCCGCTGAGGATCACCTCGCGCTCGCAGCGGAACTCGAGGGTCTCGCCGAGGCGGCTGCCGCTGACGCCGACGGCGCGGCCTCCCTCGAAGAGCACGCGGTGCACCTGCACGTGGGTCTCGACGGTCAGGTTGGGACGCTGCATCGCCGGGTGCAGGTAGGCGACGGCCGCGCTGCAGCGGCGGCCGCCGCGCTGGGTCACCTGGTAGAGGCCCACGCCGTCCTGCTCGGCGGCGTTGAAGTCGTCGTTCGCCGCCAGCCCGGCTCCCTGGGCGGCCTCGAGGAAGGCCGGCATCATCACGTTGCGCGAGCGGCCGTCGGAGACCGACAGCGGCCCGCCCGCCCCGTGGTACTCGGAGGCGCCGCGCTCGTTGTCCTCGGCGCGCTTGAAGTATGGGAGGAGGTCGTCGTAGCCCCAGCCGGGGTTGCCGAGGTCGCGCCACTCGTCGTAGTCGATGCGGTTGCCGCGGATGTAGACCATGGCGTTGCAGGACGAGCAGCCGCCGAGCGTCTTCCCCCGGGGCAGGTAGACGCGGCGCCGGTTGCACATCGGCTCGGGGGCGCTCGAGTAGTCCCAGTCGAGCGCGGTCTTGAACAGCGTCCCGAAGGCCACGGGAACGTGGATGCTGTCGCTGGTGTCCGGCCCGCCGGCCTCGAGGACGAGGACGCGGACGTCCGGGTCCTCGCTCAGCCGTCCGGCGAGCACGCAGCCCGCGGTTCCCGCGCCGACGATGATGTAGTCGTACATGACACTTCCCTCCGTGACCCGGGCCTGGGTCAGCCGGCGTGCGCGGGCACGGCGGCGCCGATGAAGTCGAGAACGAGCCGGTTGACCACGTCGGGCTTCTCCAGGTGCATGAAGTGCCCGGCGCCCTCGACGACCTCGACCCGGCACTCCGCGGTGCAGTAGTCGGCGCCCTCGTGGAACTGCTCGGGGATGAAGAGGCCGTCGTCGGCCCCGCAGATGAAGAGCGCCGGGACGCCGAGGTTGTCACCGGTCGTCGACATCTGGGCCTCGATGAGGTCGTCCGACTGCCGGGTGCCGTCGACGGTGCAGCGGTAGTAGGCGACCGCCGCGTCGAAGACCTCGGGGCGGGACAGCATGCCGCGGATCTCGGCCATGTTCCCGGCGTCGATCTCCAGGCCCGGCGACCAGTCGCGCCAGATGTTCTCGACCGCGGCGCAGTCGTCGCCGCTGAAGGCCATCTCGTAGATGCCCGGCAGCTGCAGGTACCACATGTACCAGGAGCGCTTCATCTGCTCCCAATCGCTCAGCAGCTTGGTGAAGGCGAGCGCGTTCTGGGGGACGGCCATGCAGACCACCTTCGCCATCCGCTCGGGCCCGAGGATGCCCGCGCCGCAGGAGGCGACCGATCCCCAGTCGTGGCCGATGATCACCGAGCGCTCGTCGCCGCCGAGGGCGTCGAGCAGCGCCAGCGCGTCCAGGGACAGCGTCGCCGACTGATACTGCTCGTCGGGGGCGAGGCCGGTGGGATGGTAGCCGCGTGACCACGGCGCCACCGCGTGCCAGCCCGCGGCCGCGAGCGCGGGGAGCATGTGCCGGTAGGTGGGCGCGTGATCCGGGAAGCCGTGGAGACACAGCGCGAGCGGTCCGTCCTTCGGTCCCGCGTCGAGATAGGCGAAGTCGATCCCGTTGGCCTGGACACGTCCCGTCGGCTCCATGTCTACCTCCCTGGTGTCTCGGACCGGATGTCTGTGTCGTGGAGGATGCTCCCGCGCAGGGTGGTGCCGCCGTCCTCGTTGCACAGGAGCGTCAGCTCGCCACCGACCCGCGCCAGCCGCTGGCGCAGCGAGGCGATGCCGTAGTGGCGGCCGTCACGGGGCATCTCGCACGGAACCAGGTCGTCGGGAAGCCCGCTTCCGTCGTCCTGGACGAGCACGTCGGTTCCGGCCGGACCGTGGTGCAGCGTCACCAGCACGCTGCTCGCACCTGCGTGCCGGGCGACATTGTGCAGCCCCTCGCGCACCAGGGCGAGCAGCGCCGACTCCTGCTGCTGGGTCAGTGGCACCGGGGGCCCCAGGACGGCGAGGTCGGCGGGAATCCCGGTGCTGTCGGAGAAGCAGCGGACGTCGGCGAGGAGGGCCGCGGCCAGCCCCTCGCCGGCGCCCGCCGGGGCGAGGTTGCGCAGGGTCTCGCGGAGCGTCGAGGCGGCGCGCGACGCCTGCGACTGGATCGCCTCGAGCTGGACGGCGAGCTCGTCCGCCGCCGGGGGCAGCGCCGTCCGCGCCCGGCACGCGGCGGCGCCGATGCCGAAGAGCAGCGGGCTGACGTGGTCGTGGAGGTCGCGCGAGATCCGGTGCCGCTCCGCCTCCATGCCGAGCCGCTGCGCCCGTTCGGCGTGGAGCGCGCAGCCGAGCGCGGCCGCGGCGCAGCCGGCGAGCTCGGAGGTCACCGTCGCGACCCGGTCGCCGACATGGCCGGCCGAGCGGTTGACCGCGTAGAGCACGCCGATCACCTGTCCGCGGAAGCGCAGCGGGGCGCCGAGGATGCCGTGCACGCCCTCGCGCCGCACCACCCGGTCGACGAGGTCCTCGGAGACGTTCGGCTCGACGCCGAGGTCCGCCACCGCGACCGGCCGCCCGGTGCGCAGCACCGTGCCGCCGACTCCGTCGCCGGCGCGCACCCGCAGGCCGCTGCGCACCTCGCGCGTGCGCACCCGCCAGCCGCCGCGCACCACCAGCAGCTCGGGCTCCTCGCGGATCGCCATCGCGGTGGCGTCGGTGCCGATGACCGCGCCGAGCTCGCGGGCGACGCGCGAGGCGATCACCGAGGCGTCGAGCAGGCCGAGGATCCGCCGCGACGCCTGGGACAGGCGCCGCAGGTCGTCGACCGCGAGGGCGGTGTCGTCGGCGACGGCACCCCGGGCGGCGCTCACCTCAGGCGCAGCCGGGAAGGGGCCACCCCTCCCGGATGTCCGGCGCACGCTCGACCGCGCCGTCGAGCGGGGGCGGCTCGATCAGGGTGAGCAGCTCCATCCAGCCGCTGAACGGGATGGGCTGGGCCTCACCCTCGCAGCGCAGGAGCCCCTCGATGCGGTCGTCCGCCGTCCGCTGCAGATCGATGACGTAGCGCACCCCGACCCCGTCCGTCCCGGCTGGTCACGACGCCGGCGATCGTAGGCGGACGTCCGGGCGATGACGACACGGGCGTCCGTAGCCCGCCCCCGCGGCCACGAAGCCCCCGGCCCACGGAAACCGGTGGGCGGGCCGCCCGCGTCAGGTCGTGAGCAGCCGGGCGGCGAGCTGGCCGCGCGAGCCCACCTCCAGCTTCGAGTAGATGTTCTTCAGGTGGAACTCGACGGTGTTGACGCTCACCACCAGCTGGGCGGCGACCTCGCGGTTGCTCAATCCCTGCGCCACCCGCCGCGCCACCGCGACCTCCTGGGGGGTGAGGCTGGCGCGCACCCCGGCGCCGTCCGCGGCGCTGGTCACGCCGGCGACGGCGAGCTCGCGGTCGACGGCCTCGAGGTAGGGCCGGGCGCCGAGGGCGACGAAGCCGTCGCGCGCCGCCTTCAGCCGGGCCACCGCCGCAGCGCGCTTGCCGAGCCGGCGCAGGAAGCGGCCGTGCGCCGCGTCGAGCCGGGCGACGTCGAAGGGGATCGTCACCGCCGCGGCATGCTCGTGGCCGGCGCAGAAGGCCTCGGCGGCGGCAGTGCTGCGCCGGCGTGCCGCCTCGAGGTTGCCGCGCACCCGGGCGGCGTTGGCCATCGCCGACCGCCGTCCCCGCGCCGCGGCGCGCTCCTCGAACGGCACCAGCACCGCCTCCGCCTCGTCGAGGCGGCGCAGCCCGATCAGCGCCTCGGCGAGCAGCTCCTGCCACGGCCAGCGGCCGCCGGGCTCGTCGATGCCCTCGCGCTCGGGCAGGCACTGCACCGGGAGCAGCGCATCGACGACCGCCTCGTGGTCGGCGCGCGCGGCGGCGATCTGGGCGCGGGCGATGCTCACGTCGGCGACGCTGTTGTCGTCCTCGACCAGCCGGGCGTACCGCGCCGCGGCGTCGGCGTGCGACTGCGCGGCGGCGGCGTCGCCGCGACCGGCGAGCGGCGCGACCGCGGTGGCATGCGTCCAGCTGAGCGTCCACACGTGGTCGGCGTCCTCGCAGAGCGACGTCGCCAGCGTGGCGTGGGCGATGGCGTCGTCCCAGGCGCCGAGCCGGTACTCGACCGCGCCGAGGAAGCAGATGGTCGCGAACTGCATCATGAACGGGCCCCAGCGCGCCGCCGCCGGCACCAGGGCGGTGAAGTCGGCGCAGGCGCCGGCGAGGTCGTCGGTCATGAAGCGCATCAGCCCGCGGGCGTAGAGCGGCTGGACGTCCTCGGCACCGAGGTCGCGCGGCCGCTGGGGCAGGAACGCGATCTCGCTCAGCCCCTCCTCGGCGCGGCCGGCATAGGTGAGGCCGTAGGCGAGCATGTGCCAGGGCGCGAGCTGCTGGCTGGTGCCCGCCGCCGCGGCGAGGGCGCGGCGCGCCCAGGTGACGAGCTCGGGGCCGCGCGAGCGCCGCACCAGCACCAGGGCGATGTCGGAGGCGATCTTGCTGGCGAGCTGGCGGTCGCCCCCCGCGTCGCGCGCCTCCCAGGCGGCGAGCAGCAGCCTCTCGCCCTCCACCGGGTGCCCGGAGTGAAAGGCGAGGCGGCCGAGCAGGTAGCGCGGGTAGGGACCGTCGGCGCAGGCGCGCACCTCGCCGGCGTACGCCGCCGCCCGGGCGACCTCGCCGCCGATGAGGAGGAGGTCGACGCTCTCGAGGAGCCGCCGCTCGCGGCGCTCGCCCGCCGGGCTCAGCCGGCTCGCCCGCATCATCGCCGCCGCCGCCCGCGGGGTGGCGCCGCGCTCCGCCTCGCGCGTCGCGTAGCCGGCGAGGTCACCGGCGAGGGTCTCGTCCTCGCCGAAGGCGGCGGCGCTGCGGTGGTAGAGCGACGCCGACTCGTCGCCGATCAGCTCGGCGGCGCTCAGGTGGAGCGAGGCGCGCCGCGCCGGGCCGATGTCGTGGTACACCGCGGCCCGGGTCAGTGCGTGAGGGAAGGCGATGACGTGCTCGTTCTCGAGCTCGCGGAGCTCGAGCAGCCGCGCCGACATCGCCCCTTCGAGGGCGATGAGCGGATCGCCGATGCCGGCGAGCCGCTGGGCCAGCCGGAGCGGGCACTGCAGCCCCAGCACCGACGCCGCGGTCACCAGCCGCCGGGTGTCGACCGGGCAGCCGGCGAGGCGGCTGAGCACCTGGACGGAGAACGATCGCGGCGAGGGCAGCGGGGCGTCGCTGGCCCGGCGCAGCCGTTCCAGAGGGAGCTCCTCGAGCAGCGCGCGGATGTGGAGCGGGTTGCCGCCGGAGTGGTCGCGGAGCTGCTGGGCGAGCTCGACCGGCAGGCACTCGTCGATGGTCCCGGCGGCAAGCTCCTGGAGCTCGCCGGCGTCGAGCCCGCGCAGCCGCAGGGTGGTGCCACGCTCGCCGGCGACCAGCCGCCGCAGCCCCTGGGGGAGGTCGGCGACGTCCTCGTCCCGGATGGCGACCAGCGCGAGCACGCGATCGGCCTGGAGGCGCCGAAGCGCGAAGAGCAGCGCCAGGAGGGAGGCGCGGTCCGCCCACTGGGCGTCGTCGACGACCACGGCCACCGGGCCGTGCTCCTGGAGGCTGCCGAGCAGGTCGACGAGGGCGGCGCCGACGGTGAACGCCTCGGGGCTGTGCGAGGCGCTCCGCCCCAGCGCGGCGAGGTCTCCGGTCAGCGGGACCTGCGCCGAGCGGGCCAGCTGGTCGACCACGCCGTAGCCGAGCAGGTGCTCCTCGTGCTCGCCGCCGGCGCGGAGAACCCGCACCCCGGTCGCCTCGGCGAGGAAGCGCCGCAGCAGCGCGGTCTTGCCCATCCCCGGAGCGCCCTCGAGGAGGACGACCCGGGGGCTCCCGGAGCGGACGTCCTCGAGCGCGGCGCGGAGCAGGTCGAGCTCCTCCTGCCGCCCGACGAAGGCGTCCGCGCGAGTCGTGCGCGCGTCCGCGGTGGTGGACCTGCTCACCGAACGCAAGGTAGCATCGCCCGCGGCGGACCGATTCCCCAGGAACCCAGGGCTGCCCACGGAAATCGGTGGGTGGCCGCCGCGGCATCGGCCCGGCAGGGCTACGGGCGCCCGTGTCGCCCCCCCTCCCCCGCGTCGCATAGCATCGGCGCCGCGCGACGGCCCTGGAGTTTGGGTGAGATGACGAATCAGGTTGACGCCCACGAGCGAGTCAAGGACCTGGAGTGGTCGCCCTCGTACGCGGAGCGCCGCGTTCGCTACCCCACGAAATACCGCATCCCGCCGAAGACGAAGGACCCCTTCCGCACCCTGATCCGCGAGTACGTCTCGATGGAGCAGGAGAAGGACGATCGCCAGTACGGCTCGCTCGAGGACGTGCTCGCCCGCACGGACGCCCCGGCGCACACCGAGCGCCGCTGGCTGGAGCTCCTCAAGGGCGTGCTGCCGATGGTGAACTTCGCCGAGTACGCAGCCATGAAGGCCTGCTCCCAGCTGATCGACACCGTCGCCAACCAGGAGCTCCGCCAGGGCTACCAGGCGCAGATGATCGACGAGATGCGCCACACCCATCAGCAGATGTACCTGAACCGGTACTTCGCGAAGAAGGCCCCGGACCCGGCGGGCTTCGACCAGGCACAGCGCTACAAGGGCCAGAACATCTTCGGCCGGGCCTCGCGCAGCGCGTTCGAGACCTTCTTCATGGGCGACCCCATCGAGGGGGTCATGAACCTGCAGGTGGTCACCGAGACGGCGTACACCAACCAGCTCTTCGTGGCGATGACCCAGATGGCCGCCGAGCAGGGCGACCAGGTCACCCCCAGCGTCTTCCTCAGCATCCAGTCGGACGAGGCGCGGCACATGGCGAACGGCTACAGCACGCTCGCCGCGGTGATCTCCGAGCCCGCCAACCACGAGCACATGCAGCGCGACTTCGACACCGGCTTCTGGCGCCAGCACAACTTCCTCGACACCTTCCTCGGCGCGGTGCAGGACTACTCGCAGGTGCACCGCGGCGCGAGCTATCTGGAGCGCTGGAAGGAGTGGGTCGCCGAGGACTGGGCCGGCTCGTTCGTCTCCAAGCTCGCACCCTTCGGGCTGAAGGCGCCCAGCGACTTCGCCCTCGCCGAGACCCGGGTGCCCTGGATGCACCACAGCGTCTTCATGGTCGCGGTCGGCGGCTGGCCACTGATGTACTGGCGGCAGTCGCCGCTCACCGACGCGGACATGGAGTGGTTCGAGGAGAAGTACCCGGGCTGGTACGACAACTACGGCTGGTTCTACGAGGGCATGCGGGAGATGCAGGAGCCCGGCTCCGGCAATCCCTTCCTGCTCTTCCCGGAGATGCCGCCGACGTGCCGGGTCTGCCAGATGCCGTGCATCCTCCCCCGCCTCGACCTCAACCAGCTGGTCATCAAGGAGTACCTTGGCCGGCGCCACGCCTTCTGCTCGCCGCCGTGCGAGCGCATCTTCGACCACGACCCGGCGCGCTACCTCGGGTACCAGACCTTCTGGGAGATCTGGGACGGCCACGGCCTCGACGAGTACATCGTCAAGGCGGGCCTGCTCCGTGCCGACGGCAAGACCCTGGTCGCCCAGCCGCACTGCTCCGACGACCCGAAGATGATGTGGACCCTCGACGACATCAGGGCGCTCGAGTACGAGATCAAGGACCCGCTGCAGAACCCCGACTCCATCTACCTCGTCTAGGGGAGGGCGGAGCATGGCCGATGCGAGACCTGCCGCCACGCCGGTGAGCGCGGATGCGGAGAACGCGCCGGCGCTGGGCGAGCTGCTGGCGGAGATGACCCGGGCACGCCACTGGTCGACCCGCCTGTTCAACCTGCAGCGGCAGGGCCGCATCGGCACCACCGCGCCGATCGACGGCGAGGAGGCGGCGGTGGTCGGCTCGGCGGCGGCGATGGACCCGGCCGTCGACTGGGCGGTGCCCCAGTACCGCGAGCCGGTCGGCCTCGGCCGGTTCGGCGAGGCGGTGCTCCGCCACACCATCCTCTACCACTCCGGCCACCCCGACGCGGGGCGGTACCCGGCCGGGGTGCATGTCTTCCCGACCCAGATCTCGATCGCCGCGCAGATCCCCCACGCGGTCGGGCTCGCCTGGGGGATGCGACTGCGCCGCCAGCCCGGCGTGGTGCTCTGCTACTTCGGCGACGGCGCCTCCTCGGAGGGCGACTTCTACGAGGCCGCCAACCTCGCCGGTGTGGTCCGCGCCCCGGTGATCCTGTTCTGCATCAACAACGGCTGGGCGATCTCGACGCCGGTCCGCGGTCAGACCGCCGCGGACTCGTTCGCCGGCAAGGCGGCGGCGGCGGGCATCGCCGGCGAGCGCGTCGACGGCAACGACGTGGTCGCCGTCCTCGAGGCGACCGCGGCGGCCCGGCGGCGGGCGGCGGCGGGCGAGGGCCCCACCCTGATCGAGGCCGTCACCTACCGGATGGGCCCGCACACGACCGCGGACGACCCCACCCGCTACGTGCCTCCGGACGAGCTCGAGCTCTGGCGGGCGCGCGATCCGATCGCCCGGCTGCGCCGCCGTCTCGAGGAGGAGGGCGGCTGGGACGACGCCCGCCAGCGCGCCCTCGAGGAGGACGCCGATCGCCGCTTCGACGCCGCCCTCGCCGCCGCCGACGCGACCCCGCTGCGCACCGACTGCTTCATCGACTCCGCATATGCGCAACCCACACCCGAGCTCGAGCGGCAGCGCCGCATCCTCGGCGACGCGGAGGCACGCTGATGCCGGTGATGACCATGCTCGAGGCGATCCGGCACACCCTCCACGAGGAGATGGCCCGCGACGAGCGGGTGATGGTGCTGGGCCAGGACGTCGCCACCCTCGGCGGAGTCTTCCGCGCCACCGAGGGACTCCGCGACCGCTTCGGCGCCGAGCGCGTGGTCGACATGCCACTCGCCGAGGCGGCGATCGTCGGCGCCAGCCTGGGCCTCGCCTGGTCGGGGATGGTCCCGGTCGCCGAGATCCAGTTCCTCGGCTTCACCCAGCAGGCCTTCCACCAGGTCGCCGGTCAGCTGGCCCGGATCCGGGCGCGCACCGGGGGCGACCGCGGATGCGCGGCGACGATCCGCGCCCCCTTCGGCGGCGGGGTGCGCGCTCCCGAGCTGCACTCCGACTCGCTCGAGGCGCAGTTCGCCCAGTGCCCGGGGCTCAAGATCGTCGCCCCGGCCTCGGCCGCCGACGCCAGGGGGCTGCTCGCCAGCGCCATCCGCGACCCCGACCCGGTGCTCTACCTCGAGCCGCTGCGCGGCTACCGCGCGGTCAAGGACGAGGTGCCCGAGGGCGATCACACGGTGCCGCTCGGGCAGGCGCGCGAGGTGCGCCACGGCGACGACTGCGTGATCATCGCCTGGAGCGCGATGGTCCACACCTGCCTGCGCGCCGCCGCGGAGGTCGAGGCGGCGACCGGGGCGTCGGTCGGCGTGCTCGACCTGCGCAGCCTGGTGCCGCTCGACGTCGAGAGCATCGTCGCCGCCGCGGTGCGCACCGGCCGGGTGGTGGTCGCCCAGGAGGCGCCGCCGACCGCGGGCTTCGCCTCCGAGGTGGTGACGGTGGTGCAGGAGAACGCCTTCTACTCGCTCGAGGCGCCGGTCGCCCGGGTGAGCGGCTTCGACACGCCGTACCCGCCGGGGATGCTCGAGGAGCACTGGGTGCCCGACAGCCACCGGGTCGCCGCCGCGGTGCGGCGCACCCTCGAGGCCCGCGCGTGACCCCACTCGAGTTCCGCCTGCCCGACCTCGGCGAGGGGCTGGAGCACGCGGAGATCGTGGGCTGGCTCGTCGAGGAGGGCGCGACCGTGACCCGCGATCAGCCGCTGGTCGCGGTGTCGACCGACAAGGCGGTGGTCGAGCTGCCGTCGCCGGTCGCGGGCACGCTCCGGACCCGCCGGGGCACGGAGGGCGAGCGCATCCGCGTCGGCGAGGTGATCGCGGTGATCGAGCCGGTGGGGCAGCCGGCGGCGGTGGGGAACGGCGCGGTGTCCGAGGCCGCCGTCACCACCGCCCCCGCCGCGGTGGGCCGCCCCCGCGCCGCGCCGGTGGTGCGCCGCCTCGCCGTCGAGCTCGGCGTCGCCCTCGAGACCGTGGCCGCCACCGGGCCGGAGGGGCGGATCCTTGCGGACGACGTCCGCCGCGCCGCGGCTGTGGGCGCGGCGCCCTCTCCCCCACCGGCCGCGCACCCCGCCGCGCCGGTCGCGCCGGTGCCGCCCCCGTCGGCACCGTCGCGCCCGAGCACCCCGATCGCCGGGGGTGCCGCCGGCCCGGCCCAGGCGACCCCCGGCCGGCACCGGCTCACCGGTGTGCGACGCCGCACCGCCGAGGTGATGTCGGCGGCGTGGTCGACGATCCCGCACATCGCCAACATCGACGAGCTCGACGCCACCGAGCTGCTCGAGGCGCGCACCCGTCTGCGCCGCGCCGCCGGCGACCGCGGCGAGCTGGTCGGCGTCCTCCCCCTGCTGGTGATGGCCGCCGTGCACAGCCTGCGGCGGTTCCCGCTGCTCAACGCCACCCTCGACCCCTCCGGCAGCGAGGTCGAGGTGCACGCGGACATCCACCTCGGACTCGCCGTCGCCACCGCCGACGGGCTGGTCGTCCCGGTCATCCGCCACGCCGGCCGGCGCGACCTGCTCGACCTCGCGACCGAGATGGACCGGCTGGCGACCGCGGCGCGGACCCGGACCCTGCGTCTCGAGGAGCTCGGCGGCGGGACCTTCACGGTGACCAACTTCGGCAGCCTCGGTGGCCGCTTCTCGGTCCCGATCATCCGGCCGCCGGAGGTCGCCATCCTCGGGCTCGGCGCCATCGCCACCCGGCCCTGGGTGGTCGACGGCGCGGTGGTGGCGCGGCCGGTGCTGCCCTACTCGCTGACCGTCGACCACCGCGTCCTCGACGGCGATGCGGTCTGCGCCTTCAGCACCGCGCTCGCCGAGACCCTCACCAACCCGATCAGCCTCCTGCTCTAGGCGACGGTCGTGGTCGTCGGCGAGGTCTCCACGTTCACCCAGGTGCTGGTCATCGGCGGCGGCCCGGGCGGCTACACCGCGGCCCAGCGAGCGGCCGACGGCGGACGCAGCGTCGTCCTCGTCGAGCGCGACCGGCTCGGCGGGGTCTGTCTCAACGCGGGGTGCATTCCCTCCAAGGCGCTCATCCAGGTCGCCCACGCCGCCGCCCTGCCCGCCGCCGCGGCCCGCTGGGGTGTCGACCTTTCCGCCAGGGTCGACATGAACCGGGCGCAGGACTGGATGGCGTCGGTGATCGACGGGCTGCGCGCCGGGGTCGAGGGGCTGATGCGCCGCGCCGGAGTCACCGTGGTGGCGGGCACGACGCGCTTCACCTCGCCGCACCGGGTGGTGGTGGCGACGCCGACGGCGACCCAGCACATCGAGTTCGACCACGCCATCGTCGCCACCGGGTCGCGTCCGATGGAGCTCGGTGCGCTGCCGGTCGACCACCACCGTGTGCTCGACTCCACCGACGCGCTCGCACTGCGCGAGGTGCCGCCGCGGCTCGCCGTCGTCGGCGGCGGCTACATCGGCCTGGAGCTCGGCTGCGCGTTCCAGAAGCTCGGCAGCGCGGTGACCGTCGTCGAGGTCGCCGACCGCCTCCTCCCCGCGATGCACCCGGCCCTCGCCCGGACGCTGGAGCGGCGGCTCGTCGCCCAGGGGCTGGAGCTGCTGCTGCGCACCACCGCGCTCGAGGACGATGGCGCGGCGCTGCGCGTCGAGGGTCCCGACGGCGAGCGCCGCGTTCAGGCCGACCTGGTGATCGTCGCCGTCGGCCGGCGTCCCAACACCGACGACCTCGGCCTCGAGCGCGCCGGGGTGCGCCGCGACGGCGGCGGGCGGGTCGAGGTCGACCGGGCGCGGCGGGCGACGGCCACGGTGCTCGCCATCGGCGATGTCACCGCGGGGCCGGCGCTGGCGCACAAGGCGACCGCCGAGGCGCGGGTCGCCGGCGCGGTCGCCGCCGGGGGCCGCGCCGAGTTCGACCCGGCGTGCATCCCCCAGGTGGTGTTCACCGATCCCCAGGTCGCCTCGGTCGGGCTCACCCCCGCCGAGGCGGCGGCGGCCGGCGCCGCGGTGGAGACCCGGCGTCTCCCCCTCGCCGCGTCGGCGCGCGCGGTGATGAGCGGCGAGAGCACCGGGATGGTCGAGCTCGTCGCCGAGCGCGGCTCCGGGGTGCTCCTCGGCGCGCACCTGGTGGGGCCGGAGGCGGCGGAGCTGATCGCCGAGGCGGCGCTCGCCATCGAGATGGGCGCGACCGTCGACGATCTGGCGCTCACCATCCATCCCCATCCCACGCTGTCGGAGATGATCGCGGACGCCGCCCTCGCCGGCGGGCACCCGGTCGAGATGTAGTCGAGGAAGGAGGAGGCCGACAATGGCGACGAGCGCCGCGGTGGCCGAGCTGAGGCAGCGCCTCGGCACGCGTCTGACCACCTCCGACACCGAGCTGTCCGCGCACGGCCGCGACGAGTCCTATCACCACCCGATGCCCCCGGAGGCGGTCGCCTATCCGGAGAGCACCGAGGAGGTGGCCGCGGTGGTGCGCACCTGCCACGACCACGGGGTGCCGATGGTGCCGTACGGGATCGGCACCAGCCTCGAGGGCAACGTCGCCGCGCTCCACGGCGGGGTGAGCATCGACCTCTCCCTGCTCAACCGCGTGCTCGAGGTGCGCGCCGACGACCTCGACGTCAGCGTGCAGGCCGGGGTGACCCGCCGCCAGCTCAACAACGTGCTCCAGCCGCAGGGCCTCTTCTTCCCCGTCGACCCGGGCGCCGACGCCACCCTCGGCGGCATGGCCGCGACCGGCGCGTCGGGGACGACCACGGTGCGCTACGGCACGATGCGCGAGAACGTCCTCAGCCTCACCGTCGTGCTCGCCGACGGCCGGGTGATCCGCACCCGCCGCCGGGCCCGCAAGTCGTCCGCCGGCTACGACCTCACCCGCCTCTTCGTCGGCTCCGAGGGCACCCTGGGGGTGATCACCGAGCTGACGCTGCGCATCTACGGGACGCCCGAGGCGATGTCGGCGGCGGTCTGCAGCTTCCCCACCGTCGAGGCGGCGGTGCAGACGGTGATCCGCACCATCCAGCTCGGCATCCCCATCGCCCGCGCCGAGCTGCTCGACGCCGTCGCCGTCGACGCGGTCAACCGCCACAGCGGCCTCGACCACCCCGTCGGCCCGACCCTCTTCCTCGAGTTCCACGGCAGCTCCGCGGGGGTGCGCGAGCAGGCCGAGGCGGTCGCCGAGATCGGCGCCGAGCACGCCGCCGGCGAGACCCGCACCGCGACCCTGGCCGAGGACCGCAACCGGCTCTGGCGCGCCCGCCACGAAGCGCTCTACGCGGTGCTCGCGCTCCGCCCCGGCTCGCGGGCGCTGATCACCGACGTCTGCGTGCCCATCTCGGCGCTCGCCGGCTGCATCGCCGAGACCCAGGCCGACCTCGCCGCCTCCTCGCTGATCGCCTCGGTGGTCGGGCACGTCGGCGACGGCAACTTCCACACCGTGTTCCTCGTCGACCCCGACAGCGCCGCCGAGGTCGGCGAGGCCCGCGCGCTCAACCGCCGCATGGTCGAGCGCGCGCTCGAGATGGGTGGCACATGTACCGGCGAGCACGGCATCGGCCACGGCAAGCGCGAGTACCTCCGCGCCGAGCACGGCGACGGGGTGGATGTGATGGTCGCGATCAAGCGCGCGCTCGACCCGCTCAACCTGATGAACCCCGGGAAGGTGGTCGGTCCCGAGGAGAGCTGACCGGGGGGCCGTCCGACCGGCGGTCGGCACACTTGGCGCCACCGGACAGACAGAGACTGGCGGAGCGAGAGGGATTCGAACCCTCGAGACGAGTTACCCCGTCTACCGCATTTCCAGTGCGGCGCCCTCGACCAGACTAGGCGATCGCTCCGCCGGCCATTCTACCGGCCGACCGGCGCCCCGCCCGGCGGTCTTCGGCGGACCGTTTCGCGACCGTTCCGAGAGCCCTCGGTGATGCCCCCGGCCGCTGTCCGGCCGATAGAATCCCCGCTCGGAGAGGTGTCCGAGTGGTTGATGGTGCCGCTCTCGAAAAGCGGTGTGGGTGTGAGCCCACCGGGGGTTCGAATCCCCCCCTCTCCGCCACGCGGCGGGCTACTTCCGTGTAACGTCAGCGTGCGCTGATTTTATCCGGCGGGGACGGGGAGCCGGCAAGCTCGCCCGTCACACGGCGAACAGGTCCCTTCGCCGAGCGACGAACCTCTCGACGGACTCCGCGGGCTGGCCGGTGATCTCCTCGACCGTGTCGGTCATGCGGTCATACCGATTCTCGCGGTGGAGCCTGGCCATGGTGGCGATGTGCTCCTCGACGTACGGTCCGAGCCCGGAGCGTGCGAGCACCTGCTCGGCCCACGTCTGGGACGGGACGTCGACGTAGGAGACCGGTCTGCCCAGCGCGCGGGCGTACTCTTCGGCGACGCCATTCATGTCCTGCGATCGGGGGCCGGTCAGCTCGAAGACCCGGCCGATGTACGCGCCCGGGTCGGTCAGGATGGTGGCGACGACCCGCGCGACGTCGTCGCTCACGATCGGCGACGTGCGACCGGTCCCGAATGGGAGCCGGATGGTGCCGCTGTCGGCGATTGAGCGAGCGGCGAGGGTCGTGAACAACGGATTGTCCAGGAAGACGGTCGGGCGAAGGTGCACGACCGGTAGCCCAGACCAGTTGAGCACCTGCTCCGACAGCCAGTGCAACCGCTGATGGTGGGACTCGCTCATGCTGAGCGCATCCATCTGGGACACGGTCATCTGGGAGATGGCGACCAGTGCATCCAGGTCGCCGACGGCGCGGGCCACCGTCGCAACCGTGGCGGTGGCCTCGAGGTAGGACGGCGCCACGCTCATGCTGAAGAACATCCGTTGGACCGAGTCGAGGGCCGTCGCGACATCTGCCGGCCGTGTGAGGTCACCGACGACGACGTCGGCGCCGAGCGCGCGCAGGGCATCGGCGCGGTCGTCGTCGTGGTGCGCCATCGCTCGTACGTCCAGACCGCGCTGACACAGCAGCGCCACAACCTTGCCGCCAACCCCGCCGACTGCCCCGCCGGCACCGGTCACCAGGATGAGACCAGACCTCGCCATCGTCCGCCTCCCTTCGATCTCCCTGCCATCCTGCTCCCCACGTCAACGCGGAGAGCCGGTCAGGGACTGTAGGAGGACTCAGCGGCAGGGGTGCGGCGCCGGGGCCGGCTGCGCCGCCGTGGCCACCGGGGCGCCGCCCCAGAGCCGGCCCAGCCAGGCGAGGCTGTCGCGGATCTCGACCGTCCAGGCTCCCCAGTCGTGGGGTCCGGGGACGGTCTCGGTGAGCAGCGGCGTCCAGTGCAGGGCCCGGACCAGAGCCGTGAAGGCCGTGCTCTCGGAGCGGAACTCCCAGTCGTCGGAGCCCGCGCCGACGTAGAGGGGGAAGCGGCGCGCCGTGGGGAGGGCCCCCGCGGTGAGCGCCGGGCTGTTGGCCGCGGTGGCGGAGCCGAAGAGCTCGGCCGGAGCCTGGAACACGCCGGAGTAGCTGGCCACCCAGGCGAACGTCCCGGGATGGCGGAGCGCGAGGTTGAGAGCGCCGAAGCCGCCGGCGCTCACCCCGGCGATGCCGCGGCGGGCGGGGCCGAGGGTCGGGTAGCGGGCGTCGACGGCGGGCACCAGGCGGCTCACGAACCAGCTCTCCAGGGCGGCGCCGTCGGCGGTGTTCCCCCACCAGGTCCCGGGGGCGGGGTTCCCCCGGTAACCGTCCGGGAGGATCGCGATCAGCGGCGGCAGCTGGCCGGTCGCGACCATGCGGTCGATCATCGCCGGCAGGTGGGCGCCGCCGTCATCCCAGTCGCTCGCCGTGCCCGACGAGCCGTGGAGGAAGTAGACGACGGGCAGCCCCGGCGCGGGGCGGCTGACCGGCAGGTAGGCGTGGACCGGCCGGCCGTCGACGGTGAAGCTGTCGGTCCGGCCCGGGGAGGGCATCGCGATGAAGGGCACGGCGTTGGAGGCGGCGGCGCACCCGGGGGCGAGCATCACCGCGGGCCCGGCGGCGGAGGCGACGGGGATGGTGGGCCCCGACGTCCGGGCCATGAGCCCCATGGTCAGCCCCAGGCCGGCGAACGCGGTGGCGCAGACGAGGAAGACGATCAGCGCATAGCGGGAGACGAACCCCGGGCGTGGGTCGCGCCAGAGCCCCTGCTCAGGTGGCAGCCAGCCCTGCGGCGAACGCCGGTTCACCGCCACGGGGCGCGGACGCACGTCAGCGCCTGCCGCAGCCTGTCGTTCGGGCCCATCCTCCGCCCCCCTCTTCTTCGCGTTGCGACCGTAAACCCTACCCTGGGTGACCGTCACCGTGCGCCGTCACCGATCGGAGGAGGCCGTTCGTGTGACGTTCTGCACGAGCGCGCACCCGCTTGCACACCTCATCGTGACCGCCATGCGATCGCGCCGAGGGCGGCATCGGAGGATCGTGGTGGACAACCCGCCAACCCTCGCACCGCAACCCCCACGAGGACCGCGACCCCCATGGACCAGCTCATCCTTGCCGCCCGCGACGTCGTCGAGGCCTGGGAGAACCACACCGAGGAGCTCGACGTGGTCATCCGCCGGCTGTCGGCCGCCCTCGGCGCCCGCTCCGCCTCCCCCGAGGTCGAGCCGGAGACCCCGGAGCTGACCACCGCCACCGGGCCCGCCACCCGCTGACGCCCTCAGCCCGGCGCCTCGCCCTCGACGGCGACGAGCACATGCGTGCCCGCGTCGAGGATGCGGTGCAACCCCTCGACGGTCGGCGCCCCGGCCATGTCCCAGCGCTCGATCACGAGCGGCGCGAGCTCGTCGACCCGGGCGCCGGTGACCGGACACGCGATCCCCTCCGCCGAGGGACCGCCACCGGGGACCGCCAGCCGGACCCAGGGATCGCTCCGCCACCGCTGCGCCTTCACCGAGTGGGCCTCGGTGAGCAGCAGCACCACCCCCGGCGGCGCCACCGCGAACCAGGCGCGCACCGTCCCCTGACGCGCGCCGCCGCGTGATGTGACCAGCACCTCCTCCTCCCCGGCGAGCGCCTCGAGGAAGCCGGCGGGAAGGGGGACGGGAGCGGTCGTGGCCATGGCGCCAGCGCATTCTCGCCCGTCGCCCCTTCGTTACAGGGCCGTCCCCGCGACGTGTCGGGTCATCGGACGGACCGCGACTACGCTCGATCCATGGAAGCTGGATTCGCCACCACCGTGCGGAAGAGCGCAAAGCGCCGTCTCATCGGACTCTCGGTGTTCTGGGCGGTGTTCGCACTGGCCCTCGCGGTCGCCAACGGCGTCGGTTTCATCGACGGCGCGATCGCGATCAACTTCGTCCGCTGAGACGGCCGACCGCAGGTTCTGTGACCGCCCGGTCGCGGACCGATAGCGTCACCGCGACGTCACGATCATTGCCGTCGGCACGCCGTATCCTCGATGTGACCCCGGCGGGGGCCACACCCGGTATCCAGCAGGTACGAGCACAGTGCGACGCATCATCGTGACCCTTCTCCTCACTGTCGGCGCCCTGACCGTGTTGAGCGGCTGCGGAGCCCCGACCGCCGACGCCTCGGCCGGCACCGCGTCGGTGGCGATCGCCTCCGGCCGCTAGCCGTCCTCCCCCCTTCGCAGCCGGCGGAGGGTGGTGAAGAAGGCGCTGAGCAGCGCGGCGCAGTCGCCGGCGCGCACCCCCTCGACGACGGCGACGCGATGGTTTCCCGCGGGATGGCGGAGAACGTCGTAGACGCTCCCGTCGGCACCCTTCTTGGGATCTCGCGCGCCATAGACGCAGCCGTCGATCCGGGCCTGGACCATCGCACCGGCGCACATCGGGCAGGGCTCGAGGGTGACCACCACGGTCACGCCGCCGAGCCGCCAGCCGCCCAGCCGCTGCGCCGCGCGGCGGAGCACGAGCACCTCGGCGTGGGCGGTCGCGTCGCCCGCCCGCTCCATGCGGTTGGAGGCGGCCGCGATCACGCGACCCTGGTGGACCGCGATCGCGCCCACCGGCACCTCGCCGCGCCGGCCGGCGTCGCGCGCCAGGCGCAGGGCGTGCTCCATCCAGCGGAGGTGGTCGGGGTCCTCGGGGGTGACCGGGGTGGCCACCGGCGGCCTACCCGGTGGCGGCCAGCGGGATGGGCTTGAGGTCCTTGCGCTCGCTGACCCGCATCACGTCGTCGACGAAGCGCACCCGCTCGAAGGTGATGCAGTTGACCGGGCAATGGTCCTCGCAGATCCGGCAGTTGGTGCAGCGGTCGTAGTTGATGAAGATCTGCCCCTCGTAGCCGCCCGAGTCCGGGTCGCCACCGAAGGTCTCGCAGACCAGGGTGTCGCCGCCGGAGGAGCGCTCGCGGTCCTCGCCGAAGACCACGACGTCGATCGCCTTCTCCGGGCAGACGTCGTCGCAGGCCCCGCAGAGCACGCAGACGGACCTGTCGTAGTGGTGCACCGAGTCGCACTGGAAGCAGCGGATCGACTGGACGATCGCCTCCCGGTCCGTCCAGGGCAGCTCGCACTCCGACATGTCGTAGCGCTTGGCGGCCTCGAGGATGGGCGGGTCGGTGCGGGCGAAGACCTCCGACTGGCGGTGGTCGTCGGTGCGCTCGACCACCGTCTGGTAGAGGCGGAAGGAGTCGTCCTCCATGTCCTCGCCGAGGAACTCGCGGATCGACCTGGCCACGCGATGGCCCCAGCCGACGGCATCGACGATGAACGAGGGGCCCTGTACGCAGTCGCCGCCGGCGAAGAGCTTGTGCACCGAGGTGTGGCCGCCGCGATCGGCGGAGAGCAGGCCGCGCGGGGTGTACGGCGCCATCTCGGACGGCTTCTCCATGATCTGCCCGGAGGCGAAGATCACGTAGTCGCAGTCGACGCGGAAGCGCTCGGTGTCCGGCTTCTCCTTCACCGAGGAGAAGATCACCTTGCCCGACAGCGGGTCGAACTCCAGCGGCTCGAGCGGCGCGAAGGAGACCCCGGTGACGTTGCCCATGACGTCCTTGTGGATCTCCTTGACGATGATCCCGCACGCCATCCGCAGCCCGATCTCCTTGGCCTCGTGGAGCTCGTTGCCGAAGGCGGGGAGCTTGTCCTCGGGCTCGATGGCGCACATCCAGACCTCGGGACAGCCGAGCTTGATCGAGCTCTGCACCGCGTCGGTGGCGATCGCGCCGCCGCCGACGCAGACCACCCGGGTCCGGCCCGGCACCATGTGCTTGGGGATGGTGTCGTAGCTGATGATCCGCAGGAAGGTCATCGCGTCGATGACCTGGGTGGCGTCGCTCCCCGGGACGGGGAGGATGCGGCCCTGCATCATCCCGATGGTCAGGAACACCGCGTCGTACTCGGCGATCAGGTCCTCGAGCCTGATGTCGTCGGGACCGCTGCCGACGTTGCTGCTGGTGCGCACGTCGATGCCCGTCGCCAGGATCATGTCGAGCTCCCACTGGAGCTGGGCATGGTCGAAGCGGAAGGGCGGGATGCTGGTGCTGAGCAGGCCGCCGACCTTCTGCTCACGCTCGAGCAGGACCACGTCGTAGCCCTGGATCCTCAGGTCGAGCGCGCAGGTGAGGCCGGCGGGCCCGGCGCCGACGACGCAGACTCGCTTCCCCTTGGCCGGGGCGATCTTGTAGTCGATCCAGAGCCCCTGCTTGAAGGCGAAGTCGGTGGAGAAGCGCTTGATCGAGCGGATCGTCACCGGGTCCTCGCCCGGGTCCCAGCCGCGCTTGCAGTCGGTCTCGCAGGGGTGGTTGCAGAGCCGGCCGAGCATGCTCGGGAAGGGGTTGGTCTCGTGGATCACCATCCAGGAGTCGACATAGCGGCCCTGGCTGACGTAGTCGATGTAGGTGGCGATGTCCTGCTTGATCGGGCAGTTGCGCTGGCAGGGGCTCACCGGCACGTTGAAGCCGAGGTCCTGGTGACCGGCGAGGATCTTCATCGGCGCCTTGTCGACGACGTTGGAGCCGATCTCGGCGAGCACCGCCGCCTCGGGGACCAGGCCGACCGGGGTGCTGCGACGGCTGAAGACGCCGCCGGCGGCCTCGGTGACCAGCACCGCCGCGGCGTCGGCGTCGACCATCTCGCGCGCGCCCGCCAGCGGGGTCTCGCCCCCGTCGAGCCGGGGCAGGCGCCGCATCAGCTCGCCGGCGCGGGTGTGGCCGAGCCCCTTCTCGGTGGCGGCGAGCACCGCGTCCATGCTCACGCTGCCGAGGATCTCGCCGTCGTCGCGGACCACCAGCAGCGGCACGGGATGCTGGGCGCGGAGCGGGGCGAGGATGTTGGCGAGGGTGTCGAGGGGGTCGCACCGGGCCCCCAGCGGCTCCATGATCTCGCTGAGAACGTGCATCTCTAGTCCTCGATGCCTGCTGCGCCGGCGGCGACCCGTGCCGCGGTGTGGGCGGCGATCTCACGCATCGTGATCATCCCCACCGGGCGCACGTCCTCGTGCATCACCAGCGCCATCTGCCGTCCCGCCTGGCGGAGCACGGCGATCGCCTCGCCGAGCAGGCTGTTCTCGTCCACCAGCAGCGGCGGGGTGCGGAGGACGTCGCGGGCGAGCACCTCGGTGACCGAGGGGCGCATCAGGTCGCTGCCGCCGAGCTCGACCCCGCCCTCGACGTACTGGTGGAGGATGTCGCGGGAGCGGACGTAGCCGACCGGACGCCGGTCGATGAGCACCGCCAGCTCGAGCAGGTCGTTGTCGGCCATCAGCTTGGCGATCGCGTCGATGGGGGTGCTGGGAAGGCAGAACGCGACCTCGGGCCGCATCACGTCGCGGACCGCGGGATTCGCCGCCTCCGGTGCCAGCCGGTGGGGGTCGAGGGTCTCGCGATCGGCCATGGGTGTGTCCTCAGCCGCCGGCGCCGGTGGAGGCCGACTGCTCCTCGGCGAAGCGGCGCAGCACGTCCTGCCAGGTCTCGGTCGGCCCCTCCGCCTCGAGGGCGGCGCGGGGGAGGGTGCGGTTGATCCGCGCCCGGGTCCGCTCGATCTCGCGGTCGCGGCGCTTGTTGGTGGCGCTTCGGGCGGTGCTGAGCGCCCGGGTCGCCTCGGCCTCGACGGCGGCGATCGACTCCTCGTCGGTGGCCGAGCGCAGCGCCCGCTGCAGCCGGGCGGCGGCGTCGGGGGCGAGCAGCTCGGCGGCGTCGCGCAGCCGGTCGGAGGCGCGGCGGCGGGCGCCCTCGAGGTGGCGGGTGGCCTTCGCCGACTCCGCCAGGTCGGCGCGCTGCTTCTCCTGGAGGACGCGGCCCTCGGCGATGAGCTCGGGGTACTGCCAGGCGCTGCTGAACTTGCCCGAGCTGATCGTCGCCACCAGCTCCTCGAGCTTGGCGAGGAACTGGACGCGCACCGGGCCCTGGAGCGAGCCGAGGAGCTCGGCGAGGTCGGGGCGTGCCTTGGCGTGGGCGCGGCGCACCCAGCCGGGGAGGTGGTGGTGCTCGGGCATCGGGACCGACGGGCCGTCGCGACGGGGAAGGCCGGTACCGGTGGGCCGCGGAGGACGCCGCTGCTGCGCACGCGGGCCGTTGGCGTCGCGGGCGGGCCCGCGCTCGGCCTGGGGACGCTGCTCGGGAGCGGGCGTCTCGGCCTCGGTGGCCTCCGCCGAGGGCGTCTGGGATTCGGCGGCGGGCGCCTCGATCTCGGGAGCGGGCGCTTCTGCGGCAGGCACGTCGGCAGGTTCCTCTGAGGCGGCCGTCGCAGGCTGCTCGGGTGCGGCCTCCTCCGTGGACGCCTCAGGCTGGGGCACCGCCTCGACCTCCGGCACCCGGTCGGGCGCTTCGGTGTCGGGAGAGGCGGAACCCTCCGGCGGCGCCTCGTTGTCGGCGAAGTCGGTGGGCATGTGCGAGATGGGCGTGACGGTCACAAGGGAGGGGTTGGACAGCCCGTCGCGGGCTGCGTACGACGTTCCTGGCGGTCTCTGTCGGGGCGGCGTCCCTTGCATCGTAGCTGACGTCACTGCGATGGTGGGTCGGCGGCGCCCCCTTCCACCGGTCCGTACACTGTCGGCACGCCGCTGTGACCGCCTCGTCCACCGACCCCAACG
>DATARS010000251.1:0-8984 GCA_036269455.1 Candidatus Dormiibacterota bacterium | reverse complement strand
ACACCGCCACGCTCAGCGCGGTCGTCGATGGCCAGAGCCTGGTGCGCACCTGGAGCTTCGTCACCCAGTAGCCCCTGCCCGCTATGGTTGCGCCGCCATGCCCGACGTCCACGGCGACCTGGTCCGCGCCGTCCGCTCCGCTCTCGACGCGCTCGGCTGCGGTCCCGAGGTCGAGGTGGTGGTGGAGCCCTCGGCGCGCCCCGAGTTCGGCGACTGGTCGACTCCGGCGGCGATGCGCGCGGCCCGCACCCTGCGCAGACCGCCACCGGTGATCGCCGGCGAGCTCCGCGACGTGCTCGCCGGGATGGACGTCCCCCGGGTGCGGGAATGGACCACCAGCGGCAGCTACGTCAACGCCCGTCTGGATGAGCGCGGCTGGGCGCCGGAGGTGATCGACGAGGCCCTCGCGCGCGATCCCGATGCGCCGCTGCCGGCGCCGTACGGCTATGCGGTGATGGCGGGCAAGACCCTGGTCGAGCACACCAACATCAACACCAACAAGGCGGCGCACATCGGCCATCTGCGCAACGCCTGTCTCGGCGACACCGTCGCCCGCCTGCTGCGCCGCACCGGACACCGCGTCGAGGTCAACGACTACATCGACGACACCGGCGTGCAGGTCGCCGACGTGGTCGTCGGCGTGCGCGAGCTCGGTCTGGAGCCGCGCGAGGGCGAGCCCTTCGACCAGTTCTGCTCGCGCGCCTACGTCGAGGTGAGCCGCCGCCACGAGGCCGAGCCCGAGCTCGCCGAGCGACGCCGCGCCACCCTGCGCGCCATCGAGGAGCGCGACAACGAGGTGGCGGAGTTCGCCAAGACGCTCGCCTCGCGGGTGGTCGACGCCCACCTCGCGACCATGGCGCGCTTCGACATCGGCTACGACCTGCTCACCTGGGAGTCCGACATCCTCGAGCTCGGCTTCTGGCGCCACGCCTTCGAGCAGCTGCGCGCCGCCGGCGCCATCGTCCACGTCGAGTCCGGCAAGCTCGCCGGCTGCTGGGTGATGCCCTGGGACGACGCCGCCGAGGGCGAGGACGAGGACGCCAAGGTGCTGGTGAAGTCCGACGGCGTCGCCACCTACACCGCCAAGGACATCGCCTACCAGCTCTGGAAGTTCGGCCTGCTCGGGCTCGACTTCCACTACCGGCGCTGGCACCCCGACCAGGACGCCTCGCCGGCGACCACCACCGCCGCGGCGGCGGACGCCACCCTCGACGACGCCGGCTTCGGCCACGCCGCGCGGGTGGTCAACGTCATCGACGCCCGCCAGGCGTATCTCCAGAGGGTGGTGCGCGACGCGCTGCACCGTCTCGGTCACCGCGACCAGGCGGAGAACTCCGTCCACCTCGCCTACGAGGTGGTCGCGCTCACCCCGGCGGCGGCGCGCGAGCTCGGCGTCGAGGTCGCCGAGGGCGGCCCCGCGGTGGTGGCGCTCAGCGGCCGCAGGGGCATCGAGGTGCGCGCCGACGACCTGCTCGACCTCGCCGTCGCCAAGCTCGGCGACAAGGCGCGCGACCCGGCGACCGCCCGCGCCCTCGCCGCCGCGGCGGTGCGCTACTACCTGCTGAAGTTCTCGCTCACCCAGATCATCGCCTTCGACTTCGACGAGGCGCTGCGGGTGACCGGCGACACCGGCGTCTACCTGCAGTACGCCCACGCGCGCGCCGCCGGCATCCTCCGCCGCACCGCCGGCGATGCCGGGGACGGCCCGGTCGAGGTCCCCGACGAGCTGCTCCCGGTCGAGCGCGCCCTGCTCCACCGCATCGAGGCGTATCCGATCGCGGTGGCCGAGGCCGCGGCCGGACTCGCCCCGGTGGTGCTCGCCGTCTACGCCTTCAGCCTCGCCTCGGCGTTCAGCGACTTCTACGAGCACACCCCGCCGATCGTCCGCGAGGAGGACCCGGTGCGCCGGCGCTTCCGCCGCGCGCTGACCGCCGCGACCCGGGCGACCCTCGGCGACGCCCTGCGCACCCTGGGGATGTCCGCGCCCGACGAGCTCTGAGTCGGTCGACCCCTGGGCGCTCAGACGCGCCCACCTCCGGGGAGCCTCCCCCCCGGGCCCCCCTGGGGCAGCGCCGCGAGGATCAGAGCGGCGTGGCTCTGCACCTGGGGGTAGTTGCCCATCGGGCCGTTCCTGGGCAGCGACACCTCGCCGAAGAGCCCCAGCGGGCCGCGCTCGCGCAGCGCCGCCCTGGCGTGGTGGACGGCGAGGCGCCGCTCCTTCGCCCCGCGGCAGCGGTCGAAGGCGGTGGCGAGCCAGAACGTGGCGAAGATGAACGGGGCGCAGGGCGGGGTGAGGGTGCCGTCGTCGATGGGGCTGTGACGCTGCACCAGGCCGGGGCCGTGGCCGAGGCCCTGGGAGATGATGTGCAGCGTCGCGAGGGTGAGCGGATCGTCGGGCGGGAGGAAGCCGACCAGGGGGACGAGCGCGTTGGCGGCGTCGTCGCCGGCGTCCCCGACGATCAGGGGCAGCCCCCACCGCGGCTGAACGATCGGGTCGAGCACGCTGGCGCGGATGCGCTCGGCGGTGCGCTCCCAGAGGTCGGAATCGCCGGTGACGGCGCCGCGGCGGGCGAGGACGGCGGCGCGGCGGAGTCCGGCCCAGGCCATCACCCGCGAGTGGGTGTAGCAGTGGGGCTCGCCGCGGATCTCCCAGATGCCGTGGTCGGGCTCCCGCCAGCGGCGCACCGCGAGGCCGGCGAGGGCGGGCACCGCCTCGCGCAGCGCCTCGGGTAGGGCGCCGGCGCGCTCGATGGTGTGGGCGAGGTCGATCACCTCGCCGACCACGTCGAGCTGGGCCTGGCCGGCGGCGCCGTTGCCGATCCGCACCGGCCGGGCCCCGTCGTGGCCGCGCAGGTGCTCGAGGGTGATCTCCGGCGGCGGCGCGGTGCCGTCGACGCGCACCAATGCCGGCGCCTCGCCCCCGCGGCAGACCTCGCCGCAGAAGCTCGCCAGCGCCGTCGCCTCCTCGACCAGCCCGAGGCGGGTCAGCGCCATCCCCGCCAGCGCGGTGTCGCGCGGCCAGCTGTAGCGGTAATCCCAGGTCAGCGCACCGCCGGGGAACTGGGGCAGCGAGGTGGTGGGGGCGGCGACGATGCCGTGCCCGGGGGCGTTCTGGCGCAGCCCGCAGATGGTCAGCCCGCTGCGGACCACGAGCTGCACCGCCGCGTCGGCGCCGAGGACGCGGCCGATCAGGCCCTCGGCGGCACGCTCCGGGCGCATCCGGGCGGCGATCGCCCCCCAGTGCACCAGGGTGTCGTCGAGCAGCCGCACCGCCGCGGACGCCGGCAGCGGGTCCTCGTCGCCGCTCAGCACCACCGCGGTGGGCGGCCCCGGGACCACGGTGAAGCGGGCGTGCGCGCCCATCTCGTCGACCGTCCAGGTGCGTGCCGGGGTGTCGACGCTGAGTCGCAGGCCGCCGGCCGAGGCGATCACCCGGCCGCCGGCGAGCTCCCACGCCGGCCGCAGGGTGGCGGCGGCGAAGGCGGGGAGGAAGTGGACGTCGACCTCGATCTCCTCGCCCACGGCGCGGAGCAGGCGGAGCAGCCGGGGTGGACCGGGGGCGGCCAGGGCGTCGTCGACGCTGAGCCGGCCCCCGGTGCGGCTCTGCCAGACGGTGCGCACCCCGAGGGTGGGACCGAGGTAGCGGTACTCGACCGGCGTCGTCGACGGGCGGACGGGGCGGACCTGGAACCAGCCGCCCCGCTCCCGGTCGAGGATGGTGAGCACCACCGGGTCGGAGTCGACCCTCGGCCAGCACAGCCAGCTGATGTTGCCGTTGACGTCGAGCAGCGCGGCGGTGCGCCCGTCGGCGAGCAGCGAGTGGCCACGCTGGCGGTACTGGGTGGGCGGGAGGACGGGCTTGGCGGGCATCGACGGGCGATGATGCGGATTTTGGGCACGCCCGGAAGCGTCACCACGGCGTCACCGGTCCTGAAGATCCGTGCACAAGACGGCGGGCGGGTCTTAACCGGGCGGGGCCGACAATCGCCGAGTGGATCGCGCCGGCGCCACCCCGGGGCTGGGGGGCTCGGGGGTGAGAAGGAATGCACCCCTTCGTGAGTGCTGCGCGATCTGCAACTGGGGGGACGGCGGCCGCCATCGTGGCGGCCGCCGGCTTCCAGGCGGTGGACTCCCGCCGGTGCGCAGAGCGTTCCGGCCACCGCCTCCCCCCTGCCGCGCTGACCAGCGGTCAGTCCGAGGCGAGCCGCCTGCCGGCCTCCGCCGGGACCGCGACCCGCAGCATCCGGGTCAGGGTCCGCCCGTCGACCATGGTGATGCCGTGCACCCGGGCGTAGCTGCCGGCGAGCTCGGTGAACCCGCCGGTGGTGATCACCACCCCGCGGCAGGCGTGGACGGTGCGCATCACCGCGTGCAGCTCGCGGAGCGCGGGCATGTCGACGCTCGCCTCCCGGTAGTGGCGGCACTGCACCAGGCTCACCCCGCGTTTGTTGTGGAGCTCGAGGTCGATCCCCGCTCCACGGCCCCGGCCGGTCTCGACCGCCCCGTAGCCAGCACGGCGGTACACGGCCCCGACGAGGTGGGCGAGCTCCTCGCGCGGCAGCCGGCGCAGCGCCTCGAGCTCGTGCTCGTGGAGGTCCTGGCGACGCAGCCGGTACCGCGCCGGCCACGCCGAGATCCCGAGGAGCACGCCGCCCGCGGCCGCGATCAGCGCCAGCACCCGCCACGGCTGCCCCAGCCCCAGCCCGGCTCCGCCGACCAGCGGCAGGGCGGTCACGACGACGAAGGCCACCGCCCCCATCGCCAGCGGCGTCCACAGCGGCCCGCGCAGCGCGAGCCGGAAGAGCCATCGACAGACGCGCTGGAGGTAGCTGCCGAGCGGTTGAGGAGGGGGACGCAGCGGCCGGACCACGGCGACACAAGGTACTACGGTTGTTGTCGAGGCGCCAACTTGGGGAGAAGAGCGGCGGGGTAGGTCGACGGCTCAGCCGGTCTCGAGGGCCGCGGTGGCGATGATCGCCTCGAGGTCGAGCGGGGATGGCGTGGGGCCGCGGTGGACGTCGACCTCGCCCTCGCCGGAGGCGAGCAGCCCGGCGACGGCGGTGGTGTCGGTGGTCTCGGCGACCTCGCCGGCGGCCTCGCCGAGGCGGCGCGCATAGGCGGCGACGGGGACACCGCCGGCGAGCAGGATGACCCCGGAGCCGACCGGGGTGGTGACCACGCAGGCGGCGTCGGCGCGGTCGCGGGCGAGGACCTCGAGCAGCCCCGGCAGGCGCACGAAGCTGGCGTGGAGACCGGTGAGCAGCGCCGGTGAGCGCATCGCCAGAGCGAGGGCCACGATGATCGGGGCGGCGTGGGGGCGGACGTCGATCTCCACCAGCGGCCCGCGGTCGGGGCCGGGGAGGCGCAGTGGCCGGTCGACGAGGTGGCCCTCCTCCTCGACCGAGGTGGCGAGGCAGGTGCCGTCGAGGAAGGCGAGGGCGTCGCGGCGGCTGTCCGGGCCGGTGATCTCGACCACCCCGGTGAAGCGGTCGGCGGCGAGCAGCCGGACCATCCGTGGGGCGTCGGCGAAGGCGCTGCTCAGCCGGGCCAGGCGGGGGAGCCCGGCGGGGAGCGGGACCCAGCGGCCACCGCCGAGGCGCTGTGGCGCGACCGACGGGGATGGCGGGGGGACGAACTCCGCCGCGGCGGCGACGGGCACCGGCTCGGGCGCGGGCTCGGGTGCGGCGGCGACCGGCTCCGGGTCCGGCTCGGGCTCGGGCGCGGCGGCCACCGGTTCGGGTTCGGGCTCGGGCGCGGCGGCCATCGGTTCGGGTTCGGGCTCGGGCTCGGGCTCGGGCTCGGGCTCGGGCTCCGGGACAGCGGCGACGGGCTCGGGCTCCGGCTCCGGTTCGGGAGCGGCGGCGACGGGCTCGGGCTCCGGTTCGGGGGCGGCGGCGACCGGCTCCGGTTCGGGCTCTGGCGCCGCAGCGACCGGCTCCGCGGCCACCGGCTCCGGCTCGGCGGCAGCGGCGGGCACCGCCGGCTCCAGCCCGAGGGATCCCATCAGCTCGGCGAGCGCGTCCTCGTCGTCCATCCCCGCGGCGCGGAGGCGCGAGGTCAGCTCGGCGGCGCCGCGCTCGGTGACCCTGCCGGTCGCGGTGCCGTCGAGGGCGAGCGCGACCAGGGCGTGGACCTCGTCCATCTCCCGCACCACCGCGGGGACGCGCTCGTAGCCCACCGCGCGCGCCGCGGCGACGGTGCGGTGGCCGGTCACCACCTCGAAGGTGCCGCCGGGGGCCGGGCGCAGCAGCACCGGGTCGACGACGCCGACGGCGCGCACCAGCGCCATCATCGCGGCGAGCGGGGTCTCGCCCGCCCGCTCCGGGGTCCAGCCGTCCTGGACCTCGCTGAGCTCGATCTGATCGATCTGGGTGGCGGCGGTCGGCGCCAGCCAGCGGCTCAGCGGCGACTCGTCGTCCTGCCGGGGCGAGGCGGTCTCGTCACCGGGATCGTCCGGATCGTCGCCCGGCTCACGCCCGCGCAGCCAGCTTCGCACCGAGGCCCTCCACGCGCGCTCTTCAATCCGCCAGCGGAGACGCGCTGCCCAAGATGGCGGAGATTACCAGCCTGGCCCCGCGGTCGATACCGCCGGGTCGGTCGGCGCGCCATCCGCCTCCCCGCGGGGAGGCGACGAGCTCAGGAGGCCTTGCGCTCGAGCAGCTTCTTCTGGCTGTCGTGAAGCGGGACCAGTCGGGCGGAGTGCCGTGACCCGCACTCGCTGCATTGGACGTGACCGCCCAGCGGGCGGCCATCCGCGTCGTAGTAGACGACGCTCAGCCGGGGTGACTGGCAGCGTGGGCAGGGCGCGTTGTCCGGCATCCTTGCGACTCCACTGGCTCGACGTTACCGGCCCAATGATGGCATGGACGAGCGGATCGCGGGTCCTCGTCGATCGCTCGACACGCCGGCGTCAGGCGACGGTCGCGACCATCGCCGCCGCCGGAGCCCGCCGCGGGCCGCCTGCGGTAGCGTGCGCCGCATGCCTCTCGACGACCTCGGCCGCTGGGTGGAGCGGGCCGACGAGCTCGCCGGGGTCTTCGCCGCGACCGCCGCCCGCCACGACCGCGAGGGGAGCTTCCCGTCCGAGCACGTCGCCGCGGCGCGCGCCGGCGGCTGGCCGGCACTCGCGGTCCCCGCCGGGCTCGGCGGCGTGGGCGCCTCGCTCCACGACGTCTGCCTCCTCCAGGAGCGGCTGGGCCGCGGCGACTGCTCCAGCGCGCTCGGCCTGGGGATGCACCACATGACCGTCGGCGCCCCGGGCTCAGCGCACACCGGCTGGCCGGAGGCGGCCTACCGCGACCTCTGCGCGCGGGTCGTCGGCGAGGGGGCGCTGGTCAACGCCCTGGCGAGCGAGCCCGAGCAGGGCTCGCCGGTGCGCGGCGGCGTCCCCGCCACCTCCGCCGCGCCCGCCGAGGGCGGCTTCGTCCTCCGCGGGCGGAAGACCTGGTCGACCTGGCTGCCGGCGCTCACCCACGCGGTGGTCCCCGCGCGCGTCGACGAGCCCGGCGGCTCGGTGCGCATCGCCACCTTCCTCGTCGACCTCTCCCTCCCCGGCGTGGTCCGCGACCCCACCTTCGACGCCGTGGCCCTGCGCGCCAGCGCCAGCGGCACCCTGATCCTCGACGGCGTGCACGTCCCCGCGGACGCCCTGCTCTGGAGTCGGGACCCCGGCGGACCCGATCCGCGGGGGCCGTCGATGGGGGTCTGGTTCCAGCTCACCAGCGCCGCCGCCTACGTCGGCTGCGCCCACGCCGCCCGCGACGAGGTCACCCGCTTCTGCCGCAACCGGCGGCCGAACGCGATGGCCGACCCGATCAGCGCGCTGCCGGCGGTGCGGCTGCGGCTGGGGCGCATCGACGGCGCGGTGCGCACCGCCCGCCTGCTCGTCCTCGCCGCCGCCCGCGCCTGGGACGAGGTGGCGCCCGAGGCGCGACCCGCGCTGGTCGCCGAGGCCGGCACGGCCAAGGTCATGGCCACCCAGCTCGCCTGGCAGGCGGCCGAGGAGGCGATGCGCCTCGCCGGCGGTCCCGGGCTCCTCCACGACCTCGCCGTCGAGCGCCACTGGCGCGACGTGCGCGGCGGCCTGATCCACCCGCCGCTCGAGGACATCCACTGGCAGGCGCTCGGTGCCGCGCTCGCCGAGGGGGAGGGTGGCGACGGGAGGGCGGTGATCTGACCCCCGTCGCCGCCGCCGACCGCGAGCGGCTGGAGCGCTACCTCGACGAGCTCTACGAGTGGAACCTGCGCTTCAACCTCACCCGGATCCCGCGCGACCGGGCCCGCGAGCGCCACCTCGGCGAGGCGCTCGAGCTGCTCGCCGTCGCCGCCCCGGCGACCGGCGCGCGGGTCGTCGACGTCGGCTCCGGCGCGGGCATCCCGGGGATCCCCGTCGCCGTCGTCCGCCCCGACCTCGAGGTCGTGCTCTGCGACTCGGACCACAGGCGGGCCGGCTTCCTCGAGCACGTCACCACCCTGCTCGGGCTGCAGCGGGTCAGCGTCGCCGCGGTCCGCGCCGAGGAGCTGGGGCGCACCCCCGGCGCCCGCGAGGGATTCGACCTCGCGCTCTCACGGGCCGCGGCGCCGCCGCCGGTGCTCTGCGAGCTCTGCCTCCCGCTGCTCCGCCGCGGCGGCCGGCTCGCGGCGCTGGTGCGCGACGCGCCGGCGGCGGCCCCGCTCTGCGCCGCCGCGGCCACGGCCTGCGGGGGCGGCCGGCCCGAGGCGCCGAGCTCGGACGTGCTGATCGTCCCCAAGGTGGCGCCGACCCCCGAGGCCTACCCGCGCCGCCCCGGGATCCCCTCGCGGCGGCCGCTCAGGTAGCGCTCTGCTCCAGGAACTCGGTGCGCTCGTACCAGACCACCTCGGAGGCGCCATCCTCGGGGTGGACGGCGTAGAGGGCGACGCGGCGCTCGTCGGGCAGCACGATGACGCAGCGGCCGTGGGCGCCGACCTCCTCGAGCACCCGGACGGCGCTGCGGAGCCGCAGC
>DATARS010000250.1:0-12311 GCA_036269455.1 Candidatus Dormiibacterota bacterium | reverse complement strand
CGACTCCTCTCTCCACGACGGAGTTCACCGTCGCGTCGAGCCCGTTGCCGGCGGCGTCGATGTAGGTGGTGTGGAACTCGACCTTGCCCGCCTGCTCGGGATCGATGTAGATCTGCAGCTTCCCCAACGGGAGATCGATGTTGTAGAGGGTGGGGAGCCCGTTGCCGCCCGGTGTGACGCTCAGCTTCTGCGGCGGCAACTTGGGGTTGATCGTCAGCGGGATCTCCACCGAGGCGCTGCCCCGGTCGACGAGCGCGGTGACCTGCCAGCTCGTCCCCAGGGCGAGGTTGCTCCCGGTCGCGGTCCAGGTGCCCGGCGCGCTGCGCTTCAGCACCAGGGTGGTCGGGCCGAGGCTCTGGCAGGTCGGCGCGGTGAAGCCGAGCTGGACTCCGGCGGGGTCGATCGGCTTGCCCGAGTCGTAGTCGGTGAGGTAGGCCGAGAAGAGATTCGGACCCGTCGACCCCGGGGTGACGGTGAGCCGCATGTTCACGCTGGTGCCGTAGTCGTGGGCGTTGATCACCAGCGGCTGGGGCAGCTTCGCCGCCGCGGCCCGGATCGACGCCGGCGGCTCCTCGTTGACCAGCGCCGCCGCGACCACCAGCGCGCCGAGGGCGACCATCACCTCGGTGCTGCCCACCCGCTGCAGCCCCCGGACCAGCCGCGACGCCTTGGGGACATTGCCGAAGCGGTTGACCGCGCCGAGGCCGGCGAGCACGAGCAGCAGGGCGATCTTCGCCAGCACCAGCTTCCCGAAGGTCGTCGAGGTGAGCTGGTCCCAGGCGCCCACCTCGACGATGGCGCGCACCGTCCCGCTGGCGGCGACCAGCACCAGGGCGATGCCGGCGGCGGTGCTGAAGCGGCGGACGGCGCGGCCGCGGACCTCGCCACTCAGCCCGCGGATGCCGATGAGCAGGGCGAGGAGGCCGCCGAGCCAGAGGGCACCGGCGGCGATGTGGATCCACTGCAGCGCCGAGTTCAGCGCGACATTCGACCCCGCCGCGGCGTGGCTGTTGAGCACGTCGGCGAGCATCGCCAGCGCACCGCCCAGCCCGGCGACCGAGACCGCGACCCGTCGCCGGGTGTCACCGCCGCGCAGGAACAGCAGCGCGACCAGCGTGATCACCAGGGGCACCGAGCGCTCGACGAGCGAGCGGCCGATCGACGTGGTGAACAGGTCGCCCAACTGGGCCCCGGCGTTGTGCGCCTGGGAGGCGACCACCGTGGCCGTGCCCGCGGTGGCGAGCAGCCAGCCGGCGGGCAGGGTGCGGAGCACCGCGCCGGCGGGCCGCGGCAGGGCCATGATCGCCACCCCGGCGCCGCCGACCAGGACGATCAGACCGACGAAGAGGAGGGAGCGCCCGATGATGTCGGCGGCGTCGGGCCCAGGCGGTCCGGCGGCGACCGGGGTGACCGCCACCGATGACGGGTCCTGGCGCACGCCGAAGTTGAAGGCGCCGCCGGCGACGTGGCCGTCGACGTGGGAGAAGGTGCGCCAGGAGACGGTGTAGACCCCCATCGGGAGGGTCTTCACCGCGACCCGCAGCTCGAGCGGGTTGCCCGGCACCTGGGTGGTCGGGCCGGTCGAGTACTGCTGGCCGGAGGTCGAGATCACCTGGATCGAGGAGAGTCGGGGATCGGGCTCCTCGCCGAAGGTGATGACCACCTCGGCGGGGGATTGAGGCACGTTGGCGCCGCTGTCGGGGACCGAGCTCTGCCGCAGAGCGTGCGCGGCGGCACGGAGCGGCGGCGTTGCCGCCGCCGCTCCCAGCGCCACCAGCAGGGCGAGCAGCCCGAGAACGAGGCGCCGCACCGTTGCCCTAGATCCCCTGGCTCTTTCCGCGGCGGGACTGGACGAGTGCGCCGCCGCCGAGCAGGAGGGCCACGACCAGGGCGATCACCGCGACCGGCATCGCGTCCGGCGGGATGCTCCTGCCCTCGAGCGCGGTCACCCGCTTGCTCACCCGGTCGAGCTTGGTGGAGAGGTCCGTGTTGGTCGGCAGCTTCGCCGGGAACTCGACGTCGGTCGGGTTGTCCACGGTGGCGAAGGTCTTGTCGCCCGCAGTCACGTTGTCGTCGATCGGCGTGCCGTCGATCGTCCCGGTGACGTGGAAGGTGTAGTTGCCCGGCGCGGTCGGGATGAAGTGCATCTCGTACTCGCCCGGCAGGCCGAGGCCGGTGTCCGGGTCCGCGGTCGGCACCAGCGGCATGGCGTCCATCTTCTGGTTGCCCAGGCTCACCTGGACCTTGACGTCCTTGTCGGTGATGTCGGTCACCGGGGCGTCGCCCTTCTTGACGATGAACTGCACGGCGTTGTCGACGCCGACATAGGCGGGCTCGTGCACCCAGCCGAGGGCGACGGTGAGCGGACCGAAGGTGTGGACGTCATGGGCGAGCACGGGACGGACGGCGCCGAGCGACAGCACGGCCGCGGCGAGCGCGGCGGCGCCCACGAGGGCGCCTCGAGATGCGATGGATTTCACGGAAGATCGACTCCTCAAACGGACGATGAAGGCGCGCCGCAATCGGGCGCAGGCGGGCATTTCTGTCCCGCCGGTCGGTCAGTCTGCCAGGAGCTGCGGAGGAGGTCTGCGCCAGAGCCCGCGGCCGAAGCGGTCGAGGGGGGAGGGGGTCGCGGCGCGCGCCCCGGTGGGGATGGCGGCAATGCGGCCGAGCCGGCCGAGCACCGCGAGGAGCAGGCGTTCACAGGCGACCACCCGGTCGTGGCGCTCGGTGAGGCGGCGGAGCACCAGGAGCACCACCCAGGCGAGCGCCCAGGCGACGAGCACGTGCACCGCGAGCACCGGGGCGTGCACCCCGGCGATGGCGCCGATCCCGGGCGGCACCCGGCCGGCGACCAGCGACTCGACGTTCTCCTGGAGGAGATAGAGGCCGACCTGGAGGAGGACGAGCGGGAGCCAGAGGGCGAGCAGCTGGGCGCCCTCCGAGGGCCGCCGCCACCTGCTCGGCGCCGGCCGCTCGGCGCCCCCCCGACCCCGCAGCGCCGCGGCGAGCAGCACCCGGGTCCGCTCGAGGCGGCGTCCCAGCGCCCACCACGCCCGCCAGCCGCGCATCCCGAGGAGCGCGGCGCCGGTGGCCAGGACCGCGCCGACCGGGAGCATGTAGACGTGGACGGTGGCGAGCATCCCCGCCGCCAGCTGGGCGGAGCCGCCCACGCGCATGTACTCGACGGTGTGGGTGATCCAGACGCCGATGAGGGCGAGCAGGATCACCGCGGGCGCAAGCACACGTGGTCTCTGGGGTGGGACCATCTGGCCAGCATAGCGCGCAGATATGGGCGGGGCTGTCAGACTAGTTCGGTTCGGGAATCCGTCCTGCGCGGGGCAGCGACACCGGGCGGGAGGAACTCATGGCCACGACGGCCTCGAAGCCGGGCGGCGGCGCGCTCGCCACGCCGAGCGGTGGCGACCATCTGGTGGTCGCCGCCGAGGCACTCATCGTCCGAGGCAAGGAGCAGGGTTACCTCACCCCGGACGACGTCCTCACCGGCTTCCCCGAGATCGAGGCCGAGCCCGACCACCTCGAGCGCATCTTCCAGCTCTTCCGCGACATGGGCATCGAGGTCTCGGACGGCGACCGCGACTTCGAGGCCATCGACGACGACAGCGACGACCAGCTCGAGGCCTCCGAGGCGCTGGGCGCCATCGCCCTCGACGACCCGGTGCGGATGTACCTCCGCGAGATCGGCCGCGTCCCCCTGCTCCGCAAGGAGCAGGAGGTCGAGTACGCGATGGCCATCGAGCAGGGCGACGAGGAGGCCCGGCGCCAGCTCACCGAGGCCAACCTCCGGCTGGTGGTGAGCATCGCCAAGAAGTACATCGGCCGCGGCATGTCCTTCCTCGACCTCATCCAGGAGGGGAACATGGGGCTGATCCGGGCGGTCGAGAAATTCGACTACCGGCGCGGCTACAAGTTCTCCACCTACGCAACCTGGTGGATCCGCCAGGCGGTCTCGCGGGCGCTCGCCGACCAGGCGCGCACCATCCGCGTCCCCGTCCACATGGTGGAGAGCATCAACAAGCAGATCCGGGTCTCCCGGCGGCTGCTCCAGGAGCTCGGCCGCGAGCCCACCGAGGACGAGATCGCCGAGGAGATGGGGATCACACCCGAGCGGGTCCGCGAGATCATCACCATCGCCCGCGACCCGGTCTCGCTCGAGACCCCGGTGGGCGACGAGGACGACTCCAATCTCGGCGACTTCATCGAGGACAAGCTCGCCCCGGCGCCGCTCGAGGAGGCCTCGATGGCGATGCTCCGCCTCGAGGTCGAGCACGTCCTCGACACCCTGACGCCGCGCGAGCGCCGCGTCCTCCAGCTCCGCTTCGGCCTCATCGGCGGCCACCAGCGCACCCTGGAGGAGGTCGGCAAGCGCTTCGGCGTCACCCGCGAGCGCATCCGCCAGATCGAGTCGAAGGCGCTGCGCAAGCTCCGCCACCCGGCGCGGAGCGGGCGGCTCTCCGACTTCATCGACTAGCCTTCGCGCTCGCCCGGCAGCGGCCGGTCCTGGCGTGTATAACTAGTGCGGGTTGTCGGAACACGGAGGGCGTCAGCGTGGCTGCGCAGGCATTCGTCGACGGTCTCATTCGCAGGCAGAGCTGGATGGACGGGGTCGCCGAGAAGGTGCAGGGCCTCGTCGGCGCCGCCTATGGGGCGCTCGGGCCCCGCGGCAAGCAGATCAAGAACCTGATGCACGGCACCGCGGTGCTCGGCCATCCCCTCCACCCGGCGGTCACCGACGTGCCCATCGGCGCCTGGCTGACCGGCCTGGTCGCCGACACCACCGGCCAGCGCGGGGCCGGCGACACCGCGCTCGTCGTGGGGCTCGGGGCGGCGACGCTCGCCGCGCTCAGCGGCTACACCGACTTCCACGAGACCTACGGCCAGGAGCGGCGGATCGCCCTCGCCCACGGCGCCGCCATGACCACGGCGACGGCGCTGATGGCCGGTTCGCTGCTGCTCCGCGTCGCCGGCGGCAACGGTCCGCGGCGCAAGGCGAAGGCACTCTCCGCGGCCGGCCTGGCGCTGACGATGGCGAGCGGCTACCTCGGTGGTGACCTCGTCTTCGGCATCGGCACCATGGTCAATCGCAACGCCTTCCTCGAGGCGCCCGAGGACTTCGTCGACGTCGGCGCCTCCGGCGACTTCCCCGAGGGGGCGATGCGCCGGGTGCAGGCGGGCGCCGCCGCGGTGCTGGTGGTGCGCCAGAGCGGCCGGCTGCTCGGCATCGGAGCTGTCTGCTCGCACGCCGGCGGCCCCCTCGACGAGGGCGAGCTCGCCGACGGCTGCGTCACCTGCCCCTGGCACGGCTCGCGCTTCCGGCTCAGCGACGGCGGCGTCGTCGACGGGCCCGCCACCTTCTCGCAGCCCCCCTTCGCGGTGCGCGAGCACGACGGCCGGGTCGAGGTGAAGGTCGGGATCCCGCTGCATTGAGCGGCGAGCGCCGCCTCGCCGTCGTCGGCGGGGCCGCGGGCGCGCTGGGGCGGGCGGTGGTGACCCGGCTGGTCGCCGACGGCTGGGGGGTGATCGCCGCCGCCCGGCACGATCCGCAGATCCCCGGGGCGGCGTTCGCAGCCTGCGACCTCTCCGATCCCGCATCCGTCGAGACGCTCGCCCGGGTGGTGGTCGCCGAGGGACAGTGGGCCGCGGCGGTCAACGCGTCGGGCGGATTCGCCGGCGACCTCGCCCACCGCGCCTCCGAGGAGGATCGCGCCGCCCGTCTCGACCTCAACCTGGTCGGGCCCTGGCGGCTCGCGGCGGCGGCCGCCCGGGCGATGGAGGACCAGGGCGGCGGCGGGCGCATCGTCAACGTGCTCGGCCGTGCCGCCGTCGAGGTGGCCGCCGGCCAGGCCGTCTACCAGGTGTCGAAGGCGGCGCTGCTCCGGCTCACCGAGGTGATGGCCGTCGAGCTGCGCGACGCCGGGATCACGGCCAACGCGGTGCTGCCCAGCGTGATGGACACCCCGACCAACCGCGCCGCGATGCCGGACGCGGACCACTCCCGCTGGGTGCCGGTCGAGCGGGTGGCGGCGGTGATCGCCTGGCTGCTCTCGCCCGACGCCGCCGAGGTGAGCGGGGCGGCGGTCCCGGTGTACGGGCGGGCCTGACGCACAAGGCGAAACCGGCGAAGGCTGTGCGCCGCATGGTGACGCCCCCGGGGGCGGTGGTTTGTCCCAATCCGGCGGTGACGACCCCCACGACTGTCCGGTGACTCGTGACTCCGCGGCCGATACCGTGGTGACAGGAGCGACGAAGGGGACGGACTGTGCTGCCCGCACGCGAGGATGACACTGACCACGAGGAGCCGCGCGTCCTCACCCTGCGCGGCCGCCCGGCGACCGCGATGGCACGGCGGCGCGCGGCGGCGGTCACGGTCGCCGACTGCCTGCGCCTGCCCGCGCTCCACGGCAGCGAGGTGATCGCCGGCGCGGCCGGGATCGATGCCCCGGTGCACCGCGCCTCCACCGCGTCGCAGACCCACGGCTGCGTCCCCGGTGAGCTGCGCCTGCTCGGCCGGCTGCTCACCGCCGACGCGGTGCACATCGCCCACGAGGGCGGCGCCGCGGCGCTCGCGGCGGCGGTGGTCTCCCCCGAGGCCGCGGCGGCGGCCGACCTGCTGGGCACTCCGCTCATCCGGCTCGCCCACCACGTCGACCCCGAGGTGATCTCCACGGAGCTCACCGACTTCATCGTCGGCGCCCTCGAGGAGAGCCTCGCCAACCTCGGGCGGGTCACCTCGAAGCTCGCCGCCACCGGCGCCTCGGACCTGCGCACCGAGAGCCTGGGAAGGGCGCTGGCGTCCGCGCTCGGCGCCAGCGTGGTCATCGAGGACGCGGACTTCCGGGTCCTCTTCGCCACCGGGCCGGACGCCGCCGACCGGCCCCGGGTCGACCCCGGCGCCCTGCGCGACTTCCACCGCGGCCTGGTGCGCACCGGGCGCCCCGCCTGGCTGCCCGCCGATCCCCGGCCGGTGGCGCAGGCGCCGGCGCAGCGCCTGGTCGCGCCGATCGTCGCTGCCTGCGAGGTGCTCGGCTACTGCTCCGCGGTCTTCGGCGACGTCGCCGTCGACCAGCGGGTGGTGAGCGTCGCGCTGGAGCAGGCCTCGCAGCTGCTCGGGCTCGCGCTGCTCCACGAGCGGGTCATCGGCATGAGCCGGAGAGCGGCGTGCGCGAGCATGCTCGTCGACCTGCTCGACGGCCGGATGTCGACCCAGCTGCTGCGCACCCGCGCGGCGCAGCTCGGCATCGACCTCGGCACCGGCGTGACCGTCGCTCTCTTCGAAGGCCCCCCCGACCAGCGCCCCGAGGGCTGGCTGCGCCACGCGCTCACCACCCTCAGCGCCCAGCGGGACATGCTCGTCGACGTCGTCGCCGGCGTGGTGGTGGCGCCGCTCGCGGGCATCGACCGGCCTCGCGCGCTGCGCTGGCTGCGCGGGCTCTGCGTCGCCTGCGGCGGCGGCGCCGCGGTGCTCGGCCGCGCCACCGACGTCGACGGCGTCCCCGCCTCCTACGCCGAGACGCGGCGGGTCCTCGACCTGGTGGCGCGCTCCGAGGCGGCCACCACCGGCACCGTCGTCGACGTCGAGGACCTCGGGCTGCTCGGAGTGCTCATCGACTCCTCCGGCAGCGGCGCCATGGAGCGCTTCTGGCAGCGCCGCCTCGGGCCGCTGCGGGACTACGACGCGCGCGAGCGCAGCGATCTCTGCGGCACCCTGGCCGCCTTCTTCGAGGAGGGAGGGCTCCGCCGCGCCGCGCGGAGGATGAACCTGCATCCCAACTCCTTCAACTACCGCCTGCGTCGCGCCGAGCAGATCGGCGGCTTCTCGCTCGCCGATCCCGACGACCGCCTCGAGCTCCAGCTGGCGCTGCGCTGCCAGCGCCTCCTCGGCCGCTGACGCTGGAGGAGGGGCCCCGACTCGCCGCGGGCGTGGCGATCTCCGCCCTCGCCGTCCTCGCGACCCTGATCGTTCCTGTCACCGACGCCGACAACCGGCTGGAGCCGGTGGTGCTCGCCGGGGTCGCCGCGTTCCTGGCGGTGGCCCTGGGGATGCTGGGAGCGCGGCGCCTGCTGGTCGCGGCGGGGGTGGTCGCGGCCGTGGGCGCCGCGGTGGCGCTGCCGGCGACGTCGCTCTCCTCGCATCTCACAACCGTCGACGCGGCGCTCGCGCTGGGCTTCACCGGGCTCGGCGTGCTCGTGCTCACCGGGTGGGGCGGGCAGCCCTTCCTGGCGCCGCTCGTGGTCACCGCGCTCAGCGCCCGGCTGGCCGGCCGGCTGGTCTCCGCCATGGGGGCCCCGGCGTTCGTCCCCGGCGCGGCGCCGCCGCGCCACGAGGCACTCCTCGGCGCCCTCGCCCTCTGCGGGCTGGGCGTCCTGATGCTTCGGCGCGGCAGCCTCCGGCTCGCCCTGGTGGCCGCGCGCTCCTCCGAGCGGGCCGCGGCGCTGCGCGGCGTCGACGTCGCGGCGGTGCGCTGGACCGCCTGGGTGCTCGGCTGCCTGCTCGCCGGGGTTGGGGGCTGCGCCCTCGCGCTGATCCCCGGAGGGGTCGCCGCCCTCTCAGTGGGTTCGCCCCTCGTGGAACTGGCGGTTGGGACGACCGTGCTCGCGCTGGCGCTCGCCGCCGAGGGCCGGCGGCGCACTCACAAAACGCTGCATACCAGGGTTGGGCCCGCCGCCACAGTGGCGGTGGGCACCGTGACTCCATCCCGGACACAGGGCACCCGCTTCGGAGCGATGTCCGGTGACGCCGGCCCAGGCGCTCCATAACCTGAGGTCATGCGTCGACCGACAGCGTTCTGTGTGTCCACACGCGACGGGTGCAGCCCTCGTCGCGGGTGGCCGGGTGTCGCCTCCCCGGTGCAGCGGTCCGTGCTCGCGCACCAGGCGGAAGAGAGAAACGAAGTCGAGGAGGTGACGATAAGCCGAGCCTGACCCTGGCAATTCGGGTGTGTGAGATCGACGGCGGGCACGGGCGATCCCCCGGCTCGCCACCAGAGGTATTTGACTGTATGGCTGCAGGAACAGCACCTGGAAGACGGGGAGGACGCCTCCGGCGTCTGATCCCGATGCTGATGGTCCCCGCGCTGCTCGGTGCGGTGGCGTTGGGAGGCACGAGGCTCTCCTCGAGCAAGCCGGTGTCGGCGGCGGGCGAGCTTCCGCTCGTGCCCCCGGTTTTCCATCTCAACGACGGCCCCACCTGGTTCGACACCGGCGTGGACGTGGCCGGCTCCCACTCGCTCGCGGTCGCGCTGACCGGCACCACGGTGAAGTTCATCGTCGGCCCGCCGGACACCCTGACCGACCACGATCCCGACAGCGTGATCTGGCCGACCGGCGCGGCCGGCATGCCCTTCCACAACGACGGTGGATTCGTCGGGGAGAAGACGGTCACCCTGACCACCCCCGGTCTCTATGCATTCCAGTGCACGATTCATCCGTACATGCTCGGAGCGGTGCTGGTCATCGATCCCGCGGCAACCGCCGACGGGACCCTGGTGCCCGACTTCGGCAAGATGCTGAGCGTTCGCGGCGTCGACAAGCCGCTCCCCTCGGCGTCGGACTACATCTATCGTCTGGTCCGCACCTTCTTCATCATCACCAACTCCGAGAACTGGAAGAAGTACTACCCGGACAAGACCGGGTCGTGGATGCCGCGCTATGCGCCGGCGCCGATCATCGTCCACGACGCCAGTGGGACACCGAACGTGATCCCCAATCTCGAGGCGTTCTTCCATCAGTACTTCCATGAGCCCATCGCCATCCCGGCGATCACCGATGCCATGCATCCCAAGGTCCCGGGCGTGGGCGAGATCATGCAATCCACGCAGATGGAGGAGCTCAACGAGAAGGCCTATCCGGGCACGGTGAGCTTCATCGACGCCAACACCTGGCAGGTGGTGCGCAAGTTCGGGCTTCCGCAGATCAACAACGGCGGCGGCCTCGACAACCCCCACAACCAGTGGGCGAGCCGCGATGAGAACACCGTCTACTCCGACGAGTGGTTCTCGAACAAGACCACGGCGTTCGACCGCTTCACCGGTCAGATGATCCGCCAGACCGTGGTGGGCAACTCTCCCGCGCACGTCATGACCCGGAGCGGGACCGACGAGCTGATCGTCGGCATCAATGGTGAGAACCAGCTGGCCGAGGTCGCACCCGGCGACAACGGCGTGATCAAGAGGTTCTCCGCCACCCTCCCCGGCGAGGGCATCGCCCACCCGCACGCGCACTGGCTGAGCGGCGACGGCAACACCGCCGTGGCGCCGAACGCCAACTTCGACAGCGCGTCGCTGTTCAATCTCAACGCGCCCGATCCGGGCATGTCCATCACCAAGCGGGCGTTCGTCGGCAGCGTGCCGATCGCGACCGGGATGAGCGCGACCGCAGACCGCGCCTACTCGGCCGGCCTGATGAGCAACAACATCGTCTGCATCTCGACCGCGGGTCCCGCCTGCCACAGCGGCGGCGGCCTGGTCGACACCAAGAACATCTCGCTGACCAAGGGTTACGACTACGTGACCGGGTCGCAGGGCGGCGGTGGCACGGGCCTGCCCGTCGTCTTCCCGCCGTTCAGCTCCGACGCGGGGCCTGCGGCTCCCGGCATCCTGCCGATCCAGAACGCGGTCAGCCCTGACAACAAGGTCATGGTCGTGGCCAACGCGGTCTCGGGCAACATGGATGTCATCGACATCTCCAAGGACGAGGTCGCCAAGGTCCTGCCCTGCGATCCCGGCTGCCACGGTGTGAACTGGGGCGCCAAGAAGGGCGGCGGCTACTACGCCTACGTCACCAGCAAGTTCGCCAACGTCACCTCGGTCGTCGATCCCGACCCGAGCGGCAGCGGCGACGTCTCCCAGGCTGCGGTGGTCGGCAAGTTCCTCACCTCGATCGGGCCGAGCACCAAGAGCGACGTCACCCCCAAGAAGCTCCAGGGCCTCCGCGGTCCGTACGACGTGGACGGCATGGGCGGCCAGGGCGTCGAGCCCCTGCCGATCGTCTACAACGGCTGGGTCCAGCGGCTCCCCCAGGGGCTGAAGGCCGAGCTCACCTGCCAGCAGCGCGACCCGATGAATCCGCACGCGTGCGGGTGATCAACCAGAAGACCTGATCGCCTTCGGGTGCCCGCCCCCGCCGGGGCGGGCACCCACACCCCACCAGGTGGGGTGGGCAAGGACAGCGAGGAAGAGGACGGAGATGACGCGAACCACGAGCACTGTTGACACGACCAGCCGCAGGGCAGGGCGGCGTGCCGCCGTGTCCCTGATGCTGATCGCACTCCTGGCCGTGGTCGCCGCCGCCCTGCGGCTGGCCCCCAGCCCCGCCCGGGCGGCCACGACAGACGTGACCATCAAGGACTTCAAGTACAGGCCGCAGGAGATTCACGTCAATGTCGGTGACACGGTCACCTGGACCAACCGGGAGAGCGGCAAGCGGACCCACACGGTGATCCAGGACGAGGGCGCCTGGACCTCGGACGGGAACCGGACCAACGACCCCAGCGCCGAGATCAAGCCGGGCTCGGCCTTCACCCACACCTTCGACACGAACGACACCACCTACGGGTACCACTGCCGGCTGCACACCTACATGACCGGCAGGGTGATCGTCGGCAAGGGCACCCCTCCGGGCGCGCCGCCGCCGACCGAGGAGCCGGCGCCCACGCCCACCCCGCAGTCGGGTCCGCTGCCGCCGCTGCCCCCCCCACTGGGAAAGTCCTCGGGCACGAACCGCACCTCCCACGCGCCCACCGATGCGGCCCCGGTCGGCCGTGAGCAGGCAGCAGCCGCCCCCTCCGCGGCGCCTGCCTACGCCCCGACCGAGCTGCCCCAGGGGGTCTCCGGACCGGGCACGCTCGGTGACGGCACCCGGCTGGCGCCCTACACCACCGACAAGAACGGGGTGAAGGAGTTCCACCTCCGGATGGCGCCGATCACCTGGACGACGGCGCCGGGCAACACCCAGTACGCGTATGCCTTCAACGGCACCATCCCCGGCCCGGTGATCCGTGTCAACGAGGGCGACACGCTCCGGATCGTCGTGACCAACGACCTGCCGGTCCCGACCAGCGTCCACTGGCACGGCATGATCCTGCCCAACGAGCAGGACGGAGTCCCCGGGATCACCCAGCCGCTGATCTCCCCGGGCGCCGCCTACACCTACCTGTGGACGGCGGTGGCGACCGGCTCGCACTGGTATCACACCCACACCTCGGGCAAGGACGAGGGGCTCGGCCTCTACGGGTCGCTGGAGATCATCCCGAAGACCGGCGACATCCCCGCCGAGCACGACTACCGGGTGAT
>DATARS010000249.1:0-2123 GCA_036269455.1 Candidatus Dormiibacterota bacterium | reverse complement strand
CCGGCAAGGTCCACGAGGACGCGATGATCGAGGTGGGCACTCTCGCCGCCGAGCTTGCCTTCTGGACCCGCCACGCGCCGCGGTACCTGGCCGAGGAGCGCATCCACTCGCTCAACCCCTTCGTTCTCGGCAAGAAGCTGCGGGTGCGGTACGTGCCGCGGCAGGTCGCCGGGATCATCGCCCCCTGGAACTACCCCGTCGCGCTGGGGATCGGCGACTCCGTCCCGGCGCTCGCCGCGGGATGCGGCGTGGTGCTCAAGCCCTCCGAGGTGACCCCGATGTCGGCCCTGCTCCTCGAGCGGGCGCTGCGCGAGTGCGGCGTGCCCGAGGGCGTCTTCCAGGTCGCGACCGGGCGCGGCGAGACCGGCGCGGCGCTCGTCGACGAGGCCGACGTGATCATGTTCACGGGCTCGACGGCGACCGGGAGGAAGGTGCTCGAGCGCGCCGCTCGCACGCTGACCCCGGTCTCGGTCGAGCTGGGCGGGAAGGACCCCCTGATCGTGCTCGCCGACGCCGACCTGGAGCGGGCGGCGAACACCGCCGTCTACGGCGCGATGGTGAACAGCGGCCAGGTGTGCATGTCCACCGAGCGCGTCTACGTCGAGGCCCCGGTGTACGACGAGTTCGTGCGCCGGGTGGTCGAGAAGGTCGGCCGGCTGCGCCAGGGCCCGCCCGGCGGACCCGGCACCGCCGAGGTCGGGGGCATCACCTTCGCGCCCCAGCTCGAGACCATCGAGCGCCACGTGCGCGACGCCGTCGAGCGCGGCGCCCGCGTGCTCACCGGCGGCCACCGCCGGCCCGGGCCCGGCCAGTTCTTCGAGCCGACCGTGCTCGTCGACGTCGACGGCTCGATGGCCTGCCTCCGGGAGGAGACCTTCGGCCCGCTGCTGCCGATCGTGAGGGTCGCCGACGCCGACGAGGCGGTGCGCCAGGCGAACGACAGCAGCTACGGACTCTGTGCCTCTCTGTTCACTCGCGACATGCGGCGCGGCGAGCGTCTCGCCGCCCGCATGCACGCGGGGACGGTCTCGATCAACGACATCCTCGCCCACTACCTGGCCATGGGGATGCCGATGGGCGGTCTGAAGAGCTCGGGAATCGGCGCCCGCCACGGCGCCGAGGGGATCCGCAAGTTCTGCGAGCGGCGCGCCCTCTGCGCCTCGCGCTGGCACCTGCGCCGCGACCTCCACACCTACCCGTACAGCCCGGCGACCACACGGCTGCTGCTGCGCACGCTGCGGCTGATGTACGGCCGGCGGTGGGGCCTCGGGCGGTGACCGCCGTGCTCTCGCCGGTGGAGACCGCCGCCCTCGCGATCGCATCGGTGACCCGCACGGCGGCGGACGGCGAGCTCGACTGCGTCGTCGAGCGCCGCGACGAGGTCGCCGAGGGCGTGGTCAGCTTGGTGCTGCGCGCCGCGGACGGGGGTGCGCTGCCCGCCTGGACCGCTGGCGCCCACATCGACCTGGTTCTCACCGGCACGCTGGTCCGGCAGTACTCGCTGTGCGGCAGCCCGTCCGACCGCCGTCGCTGGCGCATCGCGGTGCTGCGCGAGCCCGTCGGCCGCGGCGGCTCCCTGCACGTCCACGAGGTGCTGCGGCGGGGCGCGACGGTGCGGGTGCGCGGGCCGCGCAACCACTTCCCGCTGCAGCCGTCGCCGCGCCACCTCTTCATCGCCGGCGGCATCGGCATCACCCCGATCCTGCCGATGATCGAGGCGGCGGCGCGGGCCGGCTCGGACTGGCGGCTCGTCTACGGCGGGCGCCGCCGCGCCTCGATGGCCTTCCTCGACGAACTCGCCGGGCGCCGCGACCGGGTGCAGCTCGTTCCCGAGGACGAGCTCGGCCGCATCGACCTCGACGGCCTGCTCGGCACCCCGCGCGACGGCACCCTGGTCTACTGCTGCGGCCCCGAGCCGCTGCTGGCGGCGGTCGAGGAGCGCTGCGCCGGCTGGCCGGCCGGGAGCCTCCAGGTCGAGCGCTTCTCCGCGCGGCCGGTGGACTCGACCCCCGCAGCCGCCTTCGAGCTGGTGCTCGAGCGCTCGGGGATCACCCTGACCGTCCCGCCCGACCGCAGCATCCTGGACGTCTGCGAGGCGGCGGGGGTGAGCATGCTCGCCTCAT
>DATARS010000248.1:0-8819 GCA_036269455.1 Candidatus Dormiibacterota bacterium | reverse complement strand
AAGCAGCTGCTCCCCGTCGGCGACGGGACCCTGCTCGGGACCGTCCTCGCCGCCGCCCGGGGCGCGCGCCTCGACGAGGTGGTGCTCGTGCTCGGCGCCGAGGCAGAGAGCATCGCCGCCGCCGTCGACACCCGTGGCGTGCGGGTCGTCGTCGCCGCCGAGCACGCTGAGGGGATGGGCGCGTCGCTGCGCGCCGGGGTGGCGGCGCTCGGCGAGCACATCGAGCGCGTCGCCGTCCTCCTCGGCGATCAGCCCAGGGTCGGCGCCGCGCTCGTCGACGCGGTGCTCGACGAGCACCGCCGCAGCGGGCTGCCCGCCGCCGTCGCGAGCGCCGGCGGGGTGATCCAGCCGCCGGTGGTCGCCGACCGGCGGCTGTGGCCGCAGCTGCTCGCCGCCCACGGCGACCGCGGGCTGCGGGCTCTGCTGCGCGCCGCTCCGGGCATGGTCGCCACAATATCGGTGGAGGACGCCGCGATCGACGTCGACACCCCGGACGACTACCGCCGCCTGCTCGCCGGGTGGGCGGTGGTCCCGGGAAGCGAGGTGGGCTGCCAGGGTGCGTGAGCTGCTGACGACGCTGGACGAATGGGCTGCCGCCGACCCCGAGGTGGCGGTGGCGACGGTGGTGCGCACCAGCGGCTCGACGCCGCGGCCGGTGGGCGCGCGGATGGCGATCAGCCGCGACGGCCGGATCGCCGGCTCGGTGAGCGGCGGCTGCCTCGAGGGCGCGGTCGTCGAGGAGGCGCGCCTGACCCTCGACGGGACCGCGGCGCCCCGGGTGATCCACTACGGCATCAGCGACGAGATGGGCTGGGAGGTGGGGCTCGCCTGCGGCGGCACCGTGGACGTCCTCCTCCACAGCCTGCGCTGGGAGGACGCCGACCCGGCGCTCGCCGCGCTCCGCGGCGCTCTCGCCGAGAAGCGTCCGGTCGCCCTGGTCACCCCGCTCGCGGGCGAGGCCGCGGGTCGCTCGGTCGCGGTCGACGACGGCGGCAGCGTCGCCGGCAGCCTCGGCACCGCCCAGCTCGACGCCGCAGCGGCACGGGCCGCCCAGGTGCGGCTCGAGACCGCCCAGCCCGGCATCGAGGAGGTCGATGGCCTCCAGCTCTACGTCGAGCCGCACGTTCCCGCGCCGCTGCTCGCCGTGGTCGGCGCGGTCCACATCGCCATCGCCCTGGTCCGGCTCGCCCAGACCGTCGGCTACCGGGTGGTGGTGGTCGATCCCCGCACCGCCTTCCTCACCGAGGAGCGGCTCGGCGAGGCCGACGAGCGCGTGGCGAGGTGGCCGGACGAGGCGCTGCCCGAGCTCGGCCTCGGGCCGCGCGATGCCGCCGTCTGCCTCAGCCACGACGCCAAGTTCGAGGACCCGGCGCTGGACGTCCTGCTGCGCGGCCCGGTCGGCTACGTCGGCGCGATCGGCAGCCGGAACACCCACGCCAAGCGGGTGGCGCGGCTGCGCGAGGCGGGCTTCGGCGACGCCGACATCGCCCGGGTGCACAGCCCGATCGGGCTCGACATCGGCGCCAGGACCCCGGAGGAGATCGCGCTCGCGATCCTCGCCGAGATGGTGGCGGTGCGCCGGGGGCGCGGCGGTGGCTCGCTGAGGACGTCCGCTCCCCCGGCGGCCACGGCCGGGTCTCGCTGATGCGCCTCGAGGTGCTCCGCGCCTCGGAGCTGATCCAGGCCCCCTCCCGCTGGGTCGGCGCCGTCCTCTGCCGCGACGTCCTCGGCGAGGACGGGCGGCCGGCGCGGCTGAAGGGGCACCGCCTCGAGCGTGCCGACGCGCGGGTCCTCGAGGCCTCCGGGGAGGAGGAGCTCCACCTCCTCTGGCTCGATCCCGGCGACGTCGACGAGGACGCCGCCGCGGTGCGGCTCGCCGCCGCCGTCGCCGGCGAGGGGATCGCCGCGGGGCCGCCGGTGGAGTCGCAGGTGCGCCTCTCGGCGGAGCACCGCGGTCTGCTCCGGGTCGACGCCCACGTGCTCGACGCGATGAACGCGCTCGACGGCGTGACCGTCTTCGCCCTCCCCGACGGGGTGCCGATCGACGCCGGCCGCGCCGTCGCCGGGGTGAAGATCACCCCGCTCGCCATCCCCGACACCGAGCTCGCCGGCGCCGAGCGCCTCGCCGCCGCCGGGGCGCACGCCGGGCGGGTGATGACCGTGCGCCGCTTCCTCCCGCTCAGCGTCGCCGCGGTGGTGCGCGAGCGCCTCGGCGAGAGCGCGCGCGCCCGCTTCGAGGCCTCGCTGCGCGGCAAGCTCGCCTGGTTCGGCGGGCGCGCTGCCGGGGTCGTCTACGCCGCCGGCGACCGCGCCGCCACTCGCGACGCCCTGCTCGAGGCGGCCCAGCACGCCGACATCGTGCTCGCCGTCGGCGTCGCATCCACCGACCCCCTCGACGTCACCTGGCGGGCGGCGCTCGACGCCGGCGCCGTCGAGGTGCGCCGCGGGCTGCCGGTGCACCCGGGCAGCAGCTACTGGATCGCGATGCTCGAGGGGCGGCCGGTGATCGGCGTCGCCTCGTGCGGCATGTTCAGCCGGCGCACCGCCCTCGACCTGCTGCTCACCCGCCTCTACGCCGGCGAGGGGCTCGACCTGCCGTACCTCGCCGGGCTCGGCCACGGCGGGCTGCTCGCGCCGCAGATGGCGTGGCGGTTCCCCACGTACGGGGCCGCGGCCTCAGAGGACTGAGTCCCCCTACGCCGCCGCGTGCTGGAGGACGATCGCGCCGAGGCCGGTGAGCAGGATCATCAGTGCGGCGAGAGCGAGGAGCAGAGCCGAGCTGCGCAGGGTCGCCACCCAGTGGTTCCGGGTCGTCGTCGTGCTCATGCCGTCCACCTCCGCCGTCGTGGGTCGTGTCGCTGTCATTCTCGGAGTCGCGGCGGGGCGGGCAGAAGTCCCCGGGGCCGGACACTTCGCATCCCCGGAGGTGAGCATCTGCTCACCCTTGGGTGACGTCCGCACGGCTGCCCTGACGGCTGGGTAGGATCAGGGCGTGAAAGGCGACCGTGTCGAGGTGGTGATCGACACCGGCGACGGCGTCCGCACCTACGAGATCGACGCCACCCGCGCCGGCCGCAAGGTCGAGGTGAGCACCGTCCGGGGCGTCGTCGAGGTGGCGGAGGTGACCCGCACCGGGAAGCCGGTGCGCACCGGGCGGTTCATGCAGTCGAGGGTGGTCGCCCTCGTCGAGCACCCCGCCGCCGACGCCGGCCCCGACGAGGACGCCTCCCCGGCGCCCCGCCGGCGCCGCAGGCTCGCCGAGGACATCGCCCAGGAGCGGCTCCTCTAACACGTCAAACCGGACACGACTGGCCCGGATGGCGCGTCTGGCGTATCCTCCCCGGAGACCGGGAGGACGCTGTGGAGGCAGAGAGGGCGGTGGGACCGAGGCCGGGCGCGGACGGCATGGTCGTCGGCGCCCTCGAAATCGTGCTCGTGGGGCCGGTGCTGTATTCGGGCCCCACCTCCTTCATCGACGTCGGCCGGCTGCTGCGGACCCTCGAGCAGGACGTGGTCACCGGCTTCGTCCGCGTCCTCGGACCCGACTACGGCGCCCTGGTGCTGATGGTCGCCGGCCGGATCCTCGCCGCCCGCTTCGACGACGACCGGGTGGGCCCGGTCAGCGACCTGCGCCCGGCGCTGCGCTGCACCGAGGGTCGCGCCCTCGAGGGCGACGGCCGGGTCAGCGTCGTCGGCCTCGACGCCGAGCGCGCCGAGGCGGCGACCGAGCTGCTCACCGGGCGCGCCCTGGTGACCGGCCTGCTCGGCCGCTTCGCCGATCTCAGCGGCCTCCTCGAGTATCTCGGCGAGGTCGCCGCCGACGCGACCCTGGTGGTCCACGCTCCCGCGGGCACCGCGGTGCTCCTCTTCGCCGGGGGGCGGGTGCGCACCACCTTCCTGCGCGGCAAGGCGATCGCGGGACGGGTGCCCACGGCGGTGCGCGCCCTCGCCGGCGACGTCCGCGCGCGCATCGAGGTCGCCGCTGACGTCCACTGGACGCCGGGACGCACGCCGGTGAAGGTGCCGCCGCTGGTGCTTCAGGGCCGCACCGAGCCGTCGCGCCGCCGCTCGCCTCGCCCCGCGGCGCGTGGTGGCGCCGCCTGAGCCGGCGGTCTCAGATCGCGAGGCGGAGCTGGGACGGCGCCGGCGGCAGCTGAGGCCGGGGCGGCCGGTCGGCGGAGATCCCGGCGGCGGCGCGCAGCCGCGCCGCCCGGGTGGCGACCGGCGAGGTCAGCGCCGCCGGGAGGTGGCTGCGTCCGCGGTAGAGGTCGAGGTAGCGGGGGAGGAGTTCCGGCCAGTCACTGGCGAGCGCCGCGAGGAAGTGCTCGCGGGTGCCGGGCGTGAGGTGGAGCACGCCGGCGAGGAGGAAGGCGGCGCCGGCGTCGCGCGCCGCCCGCACCGTCGCCGCCATCGACGCCTCGCCGTCGCTGATGCCGGGGAGCACCGGCGCCATCAGCACCCCGGCACGCACCCCGGCGCCGGCGAGCCGCTCCAGCGCCCGCAGCCGCTGCCGGGGCGGCGCGGTGCCGGGCTCGGTGCGGCGCACCACCGCCTCGTCGACGGTGGGGAGGCTGATGGACACGCTGACCCCGGCGGCGGCGTCCGCCTCGGCGAGCAGCGCGGCGTCGCGGACGACCAGGGGGCCGCGGGTCGTCAGGGTGAGCGGGCGCCGCGCCGCGGCCAGCGCCTCGAGGCAGCCGCGGGTCAGCCGGTACCGGCCCTCGGCGGGCTGGTACGGGTCGGTGGCGGTGCCCAGGCAGACGAGTCCGGAGCGGTGGGAGGGGCGGCGCAGCTCGTCGCGGAGAACGGTGACGACGTTGGTCTTCACCCGCACCGCACGCCCGTAGCGATCGTCGGAGGGCCGGTCGGCGCGGCGCTCGAAGGCGCGGACATAGCAGAAGGTGCAGCGGTGGACGCAGCCGCCGTAGGGATTGAGCGACCACTCGAACCACATCCCCCGCACCGGCTGCAGCGCGGTGCGGCAGGTCGTCTCGATGAGATCGGTGGGGGGACGGCGGAGTCCCGCGGGGGTCGCCGGCGGGGTGGTCACCGGGGCACGGTAGAACATCTGTTCGCCCCCGTCAACCCGCCGCCGCCACGCACAATGGCGGGCACCACGAGATCGGGAGCGAGACCACTGGCTCTGCGCGGCGCTGTCTTCGACCTCGGCGGGGTGATGACCAAGCCCCCGTTCCGCCGGCGGCGGGGCGCCGACGACCGCACCCTCAGCCTGCTCGGCTGCTTCCTCCAGGAGGTGGCCGAGGTGTATGCGCTGCCCACTGGCGAGCACGCGCTGCACCTCCTCGAGACCGGGAGGATCACCGAGGCCGAGTACTTCGCCCGCCTCTGCGACCGCCATGCCGCGAGCGGGCAGCCGCGCCTCGACCCCGTGGCCGCCCGGGAGATGCTCGTCGGCCGGCCGATGGTCGCCTCGGAGGTGATGATCGACGCCGTGCGCCGGGTGCGCGGAGCCGGCATCAGCACGGCGCTGCTCACCAACAGCGTGCGCGAGTGGGAGGCGGGCTGGCGCCCGCTGATGCCCTTCGACGAGCTCTTCGACGTCCTCATCGACTCCTCCGTGGTCGGGCTGCGCAAGCCCGACCCGGAGATCTACCGGCTCACCTGCCGGCGGCTCGCGCTCGACCCCTCCGACTGCCTGTTCGTCGATGACCTCGAGTGCAACGTCGAGGCCGCGCGTGCGGTGGGCATGCACGCGCTGCACTGCACCAACGCCGAGGTGACCGCCGCCGAGGTGCTGCGCCTGCTGACCGAGGGCGGGGGGTGAGCGCCCCGGCGCGGGACGCGGGCGCACTGCGCGTCGACCTCGACGGCGCGTCCCTCGAGCTCGCCGCGGTGAGCGACCGCGGCACGGTGCGGCGGGAGAACCAGGACCGCTGGGCGCTGCGCGCGCTCCCCGACGGCGCCCTGCTGGTGCTCGGTGACGGCATGGGCGGCCACGCCGACGGCGCGGTGGCGGCGCACCTCGGCGTCGAGGCCGCCGCCGCGCACCTCGCCGCCGCCGCCGATCCCGCGGCGTCGCTGCGCTCCGCGGTCACCGCGGCGGGGCGCGCCGTGGCCGCGCACCGGCGCAGTCACGGCGGAGCCATGTGTGGAACCACATTGGTGATCGCGGTTGTCACCCGCGACCGTGTGGCGCTGGCCAATGTCGGGGACAGTCGCGGCTACCGCATTCGCGACGGCGCCGCCGAGCAGCTGACCGACGACCACTCGTGGATCGCCGAGCAGGTGCGCGACGGTCACGTCGACGCCGCCCGGGCGGCGCACCATCCCAGCCGCAACATGCTCACCCGCGCGCTCAGCGGCGATCCCGTCGAGCCCGATCTCTTCACCGCCGAGCTGCGTGGCGGCGACGTGCTGCTGCTCTGCTCCGACGGGGTGTGGGACGCGGTCGCCGACTCCCTCATCGCGGCGTCGGTCGGCGCGGACGCGCCGCTGGGGGAGGCGGCGGCGGCGCTGTGCGATCGCGCGCTGGCGGCGGGCTCGACCGACAACGTGACCGTCGTCGCCTGCCGGATGGACCCTCGATGACTGATCGGTCGGTGATGCGTAACCAACGGATGAGAACGGGTGTTGACGTACCAGTCGGCGTGCACGACGATGGCGTTCCCAGCGCGCAGTCGAGGAGGCGATGGCGAGGAGCAGGCTCACCCGTCTGGTGAAGGTGTGCCCGATCTGCTGTGAGGGCTACGACGCCTTCAAGTCCCGCGAATCCCGTGGCCGCTACTGCTCCGCCACGTGCCTGGTGGAGGCGCGCCGCCGCCAGCGCGACGCCGTCGTCCTCGAGGACGAGCCCGCCATCGGCCCGGCGATGCTCCCGCCGACGATCATCCTCGGCAATCGCAGCGCCATCTACAGCCTGGGCCCCGACCTGGCCGCCATCCCCGACGAGGCCCCCGGGCTCACCACCTAGAGAGCCGTGACCGGGCGCGCGCGGGGCGCGGCGCGGGGATAGACTTGCCAGCGCTATGGCGAGAATGTACGCACAGCTGTTCAGCGTGGTCTTCCTGGTCATCGGGCTCGGCGGCCTCCTCCTGGGCGACGCCGGTCACATCAGCGGTGGGCATGCCGGGGGCAACCTCGGCGGGCTCACGCTCCACCTCACCTGGGCGCGGGACATCCTCGACCTCGTCCTCGCCGGGGTGCTCGCGATCGCCGGGTTCCTGCTCCGCATCCCCCGCCGGGTGGTCGGCGTGCTCGTGCTCGCCGTCGGCGTGCTGCTGATCGTCCTCGCCGTCGCCGGCTTCGTCGTCGGCGACGACGCGATGGCGACCAGGGGCTTCGCCGGGCTTCACTTCCCGGCGGCGATCAACATCGTCGACGTGCTCTTCGGGATCGTCGCGCTGCTCAGCGGGCTGGCGACCCTCGCCGACGAGCCCGATCAGCCGCCGGCGCGCTCCGGCTCCGGCGTCGCCGGGGTGACTAGGAGCGGACCGTCACGGTCCCGTTGACCGAGATCGACTGATTCTCCTCGTCGTCGTCGTGCCGGCGAACCCGGCCGGCGACGCTGCCCACCACGTCGCCGACCTGGCGGGCGGCGGACTGGGCGGTCGGGGCGACGCGGCGAGCCGTGTCGATCGCCTGCTGGACGCCGTCGCGTACCGCGTTGGCGATGCTCTGCGCCTGGTCGCGGGTCTGCCGGCCCTCCTGGGGCGCGACCAGCAAACCGACGACCGTGCCCGCCACGGCGCCGTGGATCAGACCTCGCATGTAGCCCACGATGCGGCCTCCCAGATGACCAGAGTTGATAGCGACAGTATCATGTTGGGTCAGGTGAGCGCCGAGGATCCCCAGGCGCCGTCGGGAATGATGCGCAGATGCTCGACCGGCTCGCCGCCGATGAGATGGCGCTCGACGATCTCGGGGACGTCCTCGGGCCGGAGCCGGCCGTACCAGACCCCGTCGGGGTAGACGATGAGGATCGGCCCCTGGTGGTGCTGGAGGTTGCAGCCCATCCGGGTGGTGCGAACGTGGGCGAGCCCGCGCCGCTCGACCTCGTCGCGGAGCCGCTGGAGGACGCGCTCCGAACCCTGGCCGCCGCAGTGATGGCGGCCCGAGGTGGTGCAGACGAAGACGTGCAGCGCACGCGGCGTGACGGCCATGAGGTCCCCATTCTGGGCCGATGCCTAGACTGAGCTGCATGCCCGACCTGCTCGTCGACCTCCACATGCACACCACCGCGTCGGACGGCGACCTCGAGCCCGAGGAGCTGGTGGCGCGCTGCGCCGCCGCGGGGCTGTCCACCATCGCCGTCACCGACCACAACTCGACCGTCCACGTCCCCCGCGCCGCCGGCGAGTGCGCCCGGCTTGGGCTCGAGCTCATCCCCGCCTGCGAGATCAGCACCCGCTGGAACGGGTCCGAGCACCACCTCCTCGCCTACTTCGTCCCCCTCGACGATCCCCTCTTCCAGGGTCGCATCGAGCGGGTGCGCGGCTCCGACCTCGAGCGCTCGCGGCGCTGGGTCGAGAACGCCGCCGCCGCCGGCTTCGGCCTCACCTGGGAGGCGGTCGAGGCCGCGGTGGGGAGCGACCGGGTGCCGCCCTTCGCGGTGGTCCGCCGGCTGCTCCTCGAGGCCGCCGCCGGCGACCCGAGGCTGGACTCGGTGGCCTCGGCGCCGCAGCGGCTCTACCCGGAGTGGTTCGCGGCGGGGCGCCCGCTCGCCATCGAGCCGCCCTGGCAGCCGGCGCTGCCCGAGGCGATCGCCTGGGTGCGCGAGGCGGGCGGTGTCCCGGTGCTCGCCCACCCCGGGGCCACCCTCGGCGACCTCGATCCGGAGAGCGCGCTCGCCGAGCTCTCCG
>DATARS010000247.1:0-1811 GCA_036269455.1 Candidatus Dormiibacterota bacterium | reverse complement strand
GTCGAGGGCGCGCTTCAGGTGATAGGCGGTGTTGACCATGCCGAAGACGAGCGCCTCGCGCCGCTGCTCCGGCGTCGCGCCGGGCCCGCCGCCGGCGTGGGGATCGGCGCGCAGGTCGGTGCCGTCCAGCACGCCGCCGAGCTCGCAGCGGACGGTGAGCCCGGGGAGCACCAGCGCGTGCGGCTCCACGTGCTCGACTCGCACGCCGACCTCGATGAGCTCGCCGGGTGGCTTCGGGCCGCCGCCCGACCAGACGCGTCCGGCGACGATCATCGGGATGATATTCCGGCCGGGAGGAGGTCGAGGGCGCTGCCCGCGGCGAGCTCCGTCACGGTGAGGACCGGGAGTCCGGTCGCGTCTCGCGCCTCGCGCGTGGCGAGCGGGCTGCGGCTGACCAGGCCGCTGACGGCGCGCACCGGCAGATCCAGGCGGCGCAGCATCTCCACCCCGGCGTGCGCCGACAGGGCGTCGCCGGTGGCGAGCACCACCGCCTCGACCTCGCCGGCCAGCCGCTCGACCAGCCGCGCGGTCTCGGGCATCAGCAGGCCGTCGGCGATCTCGAGCACGATGACGTCACACCCCGCCGCGGCGAGCTGGTCGCGGATTGCGAGCATGGTCGTGGTCAGGCGCTCGGCCGGATGTCCGTAGGTCGAGGACATGCCGAAGTCGAGGAAGTCGGCGACTGCGACCGCACCCGCGTCGAGGTATTCCCAGCGGTCCTTGCCACTGCCCGACCCAGTCACCTTTCCCGCGCCGGCGCGCAGTCCCGCGCGGGTGAAGGCGAGCACTATCGCCGCCGCCGCGGTGGTCTTTCCCGCATTCATCCCCGAGCCCACCACCACAACCGTCGGTGGGGTCGCCGCCGGCGTCGCCGGGATCGCAGCGGCGAAGGTCTCGGTCGACAGCGGCCGTCCGCGCTCGTCGCAGAGCCCGCCGCAGATCTCGAGCTGGGTCGGGCGCTCACGGATCTCGTGTGCGGAGACGACCGAGCCGATCAACCCCCCGGCGGTGAGCAGGTGGGTGCCGCGCTGGTCGAGGACATAACCCTCGAAGAAGTCGGTGGCATAGCGATTGCCGAGGGCGCCGACGACGAGGTCACCGATGTGCAGGCGCATCCGCCGGCCGCTGCGGCTCTCGGCGTGCGCGTGGGCCCCGATCTCGATGACGCGCGCGACCACCAGGTCGCCGCAGCGCGGTGGCCGCCGCCACTCTCCGACGCTCGTGCCGGTGTCACGCGGCAGGGTTCGCGTCACGTATGTCCACTTCATCCGCGGTGCGCGGACATGGCGCACGCTCTGATCCTCCCGCCCCCCTCTCACTGCCGCCGGTTCAGCCATGGTTCAGCGGCGGCTTCGCAGCCGGACGCACACCGCCCGCCGGGTCCTGGCGCCCACGCGGCTCGACGCCGCGGTGCCTGTGGATCCGGTGTTGCCGTGCGGCGCAGTCAGCCGTCGCGGACGGCGACGCGGCACGGACCCGCATGCCGATCTCATGCCGTCCCGCCTTTGCGCCAGGTGATCAATCCTGCCAATCCACTCTAGCATCGGCGAACCAGCCGGGTCCATCTCCGATCATGTGAGAGGTGAAATGAGCCGCGGCGGTGGTGGTCCGCGTGGCGATCGTCGCCTTTGGACCCGCGGCCTGTCGGGGGTTGACCAGCACCACGGATCTGTGTATGGTCGGCCGCATGGCTACACAGAACAGTGGTGGTCGACGGCGGCTGCGGTGGCCCGGGCGCCGGCGTCGGGATCCCGACGCCGCTCGGTCACGGGTCGGGCTCGACGAGCTCCGCCGCCGCATCGTCGAGGAAG
>DATARS010000246.1:0-5251 GCA_036269455.1 Candidatus Dormiibacterota bacterium | reverse complement strand
GTCCGCGCGGACCGCGGTGCTCGAGGCCGAGGGCCGCGAGGTGGGCGGCTCGGGATCGGCGCGGGCGGTGATCTCGGTGAGCGTCGGCGAGCGCGGCGACGGCGCCGAGGTGAGCGTGGTGAGCGATCTCACCGTCGCCGGCGGCGAGCACCAGGCCGGCGGTCCTCATCTCGCCATCATGCCACGCGCTCCGGCCACCGCCGTCGAGCACAATGCACTTCCAACCCATGGTCTGAGGGGGCCCGCCGTGCACCTCGAGAACAGCTTCACCGTCGACGCCGCCGCGGATCTCGTCTTCACGTTCCTCCTCGACGTGAACAGCGTGCTCGGCTGCGTGCCCGGCGCCGAGCTCTCCGAGATCGTCGACGCCGACACCTTCCGCGGCCGGGTTCGGCTGCGCATCGGCACGACCGGCGTCGCCTACGAGGGCTCCGGCCACGTGGTCTCGCGCGACCCATCCGCGCGGACCGCGGTGCTCGAGGCCGAGGGCCGCGAGGTGGGCGGCTCGGGATCGGCGCGGGCGGTGATCTCGGTGAGCGTCGGCGAGCGCGGCGACGGCGCCGAGGTGAGCGTGGTGAGCGACCTCACCGTCGCCGGCGGCGAGGTCGAGGCCGGCGCCGAGGCCGGCGACCAGATGACCCGCGGCCTGCTCGCTCAGCTGGCGAGCTGCATCTCCGCCCGCCTCAACGAGCCGGTGCTGCCGCTGCCGACTCCGATCCTCTCCGCCGAGCCGCAGGAGCCGCCGAGCCCGGTCGAGCGCGCCCTCTCCATCGCCCGCGACCGTCCCGTGGCGATCGCCTCGGCGGGGGGCGCCGCCGCGGCGGCGCTGGTGGTCGCGGTGCTGCTGCGGGTGCGCGCCCGGCGGTGAGGTCAGCGCCGCCGCGCCGGGCGGCGGGGCAGGTCGGCGAGGCGCCGGCCGAGGACGTCGAGGGCGTCGACGTTGTGGGCGGCGAGGAAGTCGTCGCAGTAGGGCAGCGCCGCCGCCATCCCCCGGGTCTCCGGCGAGTACACCTCGGAGCCGAGCAGCGGGTTCAGCCAGATCAGCCGGTGACAGCTGCGCGCCAGCCGCGACATCTCGCGTTCGAGGACGTCGACCTCGCCGCGGTCCCAGCCGTCGCTGATGATCATCACCACCGCGCCGTGGCCGAGAACCCTCCGAGCGTACGTCCGGTTGAAGCTGCGCAGCGAGTCGCCGATGCGGGTGCCGCCGCCGATGTCGTGCACCTGGCCCGCGGTGTCGGCGAGCGCCTCGTCGATGTCGCGGCGGCGGAGCAGGTGGGTGATGCGGCTGAGCCGGGTGGAGAAGACGAAGGTGTCGACGCGCTCGCGCCGCGCGATCGCGTGAGCGAAGACGAGCAGCGCGCGCGAGTAGCGCTCCATCGAGCCGCTGACGTCGCAGATGATCACCAGCGGGCGGCGCCGGATCCGCCGCCGCACCCGCGCCAGGGCGGCGGCGTCGCCGCCGCTGCGAGCGGCCCGGCGCATGGTGCGGCGCATCTCCACCGGGCCCCGCCTGCCCGGCTGCCAGCGCCGGGTGCGCCGCTCGGCGAGCCGCCACGGCGCCTGGCGGAGCAGCCGGCGCACCTGCTGGGTCTCCTCCCAGGTGAGGTCGCCGAAGTCGCGCCCGCGGAGCAGCTCGTCGGCGCTGTAGCCGGAGCTGCTCGCGATCCGCGGCACCGACGACTGTTCGCGGGGGATCTCCGACTCGGGCAGGCCGAGCCGGGCCAGCCAGGAGCGGGCGCGCTCGGGATCGAGGGGCAGCGGCCGGCTGCGCATCGGGATCGCCCCCGCGGTCATCGTCGACTGCGGCCGCGACCAGTACAGGTCGAAGGCGGCGTCGAAGATCGGGATCTCCTCGCGGCGGCCGACGCAGACGGCGCGGAGCGCGTCGCGCATCTGGTCGAGGTCGGAGATGTCGACGCAGCCGAGCGCCGCCATCCCGTCGATGATCCGGTCGGGCCCGACCCGCAGCCCGGCGTCGCGGAGCAGCTCGCCGAAGCCGACCAGGCGATCGACCATGTCGCCCCGGGGCGGCGCCTCAGACGGGCCGGTCACGCATCAGGTCGGGGATCGCTCCGCGAACCGTCTCCAGGTCCTCCTGGTATTTCACCGCGGCGCCCATCGTCGACTCCACGTCCTCGCGGTCGGAGCCGTCGGCGCCGATCGCCGCCAGCGACCGCGCCCAGTCGACGGTCTCGGCGACGCCGGGGAGCTTGTAGAGCTCCATGCCGCGCAGTCCCTGGACGAGACCGGAGACCCGGCGGGCGAGCGCCTCCGAGACCTCCGGGGCGCGCGCCCGGACGATCGCGACCTCGCGCTCGAGCTCGGGGTAGTCGATCCAGTGATACAGGCAGCGCCGCTTCAGCGCGTCGTGGACTTCGCGGGTGCGGTTGCCGGTGAGCACGACGAACGGCGGCCGGGCGGCGCGCACGGTGCCGAGCTCGGGGATGCTGATGGCGAAGTCGGCGAGCAGCTCGAGGAGGAAGGCCTCGAACTCCTCGTCGGAGCGGTCGATCTCGTCGATGAGCAGCACCGGCGGCACCGCGTCGTCGTTGTCGATGGCGTCGAGCAGCGGGCGGCGGAGCAGGTACTCGTCGCTGAAGAGGTCGCTCTCGGCGCGGGCGCGACCATCCTCACCGGTGGTGGTGTCGAGCAGCCGGATGTGGAGCAGCTGGCGCGCGTAGTTCCACTCGTAGGCGGCGTGGGCGAGGTCGATGCCCTCGTAGCACTGCAGGCGGATCAGGCGGGCGCCGAGCAGACCCGCCATGGCGCGGGCGAGCTCGGTCTTGCCCACCCCCGCCTCGCCCTCGACGAAGAGCGGCTTGCCGATGCGCAGCGCCACCAGGATCGCGGTGGCGAGCCGGCGGTCGCAGAGATAGCGCTGCTCGGCGAGCCGCGCGACGACGTCCTCGACACTCCCGGGGAGCCCGGGCATCAGCTCGGAGGGATCACCCCCGGGAGGGGCTGGGAGCGTGCTCGCCACGCTCCCAGGTTAGCCTCCCGGGGCCGGATCACGCCGATTACAGCGCCCTCCGGGTGAGGGTCGCGGCGAGCGAGCGCTTGTACTCCGCCGTGGCCCGCAGGTCGCTGCTCGGGTCGATGGCGGCGCCGGCCTGCGCCGCGGCGTCGGCCGGCGAGGCGCCCCCGGCGAGCGCCTCCTCGACCGCGGTGCCGCGCCGCGGGGTGGGACCGAGGTTGACGTAGCCGACCCGCCAGCCCGAGGCGGTCTGCTGCACCGCGACGCCGGCGATCGCCCAGTCGAAGAGGCGGCGGCGGAACTTGAGGTACGCGTGCCTCCCGGTGGCGACCGGGAAGCGCACCTCGGTGACGAGCTCGTCGGGCTCGAGCGCGGTGGTGAAGAGGTCGCGATAGAAGTCGGCGGCGCGATGCGTCCGCCGGGTGGTGACGATCTCGGCGTCGAGCATCAGCGCGAGCGCGTTGTAGTCGCCGGCGGCGTCGCCGTGGGCGATCACCCCGCCGATGGTGCCGAGGTTGCGGACCTGGTTGTCGCCGACGTCGTCGGCGATCCGGGCGAGCAGCGGCATCGAGGAGCGGATCACCTCGCTCGACTGGATGTCGACGTGCCGCGCGAGCGCGCCGAGGACCAGGGTGCCGTTGTCGCGGCGGATGCCGTCGAGGCCGCCGATGCGGCCGATGTCGACGAGCGCGGCCGGCTGGGCGAGCCGCAGCCGCATCAGCGGGATCAGGCTCTGCCCGCCCGCCAGCACCTTGGCGTCCTCGCCGAACCGCTGCAGGTGCGCGGTGGCCTCGTCGACCGACGACGCGGTGGCGTACTCGAATGCTGCGGGGATCACGCGCGCGCCTCCTGGATGAGCGCCCAGACCCGGTCCGGCCGGGCGGGCATCTCCACGTGCTTGATGCCGAAGGGCGAGAGCGCGTCACAGACCGCGTTGATCACCGCCGCGCTGGCGGCGATGGTGCCCGCCTCGCCGATGCCCTTGACCCCGAGCTCGTTGGTGGGACTGGGGGTGACGGTGCGGTCCAGCTCGTAGCGGGGCATCTCCGCCATCGTCGGCACCAGGTAGTCGAGCAGCGTGCCGGTGAGCAGCTGGCCGCTCTCCTCGTCGTAGCGCACCTCCTCGAAGAGCGCCTGGGCGATGCCCTGGGCGATGCCGCCGTGGAGCTGCCCGTCGACGATCATCGGGTTGATGACGTTGCCGCAGTCGTCGACGGCGATGTACCGCTGCAGGTCGACGGAGCCGGTCTCGGGGTCGATCTCGACCATGCAGATGTGGCAGCCGAAGGGCCAGACGAAGTTGGGCGGATCGAAGTAGGTGATCGCCTCGAGCCCCTGCTCCATCCCCTCGGGGAGCCCCGCGCCGTAGGAGGCGAAGGCGATCTCGCCGAGCACCTTGGCGTTGTCGGGGCTGCCCTTGACGTAGAAGCGGCCCTGGTCGAAGACGACGTCCTCCTCGGCCGCCTCGAAGATGTGGGCGGCGAGCCGCCTCGCCTTCTCGACCACCTTCTGGCAGGACTTGAGGATGGAGATGCCGCCGACGGCGAGGCTGCGCGACCCGTAGGTGCCGTAGCCGAACGGGGTCTCGCCGGTGTCGCCGTGCTTGATGTCGACCATGTCATAGGGCACGCCGAGGGCATCGGCGACGATCTGCGAGAAGGTCGTCTCGTGCCCCTGCCCGTGGCTGTGGGTGCCGGTGCTCACCGTCACCGAGCCGGTGGGATGGACGCGCACCGCCGAGGACTCGACGAGCGCGACGCCGGCCGCGGGCGCCGTCGCCGAGCTCGGCCCGAGGCCGCAGATCTCGACCCACGTCGACAGCCCGATGCCGAGGTACCGGCCCTGCTCGCGCGCCTGCTTCTGCCGCTCGCGGAAGTCGGCGTAGCCGGCGATCTCCAGGGCGCGGTCGAGGGTCTTCTCGTAGGCGCCGGAGTCGTAGACCAGGCCGAAGTTGTTGGGATGGGGGAAGTCGTCCGCCCTGATGAAGTTCTTCCGCCGCACCTCGACCGGGTCGAGCCCGAGCTCGCCGGCGACGAGGTCGACCATCCGCTCCACCAGGTGGGTGGCCTCGGGACGGCCGGCGCCGCGGTACGGGTCGGTCGACACCCGGTTGGTGAGGATCCCCAGGCTGCGGCCGTGCACCGCCTTGAAGGTGTAGCAGCCGCCGCCGAGCAGGATCGCGCAGGTCTGGAAGGAGCCGAAGACGCCGACATACGCGCCGGCGTCGAGCAGCTGGGTGATGCGCAGCCCGACCAGGGTGCCGTCGTTCTTCGC
>DATARS010000245.1:0-8601 GCA_036269455.1 Candidatus Dormiibacterota bacterium | reverse complement strand
GTGAACGGCGCCTCACCGCGGCTCCGCCGGCGCTCGCGACGGCAAACGAACTCCGCGGCCGGCCGCGCCCCGTCATGGGCGGCCAGGCCCTCTCTCTTTGCCCACAACGGGAATCGCCACCGATCAGCAGGTCGGTGGAGGATGGCCCACGCCCCTTCACAACCGAAACCCACGTTGGAATCGGAGACGGAGGCTACGTCGGCGCGCACGCGTCCGGGCGCGCGCATGTTCATTCCCTCTCCATTGTCTGCGGGGTGGCGGCCCCGGATCGCCACCCCGCGCGATCGCACACGCGCACAGGGATGGTGGAATCGGTATCGAGTTCGAGCGCCTCGACCGAATGCGCGACTGGGAGGCCGAGCTCGCCGCGGCCCGCCTCAGACGGCGGCCCCGGTGGACGCCTGAGCAATCTGGGCGACCCAAGGACCGGTGATCTGCCTGGTGGCCGCATTCAGGCGGTTGAACGCGTTGATCGTCGCGATCGCGACGACGAGCGCGGCAAGTCGGGTCAGCTCGCCGGACCGCCACCGGCGACGCCACCGGGCGGCGGCGGGCAAGAATGGTGTCCCACACCCGAGCCGTGTGACACGGACCGACGCGGAGGGCTGCCGCCGATGACCGTCCCACCCCTCCGGGAACGCACCGCCTGGAAGGCGCTCGAGCAGCATCACCCCACCATCGCCGCCCGCCACCTGCGCGAGCTCTTCGCCGCCGACCCCGAACGCGGCGTCCGCCTCACCGCCGAGGCGTGCGGCGTGTTCCTCGACTACTCGAAGAACCGCGTCGACGACGAGACCCTGCGGCTGCTCGTCCGGCTCGCCGAGGAGTCGGGAGTGCCGGAACGGCGCGACGCGATGTTCCGGGGCGAACGAATCAACGTGTCGGAGAACCGCGCGGTGCTCCACGTGGCGCTGCGCATGCCCCGCGACCGGCGGCTCGTCGTCGACGGCGAGGACGTGGTGAAGGACGTCCACGCCGTGCTCGACCGCATGGCGGCGCTCGCCAACCAGGTGCGTTCGGGGGAGTGGACCGGTCACACCGGCATGCCGATCCGCGCAGTGGTGAACATCGGCATCGGCGGCAGCGACCTCGGCCCGGTTATGGCCTACGAGGCGCGGCGCCACTACTCCGACCGCGAGCTCTCGTTCCGCTTCGTCTCCAACGTCGACTCCACCGACCTGGTCGAGGCGATCCGCGACCTCGACCCCGCGCAGACGCTCTTCATCGTCGCCTCGAAGACCTTCGGCACCCAGGAGACGCTGACCAACGCGACCTCGGCACGCCGCTGGCTGCTCGACCACCTCGGTGACGAGAAGGCGGTGGCGAGGCACTTCGTCGCGGTCTCGACCAACGCCGAGCGGGTGGCGGCGTTCGGCATCGACGTCGCCAACATGTTCGGCTTCTGGGACTGGGTGGGCGGCCGCTACTCGATGGACTCGGCGATCGGGCTCTCGACGATGATCGCGATCGGCCCCGAGCGCTTCGGCGAGATGCTCGCCGGCTTCCACGACATGGACGAGCACTTCTGCACCGCGCCGCTGGAGCGCAACCTGCCGGTGCTCATGGGGATGCTCGGGCTCTGGTACCGCGACTTCTTCGGCGCCCAGACGGTCGGGGTGATGCCCTACGAGCAGTACCTGAAGCGCTTCCCCGCATATCTGCAGCAGCTCACCATGGAATCGAACGGCAAGCACGTCACCCTCGACGGGCGGCACGTCGACTACGACACCGGCGCGATCTACTGGGGCGAGCCCGGCACCAACGGGCAGCACAGCTTCTACCAGCTGATCCACCAGGGCACGACCCTGATCCCGGTCGACCTCATCGGCTTCGCCAACACCCTCAACCCGCTCGGCGACCACCACGACATCCTCACCTCGAACGTCTTCGCCCAGGCCGAGGCGCTCGCCTTCGGCAAGACCGAGGACGAGGTCCGCGCCGAGGGGACGGCGGAGCCGGTCGTGCCCCACCGGGTGATGGAGGGCAACCGGCCGACCAACGTGCTGCTCTGCGACGTGCTCACCCCCCGGCTGCTGGGGACGCTGGTGGCCCTCTACGAGCACCTGGTCTTCACCCAGGGCGCGGTCTGGGGCATCGACTCCTTCGACCAGTGGGGGGTCGAGCTCGGCAAGCAGCTGGCGGTGCGCATCCTCCCCGAGCTGCAGTCGCCGGTCGAGCCCGAGCTGTCCCACGACTCCTCCACCAACGCGCTGATCCGCCGCTACCGGGCGCTCCGCCGCCCCACCTCGGGCGCCCAGGAGTAGGGCTCAGCCGGAGGTGTGCGGCAGCACCACCGCGGAGGGATGCGCGGGGTCGTGGTACAGCTCCTGCCGGCTCACCGTGCAGGTCGCCGAGGTCCCCAGCGGCTCGCCGTCCCCGAGGTTGCGCGCGAAGCGCGGATGCGCGCCTCCCGACACCTGGAGACGGATGCGGTGGCCGCGCAGGAAGCGATGCGCGGTCGGCCAGATCTCGACCACGACGCGGGCGACGCCGTCGGCGTCGGTTGAGACGCGGCCGGGGCGCAGCCGGACCAGCCCATCACAGATGTTGATCGACCTCCCCTTCGGCTCGACGTCGCAGAGGCGGACGAAGACGTCGGTGTGCGCGCTGTCGGAGCGGACATGCAGCTCGGCGCTCACCGCGCCGATGATCTCGACGTCGCGATCGAGCACCGGGCTGGTGTACACGAGGACGTCGGGGCGCGCCTCGACCGCCCGGTTGTCCTTCGGACCCGCGTGCGGGCCGAGCACGATCCCGCCGACCGACGGCGTCGGATCGCTCGGGTCGTAGGTGTAGGCGTCGGGCGACGACTCCTCGGGCGGCCGGCGGTCGAGGCCCCCGCCGGGGTGGAGGTGCCAGCGCACCGGCGTCGACGGCGGCGGCCAGTCGGGGAGGTCGCGCCACTCGTTCGCCCCCATCACCAGGATGCGCACCGGTTCCGGGCGCAACCGGTCGGTGAGTCCGCGGAGGTGGGCGTCGAACCACTCCAGCGACTCGCGCAGCGCGGCGCCGCCCACCCCGGGGCTGGCGTGGCTCCACGGCCCGACGGTGAGATGGGGGCGGTGGCCCGCGGCGCGCAGCGCGGTGTAGTCGGCGAGCTGCCGCGGGAGGAAGAGGTCGTACCAGCCGCCGACCATGTTGACCGGGACGGTCACCTCGGCGAGCCGCCGGCTGTTGTCGATCGCGGCCCAGTACGGGTCGTCGGGGTCGGCGTGTTCCAGCCAGTCGTGGAAGAAATTCACGCGACGCCCGACCGCGGCCTGGTCGAGCGCGGCGAGCGGGCCAGCCATGGCGAAGACCGTGGCCAGCTCCCCGCGCTGGCGCAGCAGCGACCGGAGCACCTGGGGCAGCGTCCCCTCCTGGTGGTGCACGGTGTGCGCCCAGCTCAGCACCGAGTCGAGCGAGAAGGAGCCGCCCGGGTGGATGAGGCTCTGGAACTCCGACGCGGTGACCTGCATGGCGAGGGCGCGCAGCCAGGGCGGCGCCGACGCCGCCACCGCCCACTGCACGAAGCCGAGGTAGCTGGCCCCGGTCATCGCCACGCTGCCGCCGAACCAGGGCTGCTCGGCGAGCCAGGCCAGCGTCGCCATGCCGTCGGCGGCCTCGTCGCGGAAGGGGTCGAAGACGCCGCCGGAGCCGAAGGTGCCGCGGGTGCTCTGCACCACCACCTGGTAGCCGCGCTCGGCGATGGCGCGGGTGACCGGCGTCAGGTACCGGCCGCGCCCGTACGGCGTGCGGATGAGCACGATGTGCCGGGTGGCGGCGTCGCGGGGGTACAGACGGTCGGCGAGCAGCGCCGCGCCGTCGGGCATCGGCACCCGGAGGCCGCGGTCGACGGCGATGCGGTGGGTGCGTGCCGGGGGCAGGTCCGCGAGTCGCGCGACCAGACGGGAGGCGACGGTCATGGCGGTCGATGCTACCCGAGATGGTGCATATCTCTTGACAGATATATAGCTGTTCAGATATTCTCAGCACCATGTCGACCGTCCTGGACGTCCTCGCCGAGCCCAACCGGCGGCGCATCCTCGACCTCCTCCGCGAGGGGGAGCGCCCCGTCGGCGACCTGGTCGCGGCGCTCGCCGTCTCCCAGCCCGCCGTCTCCAAGCACCTCGGAGTCCTCCGCGGCGCCGGCCTGGTCGAGGTGCGCGCCGTTGCCCAACAGCGCCTCTACCGGGTGCGGCCCGAGGGCCTGCGCGAGCTCGACGAGTGGCTCGCCCCCTACCGCGTGATGTGGGCCGGCCGGCTCGACGCGCTCGAGCGGACGGTCCGCGACCTCCCCGCCTGACCCACCCACGCCAACCCTGATGGAGCACACCGTGAACGATGTCACCGACCGCATGGGAACCCTCACCGAGACCGCCGGAGGCTGGCGGCTGCAGTTCGTCCGCCACCTCGACCGGCCGCCGGCGGTGGCCTGGCGCGCCTTCACCGACCCCGAGCTGGTGCGACGCTGGTTCCCCACCACGATCGAGGGCGAGCTGGTGGCCGGCGCGCCGCTGCGCTTCCAGGTGACCGCCATCCCGATGGAGCCCTTCGGCGGCTCGGTGGTCGAGATCGACGAGCCCCACCTGTTCGTGCTCCGCTGGGGCGAGGACGTGCTCCGCTTCGAGCTCACCGCCGCCGGCGATGGCACCGACCTCAGCCTCAGCGTGCAGCTCGGCGAGCTGGGCCGCGCCGCCCGCGACGGCGCCGGCTGGCACGAGTGCCTCGACAACCTCGCCCGCGACCTCGGCACCGACCCCGAGGCCGCCGGCGGCGAGACCTGGGCGAGCATCCATCCCCGCTACGTCGAGTGCTTCGGTCCCGAGGCCGCGACCGTCGGGCCGCCCCAGGAGCTCGTCGACGACCGGCAGACCGGCTGATCGCGCAATTCGACGCCCACGGCGGGCCCTGATACCTTTGGTGTCATGTCGAGCAGTGCCGTGGCGCGGCGGGTCGGCGCCGTCTGGACCCAGGCGGTCGCCGCCCTCGCCGCGGCGGTCATGTACGCCGCCGCGGCCGTGGCCGGGGTGCTGGTGCTGCACATCCTGCTGGTGTGGCTCGCCGCCAATCCCGCGAACGCCATCGTCAGCCTGGTGTCGCGGATGTCGGGGTGGCTCGTCGGCCCCTTCCGGGCGCTCTTCACGCCCTCCGACCCCAAGCAGCAGATCGCGATCAACGAGGGGCTGGCGGCCGTGGTCTACCTCCTCGCCGGCGGGCTGGTCGCCCGCGGGGTGCGCATGCTCGGAGGCAGGCTCATCCGCTGACGGAGAATTCCGTCGCGTGACCACCTCCCTCCACCGCCGCATCGCGGACGAGCTCGGCGTCCGTGAGAGCCAGGTCGCGGCCGCGGTCGAGCTGCTCGACGGCGGCGCCACCGTCCCCTTCATCGCCCGCTACCGCAAGGAGGCGACCGGGACGCTCGACGACGTCCAGCTCCGCGCCCTCGACGAGCGGCTGGGCTACCTGCGCGAGCTCGACGAGCGCCGTGCTGCGATCCTCGACTCGATCCGCGAGCAGGGCCGGCTCGACACCGCGCTCGAGGAGCGCATCGCCGCCGCCGAGACCAAGGCGCGGCTCGAGGACATCTACCAGCCCTTCAAGCCGAAGCGGCGGACCAGGGCGCAGATCGCCCGCGAGGCCGGGCTCGAGCCGCTCGCCGACCTGCTGCTCGGCGATCCCTCGCTCCGCCCCGAGCGCGTCGCCGCCCGCTTCGTCGCCCCCGACGCGGGCGTGGCCGACGCCGCCGCCGCCCTCGAGGGGGCCAGGGCGATCCTCGTCGAGCGGCTCGCCGAGGACCCCGACCTCGTCGGCGAGCTGCGCGAGCGGCTCTGGAGCCGCGGCCGGCTGGTCTCGCGGGTGAAGGACGGCCGGCGCGAGACCGGCGCCAAGTTCGCCGGCTACTTCGCCTTCGAGGAGCCGCTGATCCGGGTCCCGCCGCACCGCACCCTGGCGATGTTCCGCGGCGAGAAGGAGGAGGTGCTCGAGCTCGGCGTCGACCCCGAGGAGGGCGGCGCCCCCGCGTACGAGCAGCGGGTGGCCCAGCGCTTCCGCATTGCCGACCGCGGCCGCCCGGCGGACCCGTGGCTGCTCGAGACGGTGCGCCTCGCCTGGCGCACCCGCATCCTCGTCCACCTCGGCAACGACCTCCGCCAGCGCCTCTGGCAGGCCGCCGAGGACGACGCCGTGCGGGTCTTCGCCTCCAACCTCCGTGACCTGCTGCTCGCCGCGCCCGCCGGCACCCGGGCGACGATGGGGCTCGACCCCGGGTTCCGCACCGGCGTGAAGGTGGCGGTGGTCGACGCCACCGGCGGCGTGGTCGCCACCCACACCGTGTACCCCCACGAGCCGCAGCGGCGCTGGGACGAGGCGATCGCCGTGCTCGCCCGCCTCGCCGCCGCGCACGGCGTCGAGCTCGTCGCCATCGGCAACGGCACCGCCTCGCGCGAGACCGACCGCCTCGCCGCCGAGCTGATCCACCTCCATCCCGAGCTGCGGCTGGTCCGCGCGGTGGTCTCCGAGGCCGGCGCCTCCGTGTACTCGGCGTCGGCCTATGCGTCGAAGGAACTCCCCGAGCTCGACGTCTCGCTGCGCGGCGCGGTGTCGATCGCCCGCCGCCTCCAGGACCCGCTCGCCGAGCTGGTGAAGATCGACCCGCGCTCGATCGGTGTCGGCCAGTACCAGCACGACGTCGCCGAGGGCCGGCTCTCACGCTCGCTCGACGCGGTGGTCGAGGACTGCGTCAACGCCGTCGGCGTCGACGTCAACACCGCCTCGGCACCGCTGCTCCGGCGGGTGTCGGGCATCGGGGAGACGCTGGCGCAGAACATCGTCGCCCACCGCTCCGCCCAGGGACCCTTCCGCTCCCGCCGCGCGCTGCGCGACGTCCCCCGGCTCGGGCCGCGAGCCTTCGAGCAGTGCGCCGGCTTCCTGCGCATCCGCGGCGGCGACGATCCGCTCGACGCCTCGAGCGTGCATCCCGAGGCGTACGCGGTGGTGCACCGCATCCTCCGCGCCACCCACCGCGACCTGGCCAGCCTCATCGGCGACACCACCGCGCTCCGCGGCCTCGACCCCCGCGACTTCGTCACCGACACCTTCGGCCTGCCCACCGTCAGCGACATCCTCCAGGAGCTGGAGAAGCCCGGGCGCGACCCGCGCCCGGCGTTCACCACCGCGAGCTTCCGCGAGGGCGTCGAGCACATCGAGGACCTGCAGGCCGGGATGCTCCTCGAGGGCGTGGTCACCAACGTCGCCGCCTTCGGCGCCTTCGTCGACGTCGGCGTGCACCAGGACGGCCTCGTCCACATCTCGGCGATGTCGCGCACCTTCGTGCGCAACCCCCGCGACGTGGTGAAGCCCGGCGACGTGGTGCACGTCCGCGTGCTCGAGGTCGACGTGCCCCGCAGCCGGATCTCCCTGAGCCTGCTGCTCGAGGACGGAGCCTAGGGTGCGGCCGCCGGGACCAGGACGGTGGTGGGCAGTCTTGCAATTGCGAGTTCGGCGAGCTCATGGAAGCGCCGCGGCGACCAGCGTGGCCGCGGCGCGTCCGGCGGCGGTGAGCGCCTCGGTGCTCCGCGCCGCGCGGGAGAGCATGAACCCGCCCTCGAGCAGCTGGATGAGCGCGATGGCGAGCGGGCGCGCCTGTCCGGCATCGATCCCGGCGCCGGCCAGCCGCTGGTGGATCAGCCGGATCCAGCTCTCGAACACCTCCGCGGTCGCCCGGCGGAGGGCCTCGTTGCTGCTGGCGACCTCGAGGGCGACGGTGGCGATGGGGCAGGCGTCGATATAGTCGGTCGCCTCCATCACCGCGGCGGCGCCGGCGAAGGCGTGCTCGATGCCGGTGAGCAGGTCCGGCGCCGCATCGATCACGCCGGTGACCAGCTCGGCGTACATCCGCCCGGAGCGGTGGATCACCTCCTCGCCGAGCTGGGCCTTCCCGCCGGGGAAGTGGTGGTAGACCGAGCCGAAGGGGGCGTTGGCGGCGGCGACGATCTGCTTGAGCCCCGTTCCCGTATAGCCATGGCGGACGAAGAGCGCCGCGGTGGTGTCGAGGATGCGTTGGCGGGTCGTGGAGGCCATGGCGTTGAGAATAGCCGACGAGGCGCTAGAATGATCTATCCAGCCGTCCACACCGCAGAGGAGGCAGCGATGACCGAGTCCTGGACGGCGGACCTGCCGGCGGCGCGGCTGCTCCGCTGGACGGCGGTGCTCTACGCGGTGGCCTGGGCGATCCACACCGGGGACCACATCCGCCGTGGGACCGGGGTGGTCACCGTCGAGGTCTCGACGCTGGGCAGCATCGCCGCGGTGCTCCAGCTCCTGGTGGTGGGATCGGTCCTGCTGCGCTGGCGGTGGGCGCCACTCGCGGCGGCGGCGATCGGCTTCCCCGACGCGGTGGGGATCGCCGCGGTCCACCTCCTCCCCCACTGGAGCGCCTTCAGCGACGCCTTCCCCGGCGCGCGCGGCACAGGGGTGACCGCGTTCTCGTGGTGCGCCGCCATCCTCGAGGTGACCAGCGCGCTGCTCTTCGCCCTCGCCGGCACCCACGCCTGGCGCCGTGCTCAGGCGCTGGGGGCGCCGGGGTCGCCGCGCTCGAGCACCGGGGGCTGCTAGGCGGCC
>DATARS010000244.1:0-3318 GCA_036269455.1 Candidatus Dormiibacterota bacterium | reverse complement strand
CGAGATCGGAAGCGCTTTCCCCTGCAGCATGAGCCACAGCTCGCGACGCCACCGTGGCGGACTCCTCGGCGACCGTCGTGCTCACGTCCTCGGCGGTGGCCTCGGCCGCCGTCTTCGCAACCCCCTCTGAGGTCGCGGCTGCCACGCCGCCGCCGCCCATGGTCAGCAGGGTCACGATCACGTCCGGGGCGATGTGCCCCTCCCAGCGGGCGAAATTCCCGGCCTCCAGGTCCTTGATGTCGATCATGTTCCCGAGCGCCTCGCCGGGATTGGAGGCCATGTGCACCAGGCCCCTGGCGAACTGCTCCTGGAGCTTCATCGTCCCCACGGGATCGACGGCCATGCTCGCCGCCCACATCGGGGTCCCCGGGATCACCCGCGCCAGCAGCAGCGCCGCCCCCGCCATGTCCTTGACTCCCGAGGCGAAGCCGGCCATGAACTCCGTCGTGCCGGTCTCCGCGTCCTTCAGGGCATCCATGGGGTGCTCGATGTCGTGGAGCATCCGCCCGCCCAGCGCCTCCAGTCCCTGCAGGGCCTTCGCTTCGAGATGCCGGGTGCCCGATTCGAGCGCCTGTACGGTCTCCACGGGATGCTCGGCGGCGCTGACGACGTCCCCGACGACGTGCAACTGCCGCATCTCGGCGTTCTTCGCCTCGTCGGCGACGTAGCCGACGAAGTCCTTCACCCCGCCGGCAGCGTTCTCCAGGCCCGTCGCGGCCTCGGCGAGGGCCTCGCTCGGGTGCTCGAGGCCGTGGACCAGCGCCGCCCCGGCGTCCACCAGGTTCGAGCCGGCGTGCTCGGCGGTGCCGAGGGCGTCCGAGGCGACATGCTCAACAGCCGACGCAGCACTGCCCAGGGTGTCCATGGGGTGCTCCACGGCGTGGAACAGGCCCCCGAGCAGACCGCCGCCGCCCCGGTCGTGGTGCTCCTTTGGCTTCGGCGGCGGCGGCGCGGTCGCCGCCTGCACCGCCTGGGCGAGGACCGCCTCGGCCACCACCACCGGCTGGCCGGGGGCGATCGGCGCGATGCCGGCGGGGTGCGCCGCCCCGGCGTGCTCGAAGGCGTCGGCGATCTGCCCGACGCGTGCGTCGATCTCCCGGCAGCGCTGCGCATACCGTGCCAGGTCGTCCTCGATGCGCGGGATCTCCGCGCCGAACTCCGGCCTGGTGGCCCGGTAGGCGTCGAGCGTCCGTCCCAGCCGCAGCGCCAGCTCGTGGATCTGCTCGTCGATCTGCAGCGCGGCCTGCGAGTAGGCGCGAAGATCGGCCGGAACGGCGCTGCTGGTGCCGTCGTCGCCCGGGCTCATCGGAGGGTCGGGGGAGGGATCAGCCGCCGCCGCCCGCGCTCATGATGTTCTCGTTCACCCGCTGCACTGCTGTGCGCAGCTCGTCGAGGGCGGCGACGGTGCGGTCGAGCGCGCCGCGCGTCTGCGGCCAGATGCTGCCGCGGAACTGGCTCGCGTAGGGGCCGTCCCAGACGTTGGGGTCGGAGAGCACGTCGCCCTGCTGCTCCAGCTGCTTGACCTGGGCCTCCAGCTCGCCGGCCAGGATCGCCTGCATCCTCGAGATCGCCGAGCGGGCGGCTTCGGTGGACAGGACGCGTTGCGCCATCTGCATGACTCCCGTGTGTGTCGAAGGGGCGGCCAATGGTGGCATCGCCACCGGGGGAGGTCAACAACGCGGCAATCCGTAGCCTGCCGCTCCAACCATTCAGCCCTCACGCTCCAATCCAGCCCGCAATCGTCGGCAATTGCAGCGCCCGGAGCCCGAAGCGGATAAGCTGCGCCGCCCGGACCACCGCGATCGAGGAGTGCGGCGTGCAGCTGGTTCTCGCCGGCGGCGACTCCGAGCGCGAGCTCGATGTGCGCATCAACGACAGCAGCGGGACGGTGTCGGACCTCGCAGTCGCACTCGGGTCCGACCCCGCCACGGGGCTGCTCATCGGCGAGCACGTCGTCGCCCCGGCGCTCGGGCTCGGCGAGGCGGGACTGTTCCAGGGGGCGGAGGTCCGCGCGGCGTCGGGCCCGGCGTTCGCGGTCCCGATCGAGACCGGCCCGGCGCTGGAGCTGCGCGTCGTCGGCGGCATCGATGCGGGGCGCGCCGTCCCGCTTGCGCCCGGAGACGTGACGGTGGGACGCGACCCCACCTGCGGCGTCGTCATCGGCGTCCCCACCGTGTCGCGTCACCACGGCCGGCTGCGCATCGGTCCCGGCGACGCCGTCACGGTCGGCGACGCCGGCTCGAGCGCGGGCACATGGCTCGAGGGCGCGCAGCTCGAGGGCGAGGCGCCGCTGTCGCCGGGCGCGGTGGTCGAGGTCGGCACCGTGCACCTCGCCGTCCACCGCCGCGGCGTCGGCGACCGCCCGGCGGCGATCGATCCGCTGCGCTACGCGACCGCCGCCGGGACCATCCCCTTCAACCGCCCGCCGCGCGCGACCGAGCCGTACGCCCAGACGCCCCTGACCCTCCCCAAGGCGCCGAGCGAGGGCACCAAGCCGATCTTCAGCGTCGCCGCGATGGTGTCGCCGCTGATCCTCGGATTGGTGATGGTGGTGGCACTGCAGAACATCCTCTTCGCGCTCTTCACCCTGCTCACCCCCGTGATGGTGGTGGGGAACTGGTACGAGAGCCGGTTCCGCAACAGGCGCTCGCTGCGCAGGGGGATGCGCGACTACCAGGCGGCGCTGATCACACTGCGCGAGCAGCTCGCCGACCAGCAGCGCGCGGAGGTCGAACGGCGCCGCGCCGCCAGCCCGGATCTCGGCGAGGTGCTGCGCCGGGCGACGGCGCCGAGCGTGCGCCTCTGGGAGCGGCGACCCACACATCCCGACTTCCTCGAGCTGAGCGCGGGGCTGGCGGATCTCCCGTGGACACCTCCGATCGTCGACGACCGCACCACGCCCGCGCCGGAGGTGTCGGCGGCCCTGGCCGACTTCGGCACGCTGCCGCTCGCGCCCGCGACCGTCGCCCTCGCCCGCGGCGGCGTGGTGGGAATCACCGGCGACCGCGACGTAGCGCTCGCCCTCGCCCGCGGGCTGCTCTGCCAGGTGGCGACCCTCCAGGGACCCGCCGACGTCCGAATCGCCGTGCTGACCGACGCGGACCGGGCCGCGGTGTGGGACTGGACGAAGTGGCTGCCGCACACCCGCGACCGCGCCGGTGCCGGCGGCGCACGCCTCCTCGCCGCCCGCGAGGACGAGTGCGAGACGCTGCTCCGCACCCTGCTGGGACCCGGCGACGGTGCGCGCAGGGACGGCCAGGTGACCCTCGCGGTCATCGACGACGACAACCTCACCGCGGGACGCCACGCACCCGTCCG
>DATARS010000243.1:0-13903 GCA_036269455.1 Candidatus Dormiibacterota bacterium | reverse complement strand
CGAGGTCGGCGCCGCGGTGTGTGGTGGCGGTGTCGAGGTCGGCGCCGCGGTGTGCGGCGGCGGCGTCGAGGTCGGCGCCGCGGTGTGCGGCGGCGGCGTCGGATGGCCGGTGCTCTGTGTCGACGTCTGCGACTGCGTGGTCTGGGCGTGGGTCGTCTGACTGCTCGTCTGGGTGGACGTCCTGCTGCGGGTGCTGCTCTGCCCGGTCGAGGTCGAGCCGGCCGCGGCGCTCGCCGTCGCCGTGGTGGTGGTGCTCTGGGTCGGCGTCCTTCCGTTGCCGCTGCCGTTGCCACCGGTGGTGCCGTTGCGGTTCAGTTGCTCGCGCGTGCCCGAGCCCCTGCCCGTCGAGGTCTGGTCGCCGCGCGAGGACGTCGAGCCTCGCGGTGAGGCGGTGGGCTCCTCGCGGAACCTCTGGGCACAGGCGTCCTTCGGGCACCGGTTGCCGCAGCTGTCGAAGGAGCAGACCGGGTCGTTGCGCACCAGGCAGGCGCATCCGTGGCGATCGCCGGAGTCCCCGCCACCGCAGAACGGCGGATGGCAGCCGGGCGAATCGCCGCAACCGTCCTCACAGGTGCGCGCGCTCACCCGCCAGGGGGCGCTGAAGCTGACCTGGTGGTGGCCGTCGTTGAGGTCCTGCACGTAGAACTCGACGTAGTCGCTGTCGCGCACGTCCGCGGGAACGGTGAGCCGCACGCCGCGGAAGCCGCCCTCGGCGGCGAGCACGATGTCGGTCCGGCTGCGCTCGGCGGTGGCGAAGGCGCCGTCGGGGCCGACGGTGGTGAAGACCGCGAGCTCGGGACGCAGCGAGCAGGTCTCCGGCCGGCCGCCGATGCAGGGCTCGAGGCGGATGCGGTCCCCGACCGGCCATCCGGTGCCGATGGCGAAGACCGTCGATCCGGGCGGTCCGCCCGCCGGGCTGAGCCGCACGTCCTCGCGAGCATCGCTCCGTGCCGGGGCCAGGCTCACGACGACGCCGAGGCGATCCTGGTCGGCGACCAGGGTCTGGGTGTCGATGTCCGCCTTCTCGCCGTCGATGCGGCGCCCGAAGGGCTGGCCGGTGCTGGTCTCGAGCAGCACCAGGGTGGGCAGCTCCCGGTTGGCGGGGGCGATGACGATCAGCGCCGCCGGGCGGAAGCTCTCCCACTTCGGTCCCACGAACTTCGCGTCGGTGCGGACCTGGTCGGGCTGGGTCAGCGGGTCGCCGCTGAGGCAGCGCACCCGCGGGACGCCGTAGCGGTCGACGAGCACCGTCGTCCCGCGCTGGAGCACCACCTGGACGGCGGAGCCGTGACCGTCGACACGGTGCCAGTCGGTGACCCGCACGTCGTCGAGAATGTCGACGGAGACGAGCCCCCCGGCGAAGCCGTGGAGGGTGTCGACGTCGATGCCCTCGGCATCGGCCCATGCCCGGGCGACGTCGCCGTCGGCGTCGAGGTAGCGGACCAGCAGGTGCTCGTCGCAGCTGTTCACCCCCATGCGCCCGCCATAGAGCTGGGGCACCGAGCCGTCGACGCTGGTGACCGCGGTGGGGGCGGCGTTCGTCGAGGCGTCGACTGCCGCAGCCGGTGGCGGGTTGTTCGCCGCGCCGGCGCCGCTGCCGGCGGCCGGTGGGCCCCCGGCGGCCCCGGGTGCGATCGGCGGCGTCTCCTCGGCCACCGGGGCCACGGTCGGCGGCGGCGGCGCCGCGGGGGTCATCAGCGACGCGGTGAAGGGGTTGGACCCGGTGGTCGCCGCCGGCGCCAGGTAGATCTCCCCCGCCGCCTGGGCGGTCCCGCCATTGCTGCGGCTGTGCAGGCCGACGGCGACGAGCCCCGTCAGCAGCAGGGCCACGATCGCGCCGAGCGCGGCCAGCCCCTTCCGTCCTCGACGGTATCCCGCCATTCCCTCTCTCTCCTTCCCTCTCCGCGCGGGCACGCCACACCCGCAGGCGTCGCCGGAATGATGACGGCTTTGGAGTCAGGAGTCCACGCCGCCGATCACAGACGGGGACCGCGGGTCCGTGGCTCCGTATAGTGAGCGACGGCACCGACCCGCCCGCATACGGCGGACGAGAGGGATGGAATGAGGGGACTCCGCATCCGGGCGGACGGCGACGAGGTGCGGGTCGAGCCCGCCCAGGAGGCCGTGGTCATCGGGCGCGGTCCCGAGGCGCGGGTGCGCTTCCGTGACTCTCGGGTCTCGCGCCGCCACCTGGTGGTGCGTCCGGAGAACGGCGGCTGGCTGGTCGAGGACCAGGGCAGCTCGAACGGCACCTTCCGCGACGGCGACCGGGTGAGCAGCTTCGTCCTCGACGAGGCGGTGAGCCTGCGCCTCGGCGACCCCGCCAGCGGCGTGCTCGTCGAGCTGGTGCCCGACCGCGCAGAGGAGACGATGATCGTCGAGGTCGAGGCGCTGACGCGGCTGCACGCAGCGCCGGCGCCAGGGGTCGCGGGCGTGGTGCGCATCGGCCGCTCCGGCGACAACGACGTGGTGCTCGCCGATCTGCAGGTGTCGCGCCACCACGCCGAGCTGGTGAGCAACGCCCGCGGCGAGTGGGAGCTCATCGACCTCGGCAGCCACAACGGCACCTTCGTCAACGGCGCGCGGGTCGGCCGCGCCCACCTCACCGAGGGCGACCTGGTGAGCTTCGCCGGGCAGCTCACCCGCTTCGCCGGCGGCACCCTCGTCGAGTACGTCCAGGAGAACCTCCCCGGGTTCGAGGCGGTCGGGCTGATCGTGCGCAGCGAGGCCGGCGCGGTGCTCCTCGACGAGGTGAGCTTCTCGCTCGACCGCTGCGCCTTCCTCGCCGTGGTCGGCACCAGCGGCGCGGGGAAGTCGACGCTGCTCACGCGCTCGCCGGCTTCCGCCCGGCCCAGGAGGGCTCGGTACTCTGCGCCGGCCGCGACCTCTACTCCACCTACGACGAGATGCGCCAGCGCATCGGCTACGTCCCCCAGGACGACATCCTCCACCCGCAGCTCACCGTGCGCCGAGCGCTGCGCTACGCCGCCGAGCTGCGCTTCCCCCCCGACGTCAGCGCCGCCGACCGCGAGGCGCGGGTCGACGAGGTGATGGCCGAGCTGGGGCTCACCGCGCGCGCCGACCTGATCATCTCCAAGCTCAGCGGCGGACAGCGCAAGCGCACCTCGATCGCGGTGGAGCTGCTCACCAAGCCCGAGCTGCTCTTCCTCGACGAGCCCACCAGCGGGCTCGACCCCGGCTACGAGAAGGCGCTGATGGGCCTGCTGCGCGAGCTCGCCAACGGCGGCCGCACCGTGATCGTCGTCACCCACAGCCTGCAGAGCCTGTCGCTCTGCGACCGCGCCCTGGTGCTCGCCCCGGGCGGGCGCACCGCCTTCTTCGGGCCGCCCGACGAGGCGCTGCAGCACTTCGGCCGGACCGACTTCGCCGACGTCTTCACCGACCTCGAGACCGGGCGCGACAAGGACTGGAAGGCAGGCTTCCTGCACAGCGCCGCCTACGCGCGCTACGTCCGCCGCACCGGCGTCGACCACCGCGTCGACGCGACCGCGGCCCCGCCGGCGCCACCACCGGGACACCGCTGGTTCCGCCAGTTCTCGACGCTGACCCGCCGCTACGTCTCGGTGATCATCAGCGACCGCACCAACCTGCTGCTGATCGCGCTCCAGGCGCCGATCCTCGCGGTGATCATCCTGCTCGCCAACGGCACCGGCGGCTTCGACCCCGACGTCAACACCGCGATCCGCATCGCCCAGTCGGTGGGACTGTTCCTGGCGGTGAGCGCGAGCTATCTCGGCGCCGGCAACGCCATCCGCGAGATCGTCAAGGAGCTGCCCGTCTACCTGCGCGAACGCGCGGTGGGACTCTCGATCTCGGCCTATGTCGCGTCGAAGGTGGTGGTTCTCGCGGTGATCACCATCCTCCAGGCCGCGGTGCTGGTGCTCATCGGCACCGCCCGCCAGGGCTCCCCCCACGACGCGGTCCTGCTGGGCTCGCCCCGCCTCGAGCTCGTCGTCGGCATCGCGCTGAGCGGTCTGGCGGCGATGGGGCTGGGACTGATGCTCTCCGCCTGGGTGCGCAACGGCGACAAGGCGGTCACCCTGCTGCCGCTGATCCTCGTCCCCCAGCTGGTGCTCACCTCGCCCCAGCTGTCGATCTACGACAAGCCGGGCCTCGCCCAGGTGGCCGACCTCGCCAGCGCCCAGTGGGGATACGCGATCCTCGCCTCGACCGTCGACACCAACCAGCTCGTCGCCGACGCGCAGTTCGGCTCCGGGCCCAGCCAGTTCGACAGCCGCGGCCGCTGGAACCACGACCGCCGCACCTGGACCACCGATGCCGCCTGGCTGCTCGGCCTGCTCGCCGTCGAGCTCGTCGCCACCGGCATGCTGCTCAAGCGCCGCGACCCCAGCCCGCTGGGGAGCTGACCTCAGCCCCGGGACGGGGCCGAGGCGAGCACCTGGACGAGGGAGGCGACGGCGACCACCGCCGCCCCGACGGCGACGACCCAGATCCCCGCGCCGATCTCGCCGCTCACGAAGCTCCGGGCGAAGCCGGGCAGGCTGCCGAAGAGCGAGTTCAGCCGGCTGTCGACGTTGCGGGCGGCGAGGAGCGCGAAGACGACGCACACCACGCCCAGCACACCCACCAGGGCCACGACGGCGCGCTCGGTGGCCGCCGTGGGCGAGGGGCCCCCGGAGATCAGGGTGCGCAGCCCCACCAGGCAGGCGGCGACGCCGACGGCGATGCAGAACACCGCATCGCCGCCGCTGTCGAGCCCGGTGGTCGAGCGGGTGCCGAGCAGGGGAAGGGTCACCTTCGCCCAGGGCATCAGCGACCCGAGCACCACCCCGACCGAGCCGAGGATCATGGCGACGGCGGCGAGCCGCCGCGCCATCACCTGCGCCCGCGCCGGCGCGCCGGCGACGGACTGCGCGCCCATCAGCGTCCCGCCGGCGGGAAGGCGCCCGCGGAGGCCGGGTTGGCGGCGCAGTTCCTGGAGTCCTGCTCGGTGGCCGGCGGGGCCGCGGCGAGCTTCGGCGGGGTGGCGAACGGCGCCGCGCCGGAGGCCACCAGGCAGTCGCTGAGCGGCGCCGCATGGGCGTCGCGCTGGGTGAGCGCAGGGAGGTTCCAGCGCCGCTGGATGGTGGCGAGGATCGAGGCGTGGTCGTAGACCGTGTGCGAGGTGAAGCCCGGCTTCGCCCACGGCGAGACGATCACGGTGGGGACGCGGAAGCCGAGCAGGGTGTAGTCGTCACCGTAGTTCGGCTGGCCCGGCTTGAGGTTCGGATGGGTGCCGTCGCCGGGCGACACCGCCGCAGGCGGGGGCACGTGGTCGTAGTATCCGCCGCCCTCGTCGTAGGTGAAGATCAGCAGCGACTTCGCCCAGACCGAGGGCACCGAGAAGAGCGCGTTGATCACCCCGGCGACGAAGAACTCGCCGGTCTGCACGTCCTGCGGGTTCTCCTCGCTCGAGTAGCGGTAGCCGCCCTCGACCAGTGTCACCGCCGGCAGCGAGTTCCCTGCCACCGCCGCCATGAACGCCGCGACGGTGTTGTTGGGCGAGCCGCTGGGCCCGAACAGGTTCTTGCCGGCGTGCGCGCTGACGAAGGAGGAGCCGAACAGCCCCGGGGTGGGGATGTCGGTGTAGAAGCAGCCCCAGGAGATGCCGTGGCCCTCGAGCACCTGGAAGATGTGGCCGCGCGGCGGGGTGACCGTCGGCGGCGGGGTGTCGGTGGTGGTCAGGCCCGCGGCGGTCGCCGCCATCATGAAGACGCGGTTGGGATAGGTCTGGCAGAGCGTCGACGAGAAGTAGCGGTCGCAGACCGGGAAGTTCGAGGCGAGCGAGTAGTAGAAGGGCAGGATGCGCTGGTCCCAGTAGCCCATCGCCACCTGTCCGCTCGCCCGGACGAAGCCGGTCATCGCCCCGTTGTTCTGGGAGAGGTGGCTCGCGTCCCAGCTCTGGGTGGGATGGCCGTCGGGCATCTGGCAGGCGTTGGGCATGGGGAAGGCGCGATAGGAGGCGCCGTTCGCGTCCTGGTTGTAGGCGGCCGGGCGCCCGTCCGCGGCGAGCTGGGGCCAGCCGTCGACGCGGCCGGCCAGCCCGGGGACGTGATGCGGGAGCATGCCGAAATAGTTGTCGAAGGAGTGGTTCTCCATCATCACGATGATGATGTGGTCGATGTTGGCCAGTTCCGGGGTGAGGTCGGGGTGGAGCATCCCGGCGGGACGCTGGGGGAAGGGCAGCGAGCCCGGCAGCCTCCCCGCCGCACCGGCGCTCAGCGCGGGCAGCCGCCAGGTGAACGAGGCGGCGAGCGCGGCCCCCCCGGCGACGCCCAGGAATCGGCGCCGGTTCATGGTGCTCATCGGAACCCTCCCTCTCTCACCGCGCGACCTTGCGCGCGGGCGGCCTCACCCCCCTCTCTCATCGGGTCTGAGGCCCTGGACACCATACGTGCCCCACTGGCGACGGGGCAACCCTGAATCAGCTCGCGGGTGGCGGGGCCGCCGGAGCGTCGGCGTCGGCCTGCCCGTCGGTCGCGACCGGCCGGCGGAAGCGCTGGCCCGTGGCGGTGTCGGTGAGCACCAGGCTGGTGAGCGGCTGCGCGGCCGCGGTCACCACCGTGACCCCGGCGGAGACGAAGCCCGGCCAGCGGGTGCCGAGGTAGGTCGGCGTGATCGTGATCCGCACCGGGGGGGTCAGCGGATCGCCGCTGAGGCAGCGCACCCGGGGGCTGCCGTAGTGGTCGACCATCACCGCGCTGCCCGACTCGAGCACCGACTGGAGGATGCTGGGATGGTCGGTGATGAAGCCGTGGTCGGTGACCCGGGTGTCGCCGCGGAGCACCACCGGGGTGAGGCCGTCGACGAAGGAGCCGATGTCCCCGGGCGAGATGCCCTCGACCAGCGCGAAGGCGGCGGCGCGGTCCGGCCTGCCCTGGAGCGCGGTGACCAGGGCGCGGCGGTCGCAGCTCGCCGCCGAGCGGGTGCCGCCGAAGAGCCCCTCGTGGGACCCGGGCGTGGTGGTGATGAGCTGGGCGCTCTTCGGCGAGGTGCCGGAATCGGAGCCGGTGGCCGTCGTCGCCTTCGCCGGAGCCGGGGCCGCGCCGGTCGCCACCGAGGCGGTGAACGGATGCGGGCCGGTCGCGGTCGCGGCGACGAGGGTGATCTCCCCACGCGTGTGGGGCGAGGGCTCGGCGAGCTTGCCCACCCCCATCCCGGCCACCACCAGCAGGAGCAGCGCCACCGCCGACGGTCCGATCGGGCCACGGCGGCGGCGCGTCCGGCGGGCGACGACGGACACCGCGGCCATCGCCAGGGGAGGTGAGGGAGGCGGCGCGAAGCGCGTGCCGGGGTCGTTCCGTGGGGGCACCTGCGTCATCCCGGTGCCAGCACCGTCGTGCGCCCGGAGCGCATCGGCGACCCCCTCTTCTCAGCCCAACCTCCCGGGCAGCATAGCCGCCGGCGGGCGCTGGGGCAACGACCGATCAGCCGGTGGAGTCGGCGATATGGTTCAGCTCGGTCCCGGCGAAAGCCTTGGCCTCCGCTTGGGGCGGAATGGAGTTCTTGCGGCTGACCATGATCACCGCGACGACCCGACCCCTGCGGAAGTAGAGGGCGTCGAAGATGAAGGTCGGATCCTTCCCGGAGAACACCAGCCGCGCAGCGCCGGGGCCCAGGTCGGGCGGCGGGGCGTACTGGGTGGCGTAGCGTGCAGGACACCGCTGCTCCGTGGAGAGGTCGGACACCGACTGAAGGTACGCCGACGCCTGGTCGGGGGTCGCGAAGAGAGCAACCCCGTTGTAGTACTGGCGGTCGGCGGTGCTGCCCACTCCGCTGAACGCGACCCGCTGCTGGTCCGTCTCACCGGCCGGCACCGTCGGCGGCGCGCAGGTGATCTGCTCCATCCGAATCACATCGGTCGCCCTGAGCGGCGTGACCGTCCCCTTCACGAAGTCGGCCAGGGTCAGGAGCGCCGTCGAGAGGCGAACCTCCCCGGGCGCCACGGTCGGTGTCGGCACCGGTGTCGGTGCCAGGGTCGGCGCGGAGGTCGACGCCGGCGCATCCGTGTCGCCGCCGCGATGCGCGAGCAGGACGACCCCCACCACGCCCACCACCAGCAGGCCGGCGATCCCGGCCAGGACCGGCATCAGGTTCGCCCGCGGAGGCTCGGCGGTCGGCGGCGCCTCGACCGCCGGTTGCTGCGGCGCGGCAACGGTGGCGGCCTGCGGGCGCACCATCGTCGGGGGCGCGGGCGGGGGCACCGCCCTGGTCGGCGGCGGCGTCGCGGACACCTTCGTCCGGCTCTTCCGCACCGGCGGCTTCGGCGTCTCGACGATCCTGGTCTCGCCCGACGGCGGCCGGGTGTTGCCGCGGCGGTCGACCCCGCTCCAGGGCCGCGCCGCCCGCATCGCGGTCACCAGCGCCAGCGTCGAGCCGTAGCGGTCGCCGGGCGACACCGCCATGGCGGTGCGGACCACGTGGTCCATTGCCGACCCCATCTCCGGACGCACCGCGCTGAGGCTCGGCCGCGGCGCCGAGATGTGCGCCTGCATCGTGTCGAGGTCGGACGTGAAGCGGAAGGGCGGCGCGCCGGCGAGGCACTCATAGAGCACGCAGCCCAGCGAGTAGACGTCGGTGCGCGCGTCGATCGCCATCCCGCGGATCTGCTCGGGCGCGGCGTAGTCGATGGTGCCGACGAAGTGGCCGACCTGGGTGAGGCCCGCGGTGGCGGTCCGCTTGGTGATGCCGAAGTCGACGAGGTACGCCTGGTCGGACGCGCCCTCACCGGTTCCGGTGGTGACCAGGATGTTGGCGGGCTTGACGTCGCGGTGGCAGAGCCCGCGCGCGTGGGCGGCCTCGAGGGCGGCGCCGATCTGCCCGAGGATGGCGATGGTGCGGTCGACACCGAGATTCCCCTCGCCGGCGAGCAGCCTGCGGAGGTCGATGCCGTCGACGTAGCGCATGGCGATGTAGAGCACGCCGTCGACCTCGCCCGCCTTGTAGATGGGGACGATGTTCTGGTGGTCGAGCGAGGCGGCGATCAGCGACTCGCGCACGAACCGCTCGCGGAAGTCCGGGTCGAGCGCGTACTCGGCGCGGAGGATCTTCAGCGCCACCCGCCGCGGAAGGTCGAGGTCCTGGGCGAGGTAGACCAGGCCGACGCCGCCGCGGCCGAGCACCGACTCGATCCGGTAGCCGGCGAACTCGGCGCCAACGCCGGGGGCCGTGGTCATGCGACGACGATATCCGCAACCCGGTGCGAGCCGCAGCCACCGCCACCATCCCCGCGCGACATCGCTGACGGCGCCGTCACCGACCCGCACCCCGGACTTCTCCGGGAGCGCATCGCGGGCCGCCGACAATCCCGGGGTGAGCGCTGCGCCCGGGCGTGTCTCCGCCAACCGGCTCTTCGGCTGGCTGTGCGCCGCGGTCGTCGCGTGCACCGCCGGGTGCGCGATGTGGCTGCTGCTCGGCGCCGGCGGCGCCGGCGTCACCCGCGCCGTGGAGGACGTCTCCGACCTCGCCGCCGCCGCCGTCGCCGCGACCGCCTGCGCCGTCGCCGCGCGGCGCCACGGCGGCCGCACCCGCCGGGCCTGGACGCTGCTGACGCTCTCCGCCGCGGTCTGGGGGGCGGGCCAGGCGGTGTGGTCCTGGGATGAGGTGGTCGCCGGCCACCAGATGCCCTTCCCCTCCCCCGCCGACGCCGGCTTCCTCGCCGCGCTGCCGCTCTGCGTGCTCGCGGCGCTGAGCTTCCCGGCGGGGCGGCGCGAGGAGGGTGGTCACGACAGCCGGCTGCGCGGAGTGCTCGACGGCCTGATCATCGCCACCGGCCTGCTCGCCATCAGCGGAGCCACCGTGCTCCAGGCGGTCGCCGGGGCCCATCCGGGCGACGGCGCCCTCCAGGCGCTCGGCCTCGCCTACCCGATGAGCGACGTGGTGGTGGGCACCCTGCTCCTCGGCCTGGCGGTCCGCACGACCAGGGCGACCCGGCTGCCGTTGCTCCTGCTGACCGCCGGACTGGCGGCGACCACCCTCGCCGACAGCGCCTTCGCCGGGCTGATGGCGACCCGCACCCATGGGCTGCCCGCCCACGTCGTCGCCGTCGGACGGCTCACCGGCTACCTGCTCGTCGCCCTCGCCGCGCTCCGCGCCACCCAGTGCCCGCTGCCACGCCGCGAGCGCCGGTCCGCGCCGTCGCGGGTGAGCCTCGCCCTGCCCTATCTCCCCATGGCGGTGGCGACCGTGCTCGAGCTCGCCACCACGGTGAGCTCGCGGCGGCTCGGCCCGGGGCTGATCGCCAGCCTGCTCCTCCTCGTCCTGCTCGTCGGGGTGCGGCAGTACCTCGCCCTCGCCGACAACCTGCGGCTGATGCGGGACCTGCGCGAGCGCGAGCAGGCACTCGAGCACCAGGCCTATCACGACGCGCTCACCGGCCTGCCCAACCGCGCGCTGCTGCGCCGCCGCGTCGACGGCGCCGCGCTCCACCGCCGCGCCGACGACGACCCGCTGCTCGCGGTGATGTTCGTCGACCTCGACGACTTCAAGCACGTCAACGACCGCTTCGGCCACGAGGCGGGCGACCGGCTGCTCATCGCCGTCGCCCAGCGGCTGCGCGGCTGCGTGCGCCCCGGCGACACCGTCGCCCGCCTCGGCGGTGACGAGTTCGCCATCCTCCTCGACGACCTCCCCGGCGCCGGCGAGGCCTTCGGCATCGCCGAGCGCATCGTCGACGCCCTCGACCGGCCCGTCGACCTCGGCCACTGCACCGTCGGCGTGGGTGGGACCGTCGGGGTGGCGCTCGCCTGGCCCGGCGAGGCCGGCGGCGACGAGCTGCTCCGCCGCGCCGACGTCGCCATGTACCGCGGCAAGGAGCGGGGCAAGGGCCGCGTCGGCATCTACGAGCCGGGGATGGACGCGGTGCTGAGCAGCCGGCTCGAGCACCGCGCCGAGCTCTCCCGCGCGCTCGAGCTCGGCCAGTTCCGCCTCCACTACCAGCCGATCGTCGAGCTCGACGGCGGCCGCACGGTCGCGGTCGAGGCGCTGCTGCGCTGGCAGCACCCGCGCGACGGCCTGCTGCTCCCACACGCCTTCCTCGCCGAGCTCGAGGAGACCGACCTGTTCGTCCCCGTCGGCGCCTGGGCGGTCGCCACCGCCTGCGCCGAGCTCTCCCGCCTCCGCGATCGGACCGGGATCGAGCTCGCGGTGAGCGTCAACGTCAGCGGCCGCCAGCTCATCGCCGGCGACGTCGCCGGGGCGGTGCGCGCCGCGCTCGCCGCCACCCGCCTTCCCGCCGGGGCACTGATCGTGGAGCTCACCGAGAGCGGCACCGTCATCGACGGCGAGGCGGTGGCGGGACGGCTGCGGGCGCTGAAGCGGCTGGGGGTGCGCATCGCCCTCGACGACTTCGGCACCGGCTGCTCCTCCTTCGCCCAGCTCCGGGGTCTGCCCGTCGACCTGCTCAAGGTCGACCGCAGCTTCATCGGCGACCTCGGCGGCGACGGCCACGCCGCCCGGCTCGCCGAGGCGCTGATCGGCGTCGGCGCCCGGCTCGGCATCCCCGTGGTCGCCGAGGGGGTCGAGACCGCCGAGCAGCGCGAGATCCTCGCCCGGCTCGGCTGCCCGCTGGTCCAGGGGTCGAGCTACTCGGTGGCGCTGCCCCTCGACGAGCTCGGCGCCCTGCTCGAGCCCCCGGCCGGGGTGGCGCTGGCGGTCTAGCTAGAGTGGGCGGGTGAGCACCCCGCCCCCCGGGCTCGGCGACCTGCGGCGCAGCCTGGACGACATCGACGCCGAGATCGTCCGGCTGATCGCCCAGCGCTTCGGCGTCGTCTCCGAGATCGGCCGGGCCAAGGAGCACAGCAGCAGCGCCATCCAGGACGCCGAGCGCGAGCGCCGGGTGCTCGACGCGGTCGAGGGGACGGCCCGCGAGCTCGGGGTCTCGTCCAACCTGGTGCGACGGGTCTTCCAGGAGATCATCAGCCACTCCGTCGCCCAGCAGTCGGCGGCGCTGAGCGGTGAGGACGGCGGCCGCGTCCGGGTCGCCTACCAGGGCTCGGAGCACTCCACCGGCCACCTCGCCGCCCAGAAGTTCCTCGCCGGACGCGGCCTCGAGGGTGTCAGCACCGGGCACCCCACCTTCCGCGCCGCGGTCGCCGCGCTGCTCGCCGCCGACGCCGACCTCGCCGTGGTGCCGATCGAGAACACGACCGCGGGGAGCATCAACGAGGTGTACGCGCTGCTCCGCGACCGCGCCGTCTTCATCACCGGCGAGGAGACCTGGCGGATCGACCACTGCCTGGCGGCGCCGGAGAGCGTGCCGCTCGCCTCGCTGCGTCGCATCCTCGCGTCCGCGGCGGCGCTCGAGCAGTGCGCCCAGTTCCTGCAGACGCTGCCCCAGGTGGTCACCGTCCCCCAGCTCGACGGCGCCGATGCGATGGCGACGGTCGCGCTCGGCGGCGACGCCGCGACCGCCGCCATCGGCCCTCCCGAGGCGGCGGCGGTGCACCGGCTCGCGGTGCTGCGCCACGGCATCGCCGACACCGACGGCAACTACACCCGCTTCGTCGTCCTCTCGCGCAGCCCGGCGACGGTGGACCTCCGCGTCCCCTGCAAGACCAGCCTCATCCTGGTGACCCGGCACGAGGAGGGCGCCCTGCTCCGCTGCCTCGAGATCCTCTCCGGCAGCGGCCACTCGATGACCAAGCTGGAGTCGCGCCCGCAGCCGGGAAAGCCCTGGGAGTACATGTTCTTCCTCGACTTCGAGGGCAACGTCGCCGAGCCGCGCACCGCGTCCGCGCTGGACGAGATGCGCTCCTCGGCGCTCTACATCAAGGTGCTGGGCAGCTACCCGGCGAAGGCGCTGCGCGAGCAGGCGCAGCCCGGCCGGCTCCCCGGCGCGGCCGAGGACGAGTCGCCGGCCGAGCAGCTCGAGGCGGTGGTGGCGAGCGAGGCGAAGCCCCGCGCCCGCCGCTCGCAGCACCGCCTCGTCGACCGCGCCTCGCGGCCGGAGGACACCGTGGTGCAGGCGGGCAGCCTGCTCATCGGCGGCACCGGCTTCGCGGTGATGGCCGGCCCCTGCTCGGTCGAGAGCGCCGAGCAGATCGGCGAGACCGCCCGCCTGGTGCGCGACCACGGCGCCCACGTCCTCCGCGGCGGCGTCTTCAAGCCGCGCACCTCGCCCTACGCCTTCCAGGGCCTGGGCTGGGAGGGGCTCGAGCTGCTCGTCGCCGCGGGGCGCGAGACCGGGCTGCCCATCGTCACCGAGGTGATGGCGGTCGAGCAGGTGCACCGCATGGCCCAGACCGCCGACATCCTCCAGGTCGGCGCGCGCAACATGCAGAACTTCGACCTGCTCCGCGAGCTCGGCAAGGTCGACCGCCCGGTGCTGCTCAAGCGCGGCCTGTCGAGCACCATCGACGAGTGGCTGGGCGCCGCCGAGTACGTGCTCGCGCACGGAAACCGCCAGGTCATCCTCTGCGAGCGCGGCATCCGCACCTTCGAGAGCGCCACCCGGAACACCCTCGACCTCTCCGCCGTGGTGGTGCTCCGCGAGCGCACCCACCTCCCCGTGATCGTCGACCCCAGCCATGGCACCGGCCACCGCGCCTACGTCGCCCCGATGGCCTGGGCGGCCCGCGCCGCCGGCGCCCACGGACTGCTCATCGAGGTGCATCCGACGCCCGACACCGCGCTGTCGGACGCCGATCAGAGCCTCAGCTTCCCCGAGTTCGGCGCCCTGATGCGCCACCTCGGCTCGGTCCCGTCGCTGCCGGGAACCTGAGCCGGGGGGAGGCCGAGCCTCCCGGCCGGCGTCACCGCAGCGCCGGTCAGAGGCGGGTGCGCACGTCCCAGAGCTCGGGGAAGAACCTCCGGTCCACCGTCGAGCGCAGATACTCGACCCCCACGGAGCCGCCGGTGCCGGGGCGGGCGCCGATGGTGCGGG
>DATARS010000242.1:0-31041 GCA_036269455.1 Candidatus Dormiibacterota bacterium | reverse complement strand
ACACCCAGAGCTCGAAGCAGAGCAACACGCAGACCCAGCACCAGAGCGTCTGACAGATCGATCCATCCGGGGGGTGGCCGCCGTGGCCGCCCCCCGGATCCCTGGCGTGATGTCGGGGGAAAGGAAAGGGGGGCCCCGGGGCGTGACCCGGGGCCCTTTCCCGTGCGGAGGAGGCGGATCCCGCTGCAAGACACGACGCGGAGAGCCGTTCTCACCTCTGGACCGGGGCAGCCACCCCGGGTGACTGGGGGACGGACGCCATGGGCCGGATGACCAGGCGGGATCGCACGGGCCTGCTCGCCCTTGCGCTGCCCGCGACCCTGCTGCTCGGAGCCATGCTGGGACGGGCGACCCCGTCGCTGGCCCCGGGGATCGCCGCCGCGGGCCCCGCGAGGGTCACCTTCAGCAAGGTGGGCGAACAGCGCTTCACCGTCCCGGCGCGGGTCACCAGCCTCCACGTCACCGCCGTCGGCGCCACGGGCGGCCACGGGGGCGGCGGCGCGGCGGGCGGTCGTGGCGCGGTGATCAGCGCCGACATCCCGGTCACCCCGGGCACCACCCTGATCATCGGCGTCGGCGGAGCGGGCGTGAGCCCGACGCAGAAGTACGCCGGCGGCGGCGGCGGAAGCTACTCCGCCGTGCGCCTGGCGCCCTCGACGGCCTCGGGCACCGCCTCGTCGCGGTTGATCGTCGCCGGTGGCGGTGGCGGCGGCGGCGGCGCGGGCACGGCCACCTCGGGCAGCGCCGGCGGCGCCGGCGGCGACGCGGACCTCGGTGGCGTGGCGAGCGCGGGGAACGGCAGCGGCGGCGGCGGTCGGGGCGGCATGGCCGACGTCGACGGCGCCGGCGGCGTCCCCGGAGGTGTCGCGGGCGTCTACAGCGGCGGCGGCAGCGGCGCGGTCGCCAAGGTCGGCTCCGGCAACGGCGGCGGTGGTGGCGGCGGTTGGTTCGGCGGCGGCGGCGGCGGCGCCGGTCAGAACGGCGCCGGCGGTGGTGGTGGCGGCGGCGGCGCCACCTGGGTCACCCCCCTCGCCAGCGGCGCGTCCATCGGCACCGACACCACGGGCAGGTCCCTCGTCACCCTGACCCCCGACCCGGTCGCGGGCGTCGCCCTCCCGCCGGTGGCGCACATGGTGCTCCTGGGCCTCCTCGGCCTGGTCATCGCCGGCTGCGTCGTGCTGATGGCCGCCGCCCGCGGTCGCGGCCGCGCCGTGCCGCCCGGCTCGAACGGGCCCCGGCCGGCGACCGCTCCGCGCAGCGCGCCGTCGAGCGCCCCGGCGAAGGAGGCGGCGCGCGAGCCCGTGGCGGCGGGGTCGAACGGCCGCTCGGGCAGCGGCCGCAGCGCCGCCTCGAGGACCTCCGCGGATCACAAGAACGCGGGCGCCTGACCGTTGTGACAGCAGTGGGGTGACGCCCCACGTGCCCCGTCAGCGGGGCCGAGCGGTCGCGAACGCGGCCTTTCGAATCGGGTCCAAGGAAGGGAGACGATGAGACTGCCAGCCTCGAGGCGATTCCTCGCGTTGCTCGCGGGAGCCTGGGGTGCCGCCGTCCTCGCCGCCGGCGCGTCCCCGATCACCGCCTCGGCGGCGCCGTCTCCGGCGCACACCCCGTCGTCCCATCCCACGCCCACGCCCACGCCCACCCCGGTGCCGACCCCGGCGCCCACCCCGGTGCCGACCCCGGTGCCGACCCCGGTGCCGACCCCGGTGTCCACTCCCACGCCGGCCGCGACCGCGGCGCCGGAGACCTCGCCGGCCCCGTCGACACACCCGACCAACAACGGGTCGCACGTGGCGCACATCACGGTGCCGGTGGTGACCCCGTCGTTCCCGCAGCTCGCGATGGTGCCGGTCGCCAACCCCACCCAGATCGTCGTGCCGGTCGGCACACCGCCCCCGGTGACGAGCATCGTCAGCTCCGGCGGGGTCATCGCCCCCCACCCGACCCTGCCCACGCCGGCCGGGTCGAGCACCCCGGGTGCACCGGTCCCCGTGGAGACCGCCAACCCCGTCGCCCTCGCCCCCACGGGCTCGCGCGGCTCGCAGCCGCCCGGCGGCGACGGCGGCGGCGGCGCCGGCCCCACCGCGCTCCTCGGCGTTGTCCTGGCGGCCGGGTTCATCGGCGCCGTCGAGCTCCGCGAGAGGCGCAGGCCGGTTCTGACCTCTCAGCGCTGACGCGCTGAATGTTCGGGGGCAGGCATGCCCCCAGGCCGGCGACTCCCTATCCTCTCGGGCCATGGACTTCAGCCACAGCCCGCGCGTCGAGGAGCTGCGCTCGGCCCTCCTCGACTTCATGGACAGCCACGTGCACCCTGCCGAGCCCGTGTACCGCGAGCAGGTGGAGGCGCAGGGCGACCGGCACATCAGCCCGCCGGTGATGGAGGAGCTGAAGGCCGAGGCGCGGCGGCGCGGGCTGTGGAACCTCTTCCTCCCGGACACCAGGTGGGGTGCGGGGCTGACCAACCTCGAGTACGCGCCCCTGGCGGAGATCACCGGGCGCAGCCCCTTCCTCGCCCCCGAGGCGCTGAACTGCGCCGCGCCCGACACCGGGAACATGGAGATCCTCGCCCAGTTCGGCACCCCCGAGCAGCAGGAGCGGTGGCTGCGGCCGCTGCTCGACGGCGGGATCCGGTCCTGCTTCTCGATGACCGAGCCGGAGGTGGCGAGCAGCGACGCGACCAACATCCGCAGCCGGATCCGGCGTGACGGCGACGACTACGTCATCAACGGCCACAAGTGGTGGACCAGCGGGATCGCCGACCCCCGCTGCCGGGTGATCGTCTTCATGGGGAAGACCGATCCCGACGCCCCCTCGCACGAGCAGCAGACCATGGTGCTGGTACCCGTCGACACCCCGGGGGTGACGGTGGTGCGCTCGCTGCCGGTGATGGGCTTCGACGAGGGCCACGGCCACTGCGAGGTGCGCTACGAGGACGTCCGTGTCCCCGTCGCCAACCGGCTCGGCGCCGAGGGCAGCGGCTTCGCCATCGCCCAGGCGCGGCTCGGGCCGGGGCGCATCCATCACTGCATGCGCGCCATCGGGATGGCCGAACGCGCCTTCGAGCTGATGTGCGCTCGGGTGCGCGGCCGGGTCGCATTCGGCCGGCCCCTCTCCGAGCAGGGGGTGATCCAGGACTGGATCGCCGAGTCGCGGATCGAGATCGAGCAGGCGCGGCTGCTCGTGCTCAAGGCCGCCTGGCTGATGGACACCGCCGGGGCCCGCGCCGCGCGGATCGAGATCTCGGCGATCAAGGTGGCGGCGCCGCGGGTCGCCTGCAACGTCATCGACCGGGCCATCCAGGCGCACGGCGCCGGGGGCATGAGCGGCGACTTCCCCCTCGCCCAGATGTACGCCTGGGCCAGGGCGCTGCGGCTCGCGGACGGTCCCGACGAGGTGCACAAGATGGCGCTCGCCCGCCGCGAGCTGGGGCGCTGAACGTGGCGGCGGCCCGAGCCTCGCGATGCGTCGGGGCGGCGGCCGCCGCCGCCCTGCTGCTCGCCGCCTGCAGCAGCGGATCGCCCACCCCCACCTCCTCGATCGGGGCGACGCCGTCGGGCAAGCTGCCCCCGGGCGGCACCGCGCCCGCCACCGCGGCGGGGCTGCAGCAGACCCTGGTCGACGTCATCCGCCGGGTCCGCCCCTCGGTGGTGCAGGTCCAGACCTCCACCGGGCTCGGCTCGGGGGTGGTTTTCGACCGCAGCGGCGACATCGTCACCAACGCCCACGTCGTCGGCACCGCCGCCACCCTGCAGGTGAGCACCGCGGAGGGCAGAACCTACCCGGCCACCACCGTCGGCATCTTCGCCCCCGACGACCTCGCCGTGGTCCGGGTGCAGGATGCCGCCGCGACCCGCCTGCCCGCGGCGACCTTCGCCGACTCGAGCACCCTCGCGGTCGGCGACATCGTCCTCGCCATCGGCAACCCGCTCGGCCTCTCCAGCAGCGTGACCGAGGGGATCATCAGCGCCACCGGACGCACCGTCAGCGAGGGGAACGGCGTGGTCATCCCCGACGCCGTCCAGACCAGCGCGGCGATCAACCCGGGCAACAGCGGCGGCGCGCTCGTCGACCTCTCGGGTGACGTGGTGGGCATCCCCACGCTGGCGGCGACCGACCCGCAGCTCGGTGGCGGCGCGGCGCCGGGCATCGGCTTCGCCATCCCCAGCAGCACCGCGCGTGACATCGCGGGACAGATCGCCGCCTCGGGAAGGGTCACCAGCTCCCACCGCGCGCTGCTCGGGGTGACCCGGCTGGCAACGGTGACGGACTTCTCGGGCACCCCGCTCGGAGTGCTGATCGCCGGCGTGGTCGCGGGCGGCCCGGCGGACAGTGCGGGGCTGAGGCCGGGGGACATCATCACCGCCGTCGACGGCAGACCGGTGACCGCCGCCGAGGCGCTCCAGGAGGCGATCGCCCAGCACCGGCCGGGGGACAGGGTCGTGTTCACCGTCCGCCGCGACGACGGCGACCACAGCATCACCGTGACCCTCGGCGAGCAGACCGGCTGACCCGCCCCGCCGTCAATGACAGCGGAGGTCGCCGTCGACGCCCTCGGCGGGGTACTGCACCAGCTGGACCGCGCCGCCGCTGAAGCCGGTGCCCGCGCACCAGGTCGCGGCCTGCGCGGGGTCGCCGGCGCCGCCCAGCCAGTTGGGCATCGCCACCCGCCAGCCGCCGGTGATCTGACCCCACTGCCAGGGCGTCGAGTAGACCCCGGCGGTGACGCCGCGTGAGCGCAGCGCCGCGGCGGCGCCCTGGATCACCGCGATGTTCTGGGCGGCGTCGCCGGCCCAGGTGTTGAGCACCTCGACGTCGAGCCACCACCGGCTCGACCGTGCCCCCGCCGCCCGCGCCCGGGCGAAGGCATCGGCGACCGCGCTGGCGCCGTAGTTGGAGGCGAGGCAGAGGCGGTCGGCGGCGGCGCACGCCCGGGGACCGCGGTCGCGCCAGTGCGCGCTCTGCGGCCCCGGGTCGCCGATGTTCATGTACAGCTCCGGGCGCGAGCCGGCGCGCGAGGCCCAGGCGAACTGGCTCGCCAGGCAGGGGTTCCCGGAGAAGGCGACCCCGCCGGCGACGCCGACGACGGCGAAGCCCCGGGGCTGGGGCAGGGGCTGGGAGCACTGCGGGAAGGAGACGTCGTGACCCTGGGGTGCGCCGGTGCGCGACGGCGCGGCGGCCGCGGTCGGCGCGGTGACCAGCGCGTTGATGGCGAACCCGGCCAATACCACGGCGCTCGCGATCAGCCGCCCGCGGGGTGTCCGCAGCAGCGCCGCAGCGACCATGACCCCCTCCTGGCAACCCTTCCTTCCCGACCCTTCCCGGCAGGCCCGAGCGTGTGATCCCGCCGCACGCCGCCACGTGCGGCGGGACGCTGATCCTACCGCGCCCGCGGAGTTTCTGCCAGATTCGTCTGGACCGGCCCGGTCAGGAGGGCTGGTAGGTCTGTCCCAGCGGGGAGGCGAAGAGGGTCTGGACCACCCGCAGCCCGCCCGGCGACTGGGCGTCGGGCTGGGTGATGAACACCTGCCGCGCCGGGGGAGCGCCCGGCTGGCTGTAGTTGAGCGGGGCGATCAGCCCCTCGGTGCCGACCGAGGTGAGGGTGCGGAACGCCTTGAGCAGCGCCGGCCGCTCGAGCGAGCCGCTCTTGCAGGCGGCGTCGAGGATCTTGTACATGATCTCGGCCTGGCCGTAGCCGAAGCCCGGGCTGCTCGCGCTCACCGGCTGGTTGGGGTACGTGGCGGAGTACTCGCCGCGGACCGTCGAGGGGCCCACGCCGTCGCCCGAGTAGGGCGCGTACGACTGGACCACGTAGAAGCTGTGGGAGAGGTCGGGACCCGCCGGGCCGGTGAGGATCGAGGGGTCGAAGGTCGGGTTCGAGCCCAGGATGGTCAGGTCGTAGTGCAGCGCCGCCGCCGCCTGGGCCACCGAGGCGACCTGCCCCGGGGTGGCGGTGATGGCGGTGAAGTGGGCGCCGGCGGCCTTGAGCGCCTGCACCTGGCTGGTCATGTCCCTGTCGGTGGAGTGGATCTTCTGCTCGACCACGGTGAGGTGGTTGGCGAGCGCCGCGGCCCGGGTCCCGGCGAGCGCGTTCTCGCCGAACTCGCCCTCGAGGTAGATGTCGCCGATGTGGTCGCCGACGTGGAGCCCGCGGTTCTTGATGAGCCACTCGACGCCGTTGATCATCTCGAGGTCGTAGGTGGTGCCGCTGAGCACGATGTAGGGGTTGGTGAGCAGCTTCGAGGACCAGGCCACCGGCTCGGTGAGCACCTGGTCGGAGGCGATCGCGGGGAGCACCGCGGCCACCTCCGGCGAGCCGAGGATCTCCTGGAAGGCGAGCACTTTGGGCTGCATCGAGTAGTAGAGGCCGACCGCGGTCTGGACGTTGTAGCCGTGGTCCTTGATCTGCAGGTCGACCTTGCGCCCGCAGACCCCGCCCCGCTTGTTCTGGTCGCTCCAGAAGAGCTGGCTGCCCCGCGAGACGGTCTTGCCGAAGTCGGCGAAGATGCCGCTGAGGTCGGTGATGATCCCCAGCTCGATGGTGTCCGAGGTGACCCCCGGCCCCACCGGGATGGAGAGGCTGGGCCCCGCCGCCTGCTCGCAGGCGGTGACCTGCTTCTGCGCCTCGGCACGCATCAGCCCGTCCTGCGAGCTCTCCGGCTCCTTGAGGATCGTGGCGCGCCGGTCGGCGAAGCCGACGTCGAGGCCGTGGTCGGCGGAGTTGTCGGCGCCGGAGCGCAGGTAGTCGTAGACGGCCTGGCCCTTGGGGGCGCAACCGGGGTACCGGGAGTTGAAGGCCGCCTGCGAGGCGGCGGTGCCCCCACAGGCCGCGATCAGGGCGATCGCGGCGGCGACGAGCGCAGTCCTCGACGACCGCATCGACGACCTTGCGGGCGACCTCATGACGGAATCACCTCCCTCAGACCCATGGCGCCGAGAAGGCTCCGACGGCGCGCGGGCCGCTGGATTCTAGGTCCTGAGGACCCTCGTGGACAGTGAGAAGGGTCTGTTCGGTGCGTTCGTTCCAATTGGGCTCTCGACGTGACGGGTGTTCGAGTGCCACCATCCTGGCCTGCCCCAGCGTTCAGGGGCTTTGACCAGGAGGGTGGGTTCGGCGATGGAGTTCGGGTGATGGCGGGGATGTCCGTCGCACCACGGGTCGACGAGATCCGGCAGCTGTACGGCGCGGCCGTCCACCGGTTCTTCCTGGTGGTGCTCGGCGACACCGCCGCGGCCGAGCCGGCGGCGCGCCGTGCGCTCGACGCGGCCGAGGTCGCATACCCCGTCGACCATCCCGAGCCGGCGACGATCCCGGTCTGGCTGCTCGGCATCGCCTGCGAGGTGGCCGCCGACATCCGCCGCCGGCGCCGCCCCGGGCGGCGCGCCGGGAGCACCTCCACCGAGCTCGACGCCGCGCTCGCGGCCGCCGCCGGCCTGCCCGAGCAGGAGCTCTTCGCGGCCGCGCTGCGCGGCGCCGCCGGGCTCGGCTACGCGGAGATCGCCAGCCTGCTCGGCACCTCACCTGAGGCGGCGCGGATGGCCTGCGGCTGGGCGATGCGCCGCATCCGCTCCGGTTCGGGGAGGATCGGATGATGAGCGACCCCTTCGACGCCGACGAGCTCTGGTTCGCCCGGCTGCTCGCCGAGGTGCCCACCCCGGGCGTCCTCGAGCGCGGCGGTGTCAGCCCGGCCAGGGCGGTGCCGGCGCGGCGGCGCCGCTACCGCCCGCTGGTCGTGGCCGGCGGGCTCGCGCTCCTCGTCGGCGTCTCCGGCGGGGTGGGGCTGGGCCTGACCCGCGCCGGCGGCGGCGACCATGCCGGGGCGCCCGCGACCGGCGCCGGCTCGCCGCCGCCCCGGGTCCAGGAGGCGCTGGCCGGCGACGACATCCACCAGGTCGTGGTGCTCTTCGGCGGCCGCGGTCCCGGGGGCGCCCTGATGGCCGACACCTGGGTCTGGGACGGGCGTGGCTGGTCGGAGCGCCATCCGCTGCACAGCCCGACCCCTCGCCGCGGCGCGGCGATGTCGTCCGACCCGGCGGGCGGCGGGGTGCTCCTCGTCGGCGGGATCGGGAGCGACGGGGCGGCCATGCCCGACAACTGGCGGTGGGACGGCTCCGACTGGGCCCTGCTCAGCCCGACCGGGCCGCCCGGGCCCCGCGGCGGGGCGCTCCTCGCCCAGGATCCGGTGAACGGGCGCGAGCTGCTCTTCGGCGGCGAGGGCGGCACCGGCGGGCGCAGCTCGACCTGGACGTGGGACGGCGCCGCCTGGATCCGCGAGCGCCCCAGCGACTCGCCGCCCGACTGCCAGGGCAGCTCGATGGCCTACGACGACGCCTTCCGGCGGGTCGTGCTCACCACCGGGAAGGGCTGCACGGCCCCCGGCGCCGCGGGCGCGACCTGGAGCTGGGACGGCCGCACCTGGAGCCGGTTGAGCCCGCTCGCCTCGCCTCCCCCGGGAACGGCACCGAGCATGGCCTACGACGACGCCACCCAGCTGCTGGTGCTCACCGTCCCCGACACCCACGGCTGCGGCCTGGTGACCTGGACCTGGGACACCACCGGCTGGGCCCTCCACGCCGATGCCGGCTCACCGGTGGGCCCGGCGTCGGTGGTGCACGACCCCGGCTCACGCAAGCCGCTGCTGGTCTCGGCGGCCGGCCAGACCTGGCGATGGACCGACGGCGGCTGGACCATCGCGTCGGGCACCACACCCACTCCGGGGACCTGCCCGACCCCGTAGGACTGCCCGTGCGCAGGGCGATCACAGATCCCGATGGCGCCATCAGAAACTGTTGTCCACAGACGGCCCCGGGCGGCGGAAACCGGCCCGGACGCGCCGCTAGACTGGCTGGAAGGATGAGCCTGGTTCGACCGCATGGCGCCGCGCGCCGTCTGCAGCCGCTGCTGGTGCCCGCCGCCGAGCGCCAGTCCGAGACAGCCCGCGCGGCGACGCTGCGCCGGCTGCCGATGAGCTCGCGCGAGACCTCGGACCTGATCATGCTCGGCATCGGCGCCTTCACCCCGCTGCGCGGCTTCATGGGCGCGGCCGACTGGCGGCGTGTGTGCGACGAGATGCGCCTCGCCGACGGCACCTTCTGGCCGATCCCGATCACGGTGTCGGCGAGCGAGGAGCTCGCCTCGGCGATCGCGCCCGGCGAGGAGGTCGCGCTCGCCGACGCCGAGAGCGGCGAGGTGATGGGCACCCTGGTGGTCGAGGAGCGCTGCGGCATCGACCGGGCGCACGAGTGCCGCCAGGTCTTCCGCACCGACGACCCCGCCCACCCGGGGGTCGCGAAGGTCATGGAGCAGGGCCCGGTCAACCTCGCAGGCCCGGTCCGGGTCCTCTCCGAGGGGCACTTCCCGGAGACCTACCCCGACATCTACCTGCGCCCCCACCAGACCCGGGCCCTCTTCGAGTCGCGGGGCTGGTCGACGGTCGCCGCCTTCCAGACCCGCAACCCGATGCACCGCGCCCACGAGTACCTCGCCAAGGTGGCGATCGAGGTCTGCGACGGTCTGCTGGTTCATCAGTTGCTGGGGAAGCTCAAGGACGGCGACATCCCCGCCGAGGTGCGGGTGCGCTGCATCGACACCCTGGTCGATCAGTACTTCGTCCCCGGCACCTGCGTGCAGGCGGGGTATCCGATGGAGATGCGCTACGCGGGGCCGCGCGAGGCGCTGCTCCACGCCGTCTTCCGCCAGAACTACGGCTGCAGCCACCTGGTGGTGGGCCGCGACCACGCCGGCGTCGGGAAGTACTACGGCCCTCTCGACGCCCAGCGCATCTTCGACGAGATCCCCGCGGACGCGCTCGAGCTGCGTCCGCTGCGGATCGAGTGGACCTTCTTCTGCTCCGCCTGTGACGGCATGGCCTCGTCGAGGACCTGCCCCCACGGGCCCGAGCAGCGCCTGCTCATCAGCGGCACCCGGGTGCGCGAGATGCTCTCCTCCGGCGAGGACATCGACCCGCACTTCAGCCGGCCGGAGGTCCTGGCGATCCTCCGCGAGTACTACGCCGGTCTCGACGCGCGGGTCGGGGCCGGGTCCCACGCCCACTGAGGACGACGCGTGCCCACCTACGTCAACCCGGACAAGTGCGACGGCTGCAAGGCGCTCGACAAGCCGGCGTGCGCCTACATCTGTCCGAACGACCTGATGATCCTCGACCTGGTCCAGGGCAAGTCCTACAACCAGGAGCCCGACCAGTGCTGGGAGTGCTACTCCTGCGTCAAGGTGTGCCCCCAGTCGGCGATCGCGATGCGCGGCTACAGCGACGTGATGCCGCTCGGCGCCAGCCTGACGCCGCTGCGCGGCACCGAGTCGATCATGTGGACGGTGCAGTTCCGGGACAAGCGGGTGAAGCGCTTCAAGTTCCCGATCCGGACCACTCAGTGGGGCGGCATCGAGCCCTACGAGGGCATGGCCGACCCCGACACGGGCACGCTCGGTGACCCGCATCTCTGCGGCGAGGATCAGTGGCTCGGCGTCGACACGCTCCCGGTTCCCGAGGCTGTCGCCGCGGGTGGGAGGGGGTAGTCGAGATGGAGGCACCAGCACTCGAGGTCGTCGACACCGACCTGCTCATCCTCGGCGGCGGCATGGCCGGCTGCGGCGCCGCCTTCGAGGCCGGCTACTGGGCGCAGAACAACGGCCTCAAGGTGACCATGGTCGAGAAGGCCGCGGTCGAGCGCAGCGGCGCGGTGGCCATGGGGCTCAGCGCCATCAACTGCTACATGGGGATGAAGAACGGCGAGAACCAGCCCGAGGACTTCGTGCGCTACGTGCGCAACGACCTGATGGGGCTGTGCCGCGAGGACCTCGTCTACGACATCGCCCGCCACGTCGACTCCACCGTCCACATGTTCGAGAAATGGGGACTGCCCATCTTCAAGAACGAGGACGGGCGCTACAAGCGCGAGGGTCGCTGGCAGATCATGATCCACGGCGAGTCCTACAAGCCGATCGTCGCCGAGGCGGCGAAGAAGGCGATCGGTGCCGAGAACGTCTACGAGCGCCTCTTCGTCTCCCACGTGCTCAAGGACGGCGACTCCGGCCGCGCCTCCGGCGCGGTGGCGTTCAGCGTGCGCGAGCACAAGATCTACGTCTTCCGCGCCCGGGCGGTGATCTCCTCCGCGGGCGGCGCCACCGGCGTCTTCCGTCCCAACGCGGTGGGGGAGGGGCTGGGCCGGATCTGGTACGCCCCCTGGAACACCGGCTCGGCGTACTCGCTGGCGATCAAGGCCGGCGCCACCATGACCCAGATGGAGCACCGCCTGGTGGTCACCCGCTTCAAGGACGGGTACGGCCCGGTGGGGATGTGGTTCCTGCTCTTCAAGGGCAAGGTGAAGAACGCCTACGGCGAGCTCTACGAGGACACCCAGCAGAAGGCGATCGCCCCCTACGCGCCCTACGACAAGGTGCGCCCGATCCCCACGCCGCTGCGCAACCACCAGATGCTCACCGACCGCGCCGAGGGCCGCGGCCCCCACTACATGCGCACCGACGAGGCGCTCCAGGCGCTGACCATGGGGCTCGATCCCAAGGCGGTCCGCGAGATCGAGAGCGACGCCTGGGAGGACTTCCTGGACATGACCATGTCCCAGGCGCTCCTCTGGGCCTCGAACAACATCGACCCCGCCAAGATCCCCTCGGAGCTGACCCTGACCGAGCCCTACCTGATGGGCTCGCACTCCTCGGCGACCGGCGCCTGGGTGAGCGGCCCGCAGGACCTCGCCCGCGAGGGCTACTTCTGGGGCTACAACCGGATGACCACGGTGCCCGGGCTCTTCGCCGCCGGCGACGGCGTCGGCGGCTCGGCGCACAAGTTCTCCTCGGGGTCGTACACCGAGGGCCGGCTCGCCGCCAAGGGCGCGATCTCGTTCATCAAGGACAACGACGGCGTCCGCCCGGGACACGACGAGTCCACCGTCGAGGCGATCGTCGAGGAGCTCTACGCCCCCTACCGGGTGTTCGAGGAGTCGGTCGGCAAGTCGAGCACGCCGGACATCAACCCCGACTACTTCTATCCCAAGCAGGGCCTGCACCGGCTCCAGAAGATCATGGACGAGTACTGCGCCGGGGTTGGTGCCAACTACATCACCAACGAGCCCACCCTGCGGCGCGGCATGGAGCTGATGGAGGTCTTCAAGGAGGACATGGCCAAGGTGGCGGCCCGCGACCGCCACGAGCTGCTCCGCTGCTGGGAGCTCCGTGACCGCATCTGGTGCGCCGAGGCGCACATGCGCCACATCCTCCACCGCGAGGAGACGCGCTGGCCGGGCTACTACTACCGGATGGACCATCCCAAGATCGACGACGAGAACTGGCGGGTGTTCGTCAACTCCAAGCACGACGCGGCCAGCGGCGAGTGGGAGATGTCGACGCACCCGTGCCACACGCTGGTCCCGTGACCAGCGTCGCCGAGGCGGGCGAGGACGCCATCCTGGTGGTGGGCGGCGGGATCGCGGGGATCACCGCCGCCCTCGAGGCCGCCGAGGCGGGGATGTCGGTGCACCTGGTCGAGCGGACCCCCGCGCTCGGCGGCCGGGTCGCCCAGCTCGCCCGCTACTTCCCCAAGCTCTGCCCGCCGAGCTGTGGGCTGGAGATCAACTACCAGCGGCTGCGCGACAACCGCGCGGTGCGGGTCTTCACCTCCGCCGAGGTGGTGTCGATCGCCGGCGCGCCCGGCGGCTACACCGCGACGGTGCGGATCGAGCCCCGCTACGTCACCGACCGCTGCACCATGTGCAACGCCTGCGCCGAGGTCTGCCCGGTCGACCGGCCCAGCACCCTGAACCACGGCATGTCGACGACCAGGACCGCGTACCTCCCCATGGAGAATCCGTTCCCGGCGAGATACGCGATCGACGGCTCGACCTGCCTCTTCGACGAGTGCGCGAAGTGCGTCGACGCCTGCAACTACGGCGCCATCGACCTGCACATGCAGCCCCAGACCGTCGAGCTGCGGGTCGGGGCGGTGATCATCGCCACCGGCTGGCGGCCATACGACGCGAGGGCGATCACCAACCTCGCCTTCGGCCACAGCCCGGACGTCATCACCAACGTGATGATGGAGCGGATGGCCGCCGAGAGCGGCCCCACCGGCGGGCGCATCGTCCGGCCCAGCACCGGCGAGCCGGTGCGCAGCGTCGCCTTCATCCAGTGCGCCGGCTCGCGCGACCGGCTCCACCTGGGCTACTGCTCGAGCATCTGCTGCCTCGCCTCGCTGAAGGAGGCGAGCCTGGTGCTCGAGCGCAACCCGGAGGCGACGGTGCACGTCTTCTACATCGACCTGCGCACCCCGGGCACCTACGAGGCCTTCGCCCAGCGGGTGCTCTCGCACGACCGCATCACCGCGGTCAAGGGCAAGGTCGCCGACATCCTCACCGATCCGGCGACCGAGCAGCTCGTCGTCGTCGCCGACGACATGCTGGGCGGGTCGATGAGCCGCACCCCGGTCGACCTGGTGGTGCTCGCCACCGGGATGCAGCCGAGCCTCGGCGACGGTGCACCGGAGGGCGTCGACGTGGACGCCGAGGGCTTCGTCGTCGAGGGCACCGACACCGAGGGGATCCTGGTGGCGGGCTGTGCGCGCGCCCCCGTCGACGTCGCCACCAGCACCGTCGACGCCACCGCGGCGGCGATGCGGGCGATTGCGCTGGTGCGCCGTTCTGCGGCGAGGGCGTAGGCGATGGCCACGCGACGCACCGGCGTCTACGTCTGCGAGGGCTGCGGCATCGGCGAGTGCGTCTCGTCGGCCGCCCTGACCGAGCTCGCGGCAGCCGAGGAGGGCGTCGTCGTCACGCGCACCTCCTCGGCGTTCTGCCTCGAGGACTCCGCGCTGATCCACGAGGACATCAGCGCCGAGGGGCTCGACGCGGTGGTGATCGCCGCCTGCTCGCCGCGGGTCAACCGCCACGTCTTCGACCTGCGCCCGGTGCTCACCCGCCGGGTCAACCTCCGCGAGCACGTCGCCTGGAGCCACGCGCCCCAGGAGGAGGCCACCGAGGAGCTCGCCGCCGACCTGCTGCGCATGGGCATCGCCGCCTCGCGGCACATGACCCCGCCGTCGCCGCGGATCGCCGACTGCGAGCGCCGGGTGCTGGTCGTCGGCGCCGGCCCGGCCGGGCTGAGCGCCGCCCTGAGCGCCGCCGAGGGAGGCTTCGCGGTCACCCTGGTCGAGCGCGAGGCGTCCGCCGGCGGCTTCCTCCGCCGGCTCTCGCGGCTGCACCCCGCGGGCCGCCCCGACGCCGGCCTCGACCAGGTCGACGCCGACGCGCTGGTGGCGCGGGTCGTCGACCACCCCGAGGTCACCCTGCTGACCTCGACGACGGTGACGGAGATCGCCGGCGAGCCCGGGCGCTTCACCGCCACCCTGGAGGGCGCGGGCGCGGGGACGGTCGAGGTCGGATCGGTGGTCGTCGCCACCGGCTTCGAGCCGGTGCCCGCCACCCACTTCGCCGACTACGGGCTGGGCGTCGAGGCCGACGTGGTCAGCAGCGTGGGCATGGAGGAGCTCTGCCGCGCGGACCGGCTGGTGCGGCCGTCGGACGGCGCGCCGGTGCGCCGGGTCGCCATCCTCGCCTGCGACGGCCCGCGCGACCAGGCCAACCTGCCCTACAGCGGGCCGGTGACGAGCATGGCCGCGCTCAAGCAGGCGATGGCGGTGCGCGAGCACGACCCCGAGGCGGAGGTCTACATCGTCTACGAGGACATGCAGACCCCCGGCCGCGACGAGCTCTACTACCGCCGTGTCCAGCAGGAGCCCGGCGTGTACTTCGTCCGCGGCCAGGTGCGCTCGGTGGTCGCCGGCAACGGCGGCGGCGGCCTGGTGGTCACCGCCGAGAACTCGGTGCTCGCCCGCGACATCGCCCTCGAGGTCGACCTCGTCGTCGTGCAGGTCGGGATGATGCCGCGCTCGGCGCTCCCCGACGGCGCCGCCGGCATCTCGCTGAAATACCTCCAGGGGAGCGCTCTGCCGAGCGGCAGGGCGGGCTTCGCCGACTCGAACTTCCTCTGCTTCCCCTACGAGACCCGCCGCACCGGCATCTACGCCGCCGGCTGCGTCCACCGCGCCCAGGACATCGCCCAGAGCCGCCGCGACGGCGCAGCCGCCGCGCTCAAGGCGATCCAGGTGGTGGAGAAGGCGTCGGCGGGCGAGGCGGTGCATCCCCGGGTCGGAGAGCTGGGCTTCCCCCAGTTCTTCATGCAGAAGTGCACCGCCTGCGGGCGCTGCACCCAGGAGTGCCCCTTCGGTGCGCTCGAGCTCGACGCCCAGCGCCACCCGGTGATCAACAGCAACCGCTGCCGCCGCTGCGGCATCTGCATGGGGGCATGCCCGGTGCAGGTCATCTCCTTCCCCGACTACTCCGTCGACCAGCTCGGGGCGATGCAGAAGGCGATCAGCCTGCCCGAGGACGACGACGAGAAGCTGCGCATCCTGGTGCTCGCCTGCGAGAACGACGCCTACCCGGCGCTCGACATGGTGGGTCTCAACCGGCTGCAGACGCCCGCCCAGATCCGGGTGGTGCCGGTGCGCTGCCTGGGCTCGGTGAACTCGGTGGTGGTGAACGACGCGGTGCAGCGCGGGGTCGACGGCGTGGCCCTGCTCGGCTGCCGCTCCGGCGACGACTACCAGTGCCACTTCATCCAGGGCAGCCAGCTGCTCGGCACCCGCATGGACAACGTCCGCGAGACCTTGGGCCGGCTCGCGCTCGAGCCCGAGCGGGTGCAGGTGATCGAGACCTCCATCGTCGACGCCCGCCGGCTCCCCGGGGTGCTCACGGCATTCGCCGAGGAGATCGCCGCCCTCGGACCCAACCCGATGAAGGGCTTCTGACCATGACCACCGTCGACAGCCCGATCGCCCTGCGCCCCGACGGCGGCTTTCTCAAGGACCTGATCGAGCGCGCCGGCGACTCCTTCAAGCGCTGCTACCAGTGCGGCACCTGCTCGGTGGTCTGCCCCTTCAGCTTCGCGGGGACGCGGCTGCCCCGCCAGGAGATGCTGCTCGCCCAGTGGGGTCTGAAGGACGAGCTGCTCGACAGCCCCAACCTCTGGCTCTGCACCACCTGTGGCAACTGCGCGCGGTTGTGTCCCAGGGAGGTGGACATCCCTGGGACCATCCGCGCCGCGCGCGAGCTGCACCTGCTCGAGAGGGGGACGACCCCCGAGCTGACGACCGCGTTCGAGAACACCTCGCGGCACGGCAACCCCCTCGGCCTGCCGGCGCGCAAGCGCGCCGACTGGACCGCGGGCGCCGGCGTCGAGGTGCCGCTGATGGCGAAGCTCGGACGGCCCGTCGACGTGCTGCTCTGGGTGGAGTGCTACTGGTCGTACCACCCGCGCGGCAACGCCGCGGCGCAGGCCATGGCACGGCTGCTCACCGCGCTCGGCGTGGACTTCGCGATCCTCGGCACCGAGGAGCGATGCGTCGCCGACTCGCAGCGGCTCGCCGGCGAGACCGGCATCTTCGAGGAGGCGGCCGAGAAGAACCTCGCGACCCTCGGAAAGTACGAGATGGCGCGGCTGGTGACGCCCGACCCGCACGCCTACAACGCGTTCCGCAACCTGTATCCGGCCCTCGGCGAGACCCCGCCGGCGCTGCACTACACCCAGCTGCTCAGCGAGCGGCTCGCCGGGCTCGAGCTCGAGCCGGTGGCACCGCGCCGGGTGACCTTCCACGACCCCTGCTACCTCGGCCGCCACAACGGCGAGTTCGAGGCGCCCCGCCGGCTGATCGAGGCGATCCCCGGGCTGACCCTCACCGAGATGGCCCACTGCCGCTCCAACGGCTACTGCTGCGGCGGCGGGGGAGGGGGCATGTGGAACAGCTCGTACACCAAGGAGCACGCCGACCAGCGCCTCGCCGAGGTGCGCGTCCGCGAGGCGGTCGCCACCGGCGCCGAGGTGCTGGCGGTCTGCTGTCCCTTCGAGGTGTCGCTCTTCGAGGACGCCGTGAAGAGCACCGGGAACGAGGGATCGCTGCTCGTGCGGGACATCGCCGAGCTCCTGGACGAGTCGCTGCGCCAGGACGGCTGACCAGTCGCGCGCGGCGGTGCGGCGCTTGCCGCTGTGACGGGATCTGTGTCACCGGGTCACCGGCCCGTCACCGGAGGGCGGCCGCGGCCCGGCCATAGTGAGTGCGATCGCACCCACCGTGGAGAGAAGCCGCCATGGCCACCGCTGCACGCCCCCTTCACGGCCACAGCTGGCCGGGCCGGCTCCCCCGGGTCCCCGACGAGGCCTGGACGCGCGAGCCGCTCGATCCCCTCGGCACCCGCTACAACGCCCTCGACGCCCACGGTTGGTACCGGAACCTCGACCCGACGGTGGCGCAGGTCGTCGCCCTGCTCGACGACGACGACATCATGGTCGACTACTCCGGCGGAACCGGGATCCTGACCCGGCGGGTGCTCGCCGCCAGCCGCGCCCGGCTCGGCGTGGTCATCGTCGACAGCTCCAGCAAGTTCCTCCGGGTGGCGATCGAGGAGCTCGCCGCGGACGAGCGCGCCGCCTTCCGGCTGCTCCCCTACGTGCGCGACGAGGGGCGGCTGCGCACCCTCGACGAGGTGCTCGACCCCGAGCTGGTCGCCTACGGCGTCGACGTGCTCACCTCGACCAACGCCGTCCACCTGTACACCGATCTCCCCGCGACCCTGCTCGGCTGGCGGCGGTCGCTGCGGCGCGGTGCCGCGGTGCTGATCTCCTCGGCGAACATCCGCAACCCCCATGCCCGCCCCGGCGAGTGGATCCTCGACGAGACGGTGGCGGCGATCAACGAGATCGCGGCCGAGGTGGTCGCGCGCGAGCCGCTCTTCGCCCGTCATCGCGCCGGTCTCGAGGACGCCGCCCGGATGGCCGCCCACCGCGCCCACCGCGAGCGGATCTTCGTGCCGGTGCGGCCGCTGGACCTCTACACCGACACCCTCGAGGCCGAGGGCTTCTCGGTGCTGAGCGTCTTCGGCATGACCATCCAGGCCAGGGTGTCGGAGTGGTACCCACTGCTCGAGACCTACCACGACGGCGTCCTCGGCTGGGTCGGCGGCAACGAGCGGATCGACGGCGAGGCGCCCACCGCGGAGGCGGTGGAGGACCGGCTCTTCCTGATCCGCTACGCGCTCGAGCGCCTCTTTCGCGGCGAGGACTCGTTCGACTGCTGCTGGACCTACATCACCGGCAGATCGCGCGGCGCCTGAGCACGGCGTTTGACGGCGCCGTCGCAAACCCCACGAACCCCACGCGCCATCTCCGCGCTTGCGACGGATATCAACGCGACCTAAACTTCGACTGCACTCCCGGAATCAGTCGCCGCCGCGTGTGGCGTGTGCTGTCAGCCCGTCCAGCCGCCGGACTCCGGGATCAGGTCGAGAGAGGAGGGACCCCTTGATGGCGTTCGAGACGAGCATGCTGACGGAGCTCACACCCGACGAGCTCGAGCTGGTGGCCGGTGGTGACGACGAGGACGACGAGGAGCACCACCACGACGAGGACCATCACGAGCACCACGAGGAGCACCACGAGGAGCACCACGAGGAGCACCGCCGGTAGGTGAGATCACGGCTCCGTCCTGACCGGCGCCGGCATGGCCGGCGGGAGGAGCCTCGACACCCGTGTGGGGGGAAGGTCCGGTCATGGGGACTGCGGGGTCGGCACAGCGTCTGGCTGGAGTCTGCTGTGCGCCACGCCGCCCTCTGAGGTCGGGCCCTCCCGGCGCGGATCGCGCCGGCCCGGTGCGGGAGCGGGCCCTCCGCTCCCGTCCGGGTTGGCCGCGCTGACGGCAGGCCGAGATGCCCGAGCCGTCGGGGCTGTTCCGCCGAGAGGCGCTCGAGCACCGGGCGGACGCCCACCTCCGGGCCGAACCGCTGCGGCTGGGCTCGCGGTGGGGGCGGCGGGCCCCGCTCGGGCTGCTGGGACTGTTCGCCGCCGCCACCGTGGCGGGGCTGGTGGTCCACGTCGACGAGCGGGCGTCGGGGCCGTCGCTGGTCGGCGCCGACGGGACGGCGGTGCAGGGCGTGCTGCCCGCGAGCGCGCGCGACCGGCTGATCGCGACCGGACGGGTCGACCTCGACCTGCCGGGCGGCCGGCGCGTGACCCTTCGGATCGACCCCGGCGGTGTGGGCACCGTCGACGCCGGCGACGCGGCGCGGCGCTTCGGCCGCGGCGAGGTCGCCGGCCTGCTGGCGACGTCGACGTCGCTGATCGGCGTGGAGGGCCGGCTCGGCGTGCCGGTCGCGCCCGCGGAGCGGGGCAGGGCACGCGCCAGCGTCCGGCTCGGCTCGCAGGCGCTGCTGCCGATGCTGCTCTCGGGCCTCCTCGACCGCGGGGCGGGCACGTGAGCCGGCACGTCCCCCACGTGCAGCAGATGGAGCGGAGCGACTGCGGCGCCGCCTGCCTGGCGATGGTGCTCGCCCACCACGGGCGCCACGAGCCCCTGGGCGAGGTCCGCGCCGTCATGGGCGGCGGTCGTGGCGTCCATGCCCGGGCGATCGTCGAGGCGGCCGGCTGCTACGGCCTGCGTGGACGCGGTGTCCGGGCCGAGGTCGACCAGCTCAGCCTGCTGCCGCGCGGGGCGATCCTGCACTGGCGGTTCAACCACTTCGTGGTCCTCGAGCGCGTCCGACGCTCGGGCATCGACGTGGTCGACCCCGCCGCGGGCCGTCGCCGCATCCCCCGCGAGGTGGTGCGACGGAACTACACCGGGGTCGCGCTGGTGCTCGAGCCGGGGGCGGAGTTCACCCGTGCTCCCCGGCGTCGCAGAGCGAGCGTGTGGAGGTTCGTGCGACCCCTGCTCGCCCAGCGCGCGCAGATGGGGTGGATGCTGCTGACCTCGGCGCTGATCCGCCTGCTCGCCATGGCGGTTCCGCTGTTCACCGCCGTCCTGGTCGACCGGGTGCTGCCCGAGGGAGACCGTCACCTTCTCGTCGTGCTCGCCCTGGCGCTGCTGATGGTGGTGCTCTACGAGTTCCTCAGCGAGCTGACCCGCGCCCATGTGCTCCTGCGGCTGCGCACCGTGCTCCAGGTGCGCGTGACCCGCGGCTTTCTCGACCACCTCGTCGAGCTTCCGTACCGCTTCTTCGTCAACCGATCGGCGGGCGACCTGCTGATGCGGATGGAGAGCACCGGCACGGTGCGCGAGATGCTCACCACCGGCGCGCTCGCCTCGGTGCTCGACGGCGTCATGGTGAGCCTGTACCTGGTCCTGCTGGTGCTGCTCAGCCCGGCGATCGCCGCGCTGGTGGCGGGGCTGGGCGCGTTCCAGGCGGCGGTGGTGCTGCTCTCCTGGCGACGCAACCGCCGGCTGATGTCGGAGAGCCTGGAGGCGACCGCGAGGGTGCGCGGCTACCAGTACGAGCTGCTGGCGGGGATGGAGACGCTCAAGGCGGCGGGAGCGGAGCACCGCGCCGTCGAGCACTGGGCGAACCTCTACAGCCGCCAGGTCAACGCGTCGCTGGCGCGCGGGCGGTTGAACGCGCTGGTGACCGCGCTCATGTCCGCGCTCGACGCGGGCTCGCCGCTGCTCGTCCTCGTGCTCGGCGCCTTCGCGGTGATGAACGGGCAGCTGTCGCTGGGAACCATGCTCGGAGTGGTCGCCCTCGCCAACGGCTTCCTGCGGCCGATCAGCTCGCTCGCCGCCACCGGCGTCCGGCTCCAGGGGGTGGGCAGCTACATGGAGCGCATCAGCGACGTGCTCGACACCCCGGCGGAGCAGGAGGGGCGGTCGGTGCGCCCCGCCGGCGCGCTGCGCGGTGACATCGAGACCGACCACGTCGGCTTCTCCTACACGCCGCTGGCCGCACCGGCCGTGGACGGCGTCAGCGTCCACATCGACGCCGGCCGCTACGTCGCCATCGTGGGGCGGTCCGGCTCGGGGAAGTCGACCCTCGCCAACCTGCTCCTCGGTCTCGCCGCGCCGACCTCAGGCCTGGTCGTGCTCGACGGCGACGACCTCGCCCGACTCGACCTGCGCTCGGTGCGCCGCCAGGTGGGCATCGTCACCCAGCACCCCTACCTGTTCGGCACCTCGATCCGCGAGAACATCGCGCTCGCCAAGCCCGGGGCCAGCCTCGAGGAGGTGATCGACGCCGCCCGGCTCGCCTGCATCCATGCCGACATCGACGCCATGCCGATGGGCTACGAGACGGTGCTCGCCGACCGGGGCGCCTCGCTCTCGGGCGGCCAGCGCCAGCGCATCGCCCTGGCGCGTGCGCTGGTCCGCCGGCCGGCGATCCTGCTCCTCGACGAGGCCACCAGCGCTCTCGACACCGCCACCGAGCGCTCCATCCACGAACAGCTCGCCGCGCTCCGCTGCACCACCATCGCCGTCGCCCACCGGCTGAGCACCGTCGCCCATGCGGACCTGATCCTGCTGATGGAGGGCGGCCGCATCGTCGAGCGCGGCACCCACGAGGAGCTGATGGCCCTGGGTGGCCGCTACCGCGAGCAGGTGGACATGCAGACCGAGGTGCTGCGCGCGAGTCCGCGGTGCAGCTGAGGGGCACAGACGCCTACGCCGACCCGTCCTGAATCAGCCGCAGCAGGTGATACAGCAGCACCAGCTGCGTCAGCGCGAGGGGCTCACTGCGCTTGCCCCCGTCCAGCTCCCCCAGCGTCGTCGGCATCGGGTCATCCTCGCCCAGCAGGCTCCAGATGTGCCGCTCGACCTCGGTGGACAGCTCCTTCGGCGCATGCCCGTGCACGTGCAGCGCATCCACCGGCTTGCCATCCTCGTCCCGCACCAGCTTCAGATGGATGGCCCGCCGGTTGTCGTCGGTCAGCACCGTCGACAGGTCCGGATGCCGGATGGTGGGGCGCAACAGCAGCGTCGCGCTCAGCGGATGATCATTGCCGCCCGTCGCCGGACGCCCCGGATGGGTATGCCCATTCGCCCCGTTCGAATTGTGATGCAGTGGCGCGAACTGCACCACCACGTCCGCATTGGTCCGCTGCGGCCGGATGTACGCCGCCGACTCCGGCTCGCGCCGGGTCAGCTCGGCCAGCACCTGCCCGACCGAGTATCCGCGCTTGCGGCAATCGCGGTCGATCTTCCACCCCTGGCGGATGTCCTCCGGCGGGTCCATGTAGACGGTCACGTCGAAGCACGCCCGGGCCAGCTTCGTCGAGATCGGCAGCAGACCCTCCACGATCACGATGTCGCTGGGCTCGATGAGCTCCGGCCGCCCGAAGGTCCCGGTGCGGTGGTTGTACACCGGCTTGAGGATCGGCTGGCCGGTCGCGAGCAGCTGCAGATGCTGCTCCATGATGTCGATGTGATTGCAGTCCGGATGGAGCGGGGTGAAGGGGAGGTGCCGGCGCTCCTCGCGATCGTAGCGGTGGTAGTCGTCGGCGCAGACCGCGGTCACCCGGAGGTGGCGCAGCGCCTCCACCAGGCCGGCGGTCAGCGTCGTCTTTCCCGAGGCGCTGTCCCCGGCGATGGCCAGCATGACCGGACGCCGGGTGCGCGTCGTCGACGCCACTCGGGCACGTTGCATGGCCATCAGCTTCTCGGGCATCGCGCCTCCCTCCGCCATCTGTCCCGATGACGTTACCGAAGTGGCCCACTTAGAGCACTCCCCCACCAGGGGGAATCTCAGAGTGACCCTGGCGGATCAGCATCGACGCGGCCCCCCCTGCGAGCTAGAGTGGGGCCGCGCCCCCACATGGCGGTGCGTCAGGGGAATGTGCGATGTCCGGGACGGCTGAGCAGCCGGCGACCACGCCGGAGAACGGTGCGGTGGCGCCGCGGCTGCGACTGCGGGTGCTGCTCGTCGACGACCACCAGATGGTCATTGACGGGCTGCGGGCCATGCTCGCCAACTACCCGGGCAGGATCGAGGTGATCGGCGACTGCAGCACCCTCGAGGGGGTGCTCGCCCGGCTGGCCGGCGATCCGCCCGACGTGGTGCTCCTCGACGTCCGCCTGCGCGGCCAGAGCGGTCTCGACATCTGCAGCGAGGTGGTCAGTGCCCGCCCCCAGACGAAAGTGGTCTTCCTCACGGTGTACGACGACGAGCAGTACCTGTTCCAGGCGCTCCGGCTCGGTGCCGCCGGCTTCCTGCTCAAGCGCGTGACCGGCGCCGAGCTCGTCGACCACCTCGAGCGGGCGCGCGACGGCGAGATCGTCATCGACCCCTCGATGGCCGGGCGGGTGGCGCTGGCCGCGGCCCGGCTGCAGAGCGGGGAGTTCTGGCCGGGAGCCCACCTCGGGCTGAGCCAGCGCGAGAGCGAGGTGCTCCAGCTGATGGTCGGCGGCCTCAGCAACCGGGCGATCGCCCAGCGCCTCTTCGTCGGCGAGGAGACGGTGAAGAGCCACACCCGGTCGATCTACCGCAAGCTCGAGGTCGGCGAGCGCGCCCAGGCGGTCGCCGTCGCCCTGCGGGAAGGCCTGTTCCACTGAGCCGCCGGGGGTGACCGCCGAGCGGGCCGCGGAGCTTCCCTCCCCCGCGCCGCAGGAGGAGAACGAGCTCCTCCGCCGGATCATCGCGACCTTCTCGGCGGGGCTCGACCTCGAGGGCACGGTGCGCCGGCTCGCCCAGCTGATGATCGAGGTGACCGCCGCCGACGTCTGCTTCGTCCACGTGCTCGACGACACCGGCCGGCGCCTCGTCCTCGCCGGGGGCACGCCCCCCTTCGACGAGCTCGCCGGGACGATCGAGCTCGCCGTCGGCGAGGGGGTGGCGGGATGGGTGGCGCTCCACGGCGAGCCCGCGGTGGTCGAGGACAAGTGGAGCGACCCCCGCTACCGCTACTTCCCCGAGCTGCGCGGCGAGAACTACGCCTCGCTGCTCTCGGTGCCGATGTTCAGCCGCCCCGGCCAGCTCGTGGGGGTGCTCAACGTCCACTCCGAGAGCCGCCGGCACTTCTCTCCGGACAAGGTGAGCCTGGTCGGACACGTCGCCAACCTGATGGCGGGCGCGGTCGAGAATGCCCGCCTCTACACCCGGCTCGCCGAGCGCGAGGAGGCCATCGAGCGCTTCGCCCAGCACACCCTCGAGCTCCAGGAGGCGGAGCGGCAGCGGCTCGCCGCCGAGATCCACGACGGCATCAGCCAGCGGATCGTCAGCCTCCACTACCACCTCTGCGCCGCGACCGACGCCCTGCCCCCGGAGAGCACGTCGATCGCCGACCAGCTCGGCGCCGCCCGGTCGCTCGCCGCCGCCGCCCTCGACGAGGCGCGCTCCGCGATCGGCGGCCTGCGCCCGCCGCTGCTCGACGACCTCGGGCTCGGCGCCTGCCTCCGCGGCCTCGCCCGCGACCTCCCGTCGGGGATCCACTCCGACGTCGAGGTCGACGACTGCGACCTCGACGCCCACGTCGAGACCGCGATCTACCGGATGGCCCAGGAGGCGCTGCAGAACGTCGTCAAGCACGCCCAGGCGAGCAACGTGCGGATCGAGCTGCGGGTGCTGCCCCACGTCGTCCAGGTGCTCGTCGTCGACGACGGCGTCGGCTTCGTCCCCGAGGCGCTGGTGACCCAGCCCGGCGGCACCCGCTACGGCGTCACCGGGATGCGGGCCCGCGCCGACCTGGTGGGGGCGGAGCTGCGCATCGACTCCCGGCCCCGGAAGGGGACCAGGGTGAGCATCACCGTGCCGCTGGCGGAGCCGCCTCGTCCCTGACGCCGGTCCCGGCGGCGAGCACCGCCCGGCCGCCGGCGGCGGGCCCGTCGGGATGGTGGAACACCGCGCTGCCGGCGACGAGCACGTTCGCCCCCGCCTCGACGCAGGCGCGGGCGTTGCTCGCGTCGACACCGCCGTCGACCTCGACCTCGGTGTCGAGCCCCTGCCGGTCGATCTCGGCGCGCACCCGCTCGACCTTGCGGAGCATCCGGGGGATGAGCTTCTGGCCGCCGTAGCCGGGGCTGATGGTCATCACCAGCGCCAGGTCGCAGAACTCGAGGATGTCGTCGAGGTTGGCCGCCGGGGTGCTGGGGTTGATCGCCGCGCCGCTGCGGCAGTCGAGGGCGCGGATCGCCGTCAGGGTGCGGTGGAGGTTGGGGCAGACCTCGTAGTGCACGGTGATCGCGTCGGCGCCGGCCCTCGCGAAGATCTCGAGGTGCCGGTCGGGCTCGACGATCATCAGGTGGAGCTCGAGCGGGAGCGAGGTCACCCGGCGCAGCGCCCGCACCGTGTCGGTGCCGAAGGTGAAGTTGGGGACGAAGACGCCGTCCATGACGTCGACGTGGAGACGCTCGGTGCCGCTGCCCTCGAGCGCGCGCACCGCGTCGGCGAGGTGGCCGAAGTCGGCGGCGAGCAGGCTCGGGGCGAGGTGGATCGCGTCCCTGCACGGTGTCCAGCGGGTCATGGATCGATGATCACAGACCGGAGCGGTCACCCGCGGGGGATCCGGCGGAGGAATCCTCTCCCCCCGGCGTCGCCGAGCAGCGCCCGGGCGGCGCGTCGTCCGGGGGTGCCGGCGACCCCGCCGGTGGGGTTGGTGCCCGCGCCGCAGATGTAGAGGCCGGCGATCGGGGTGCGGTGCCCGGCGAGCCGGCGGGTCGGGCGGCGCCCGCCGAGCTGGTCGAGGCGGAGGTCCAGGTGCATCGGATGCGCGCCCGGCCAGCGCTCGCAGTCCTCCATGAGGTCCGGGGTCCAGGCCGAGACCCCGGTCACGCTGTCGCGGAACCCGGGCGCCCGCGTCTCGACGGTGTCGAGGCACGCCTCGACGAACTCCTCGCGCCGCGCCGCCCAGCCCCCCTGCACGCGCGCGGGCGCGGCCGGGCTGGCGAGGTACACGGTGTGCCGGCCCGGCGGGGCGAGCCCGCCGTCGATCGCCGAGGTGGTGAAGGCGTAGAGCGGCGGAGGCAGCGGCAGCACGCCCTCCTCGGCCCCGCGCCACGCCGCCGAGAGGTCGTCGAGCCGGTCGACGAAGCTCTGCAGCCCGTGGTGGTCCCCCGGGCGCGCGTCCGGATACGGGGGGAGGCGGTCGGTGGCGACGTGGACCACCGCCTGGACGACGTTGCCGCGCCGGGCGGCGGCGAGCCCGGCGCCGGTGCGACCCCCGAGCGGGGGCAAGAGCAGCTCGAGCAGCGCCCGCTTCGGATCGAGCGCGGTGGTCACCGTCGCCGCGGCGATGCGCTCGCCGCCCTCGAGCAGGACGGCGCGCACCCGGCCGCCGGGCGCCTCGATCCGCTCCACCGGGGCCGAGCAGCGCACCACCCCGCCGAGGGCGCCGAGTCGCGCGACCAGGGCGTCGATCAGCCCCTGGGACCCTCCCTCGGCGTGCCACTGGCCGAAGAGGTGGTAGGCCGCCTGCCAGAGCGCAAAGAGGGCGCCGCCCGGCGCGTCCGGCCCCACCCCGCCGTGGGCGGCGAAGGCGGCGACCGGCCCCCGGGTCAGGTCGCTCGGCAGCCGCCGGCGGAGCAGCTCGCGGTAGCCGCCGAGAAGGTCGCGCACTCCCGCCGGCCCGCGGCGGAGCACCCCGACGGCCGCCGCCGCCCGGCCGGGCAGCTCCGCCAGCGCGCTCTCGCCGCGGATCGCCGGGAGCACCGAGCGCACCACCGGCACCGCCGCGGCGACGAACTCCCGGTACGCCCGCGCCTCGGTGCCGTCGTGGGCCTCGATCGACGCGACCGTCGCCTCGACCGACCGGTGGAACCGCACCCGCCGCCCGTCCTCGTGGACGGCGATCGAGAACGGGTCCATCTCCAGGTAGCGCAGCCCCGCCCCGGCGAGGTCGAGCTCGGCGGGGATCGCGGTCATGTTGATCAGGTTGTGGGCGACCGAATGGAGGTCGAAGCGGTGCCCGGGCAGCACCTCCGCGGTGCGCGAGCCCCCGCCGGGACGGTCGAGCGCCTCGAGGACCAGCACCTCGCGCCCGGCCATGGCGAGGTAGCACGCCGCGACCAGCCCGTTGTGGCCGGCCCCGACGACGATGTCCGGTGGGCTCATGGGCCTGGAGTCAACACCTCGAGCACACTCTCCGGCCCGCCGCGGATTCGCACGGCCCAGCAGTCCCCCGGAACGATCTCCACGGCGCTCCCCGGGGGCGGCAGGAACCGGTAGAAGTCCTCGACCGGCAGCAGCCCGAGCAGCACCGCGGTGGCGCGGATGACGCCCTCGTGGGTCACCGCGGCGATCGGCTCGGCGTCCTCGAGCCAGCGCTCCTCGAGGAACGAGGAGAGCCGCTCGAGCAGCGACTCGACGGGCTCGCCGCCCGGCGGGGTGCCGCCGAGGACGTCGGCGTAGTGGCGGGCGTGCTCCTGGGGGTCGGCCTGGCGGACGTCCTCGTGGCTGCGGCCCTCCCAGGAGCCGAAGCTGAGCTCGCGCAGGCGGTCGTCAGTCCGGCAGGGTGCTCCGGTCGTCGCCGCGATCGCCTCGGCGGTCGTCCGGGCCCGGGTCAGCGGGCTGTGCCAGATCGCCGCCGGCGGGCGCTCGCGGAGCGCGGCGCCGAGGCGCCGCGCCTGCTCGCGTCCCAGCTCCGACAGGGGGACGTCGATGTGGCCCTGGTAGAGGCGGACCGGGTCGGTCCATGCCGTCGCCCCGTGGCGGACGAGGAGCAGCGGCGGTCGGTGCATCTGGGCCGCCAGCGTATCCGGTCGAGCGCCGCGAGTCGTCACCCCGCCGTGGGAGAGGTGGTGGGAGCTCGAACTCACCGCTGCCGAGCAGGTGCTCGACGAAGAGCTCGGCGGTGGCGGCGAGGGGCTCGTCCGCACGGGTGATGAGATGCCAGGCGCGGCGCAGCGGCATCCCCGCGACCCGCAGCTGCACCAGGGTGCCGCGGCTGAGGTCGTCGGCGACGGCGTCGAGGGAGAGCAGGGTGATGCCCAGCCCGACGGTGAGGGCCTCGCGGATGGCGCCGTTGGAGCCGAGGGTGAGCGTGGGCGGGGCGAGCCCCGCGGCGGCGAGGTACTCCTCGGTGGTCGAGCGGGTGCCGGAGCCGGGCTCGCGGAGCAGCCAGGTCTGGCGGGCGAGCTCGTCGGGACGGGGCGAGCGCGGCAGCAGCCCGGGCGGCGCCACCAGCACCAGCGGGTTGGGACGCACCGCCCGGCTGCGCAGCGGCGAGGGGTCGGGGGGGCGGCCGCCGATCACCAGGTCGACCTCGTGGTGCTCGAGGAGCGAGAACACCCGCGGCCGGTTGGCGACCTCGAGGCTGATCTCCGCCGACGGATGGGTGCGGCGGAACCCGGCGATCAGCCGGGGGAGGAGCTGCTCGCCGGCGGTGGTGACCGCGGCGAGACGCACCCGTCCACGCTCGGGGGCGGCGGCCGCGGTGGTCGCCACCGCCGCCTCCTCGAGCAGGCCGAGCATCCGCCGGGCGTAGCCGGCGAGCACCGTCCCCGCCTCGGTGAGGCGCAGCCCGCGGCCGTCGCGCACCACCAGCCGCACCCCCAGCTCCTTCTGCAGGGCGGCGATCTGGGAGGAGATCGCCGGCTGGGTGACGAAGAGGCGTTCGGCGGCGGCGCGCACCGACCCGGTGCTGGCGACCTCGAGGATGGAGCGGAGCTGGCCGAGGGTCATAAGTCCAATGTAATGATTTGCAACGAAAAAAACAATTGACGCTGCAGGGTCAGGTGGAGCATCCTGTGGCCCATGACCACTCTTGACGCACGCGAGACCGGCGCACCCACCGAAGAGAAGCGCTCCCGCTGGGCGTCGGGAGTCATCCCCTACAAGACCATGGGCTACTGGGAGCCGGACTACGTCCCCAAGCCCTCCGACATCCTCTGCGCCTTCCGCATCACCCCCCAGGCCGGGGTCGACCACGAGGAGGCGGCCGCCGCCGTCGCCGGGGAGTCGTCGACCGCCACCTGGACGGTGGTCTGGACCGACCGCCTCACCGCCCACAGCCACTACCAGGCGAAGGCGTACCGGTGCGAGCCCATCCCCGGCTCGGACAACCAGTACATGGCCTACATCGCCTACGACCTCGACCTCTTCGAGGAGGGGTCGATCGCCAACCTCACCTCCTCGATCATCGGCAACGTCTTCGGCTTCAAGGCGCTGAAGGCACTGCGGCTCGAGGACATGAGGATCCCCCCGCACTACGTGAAGACCTTCCAGGGGCCGCCTCACGGCATCGTGATGGAGCGCGAGTACCTCAACAAGTTCGGCCGTCCCCTGCTCGGCGCCACCACCAAGCCCAAGCTCGGACTCTCGGCGCGGAACTACGGCCGGGTGGTCTACGAGGCGCTGCGCGGCGGCCTCGATTTCACCAAGGACGACGAGAACATCAACAGCCAGCCCTTCATGCGCTGGCGTGACCGGTACCTCGCCTCGATGGAGGCGGTGAACAAGGCGCAGGCCGAGACCGGTGAGATCAAGGGCCACTACCTCAACGTCACCGCGGCGACGATGGAGGACATGTACTAGCGCGCCGAGTTCGCCAAGGAGATCGGCTCGGTCATCATCATGCAGGACCTCACCGTCGGCTACACGGCGATGACCTCGATGTCGAAGTGGGCGCGGAAGAACGGGATGATCCTCCATCTCCACCGCGCCGGCCACGGCACCTACACCCGCCAGAAGAGCCACGGGGTGAGCTTCCGGGTGATCAGCAAGTGGGTCCGGCTGCTCGGCGTCGACCACGTCCACGCCGGCACCGTGGTGGGCAAGCTCGAGGGCGACCCGAGCATGATCGCCGGCTACTACGACACCCTCCGCCAGGGCTTCACCGAGACCAACCTCGCGCGGGGCATCTACTTCGACCAGGACTGGGCGTCGATGCCGGGCGTGATGCCGGTGGCCTCGGGCGGCATCCACGCCGGCCAGGCGCACGAGCTCCTCCATTACCTCGGCGAGGACGTCGTGCTCCAGTTCGGCGGCGGCACCATCGGCCATCCGATGGGCATCGAGGCCGGCGCCACCGCCAACCGCGTCGCCGTCGAGCTGATGATCCAGGCGCGCAACGAGGGGAAGGACTACCTCCGCGAGGGGCCCGACCTGCTCCGCAAGGCCGCCAAGTGGTGCGCCCCGCTGCGCGCCGCCCTCGACGTCTGGGGCGACATCAGCTTCAACTACGAATCCACCGACACCCCCGACGTGCTGCCCACGGCGACCCCGGCGCAGTAGGAGGAGCGACATGTACATCACCCAGGGAACCTTCTCCTACCTTCCGCCGCTCACCGACGACCAGATCAAGGCGCAGGTGAAGTACTGCCTGGACAACGGCTGGGCGGTCTCGGTCGAGTACACCGACGATCCCCACCCCCGCAACTTCCTGTGGGACATGTGGGGCCTGCCGATGTTCGACATGAGGGACCCGGCGGCGATCCTGCTCGAGATCAACCGCTGCCGCGAGGCCAACCCCCAGAAGTACGTCCGGGTCAACGCCTACGACGCCACCCTGGGCCGGCAGACGACCGCGCTCCAGTACATCGTGCAGCGGCCCGACAACGAGCCCGGCTTCCGCCTCGAGCGGCAGGAGGGCCATGACCGGCAGATCCGCTACACGCTGCATCCCTACTCGCTCGACCGCCCGGCGGGTGAGCGCTACCCCAAGTAGGGTCGGACGGTGAGCGATCCTCCGCAGTTCCAGATGCCACGCGGCGGCGCTCGCCAGGGGCCGCCGGCGTCGCCGCAGGAGGAGGAGGACCCCCTCGCCGTCCCGCGGCGGGCGGACGGCGAGCGCGTCGACCTCGCCGACGAGCTGCGCGGCTCCCAGGTCTTCGAGGTGCTCGAGCAGCTCGACCGCGAGCTGGTCGGGCTGGTGCCGGTGAAGGAGCGCATCCGCGAGGTGGCGTCGCTGCTCCTCGTCGACCGGCTGCGCCGCGGCTACGGGCTCGACTCCGAGCGCCCCACCCTGCACATGTGCTTCACCGGCAGTCCGGGCACGGGCAAGACCACGGTGGCGGTGCGCATGGCCGAGGTGCTCCACCGCCTCGGCTACCTCGCCAAGGGCCACCTGGTGGCGGTGACCCGCGACGACCTGGTCGGCCAGTACATCGGCCACACCGCGCCGAAGACCCGCGAGGTGCTCAAGCGGGCGATGGGCGGGGTGCTCTTCATCGACGAGGCCTACTACCTGTACCGGCAGGAGAACGAGCGCGACTACGGGCAGGAGTCCATCGAGATCCTGCTCCAGGTGATGGAGAACCAGCGCGACGACAT
>DATARS010000241.1:0-5857 GCA_036269455.1 Candidatus Dormiibacterota bacterium | reverse complement strand
GGACGTCTGCGGGATCGCCACCGAGTACTGCGTGCGCGAGACCGCGCTCTCGGCGGCGCGGCTGGGCTTCGCCACCCGGGTGCTGACCCGCCTCTGCGCGGGCCTCGACGAGGCCGGGGTGACCGCCACCCTGGCCGACCTGAGCGCCGCCGGGGTGGAGCTCGAGACCGGAGCCTGAGAGGGGATCGCGCCGGGCGTAACCATCGTCTCGGACGCGCCGTTCTGACCACCACGCCACGGCGAGGGGTGGCAATCGGCCGTCCGGAGTGCACCGACGATGACCGCCGCGAGGGCGCTGCTCACCCTGTCCCTGGCCGCACTGCTCGCCGGGTGCGGCAACCCGGTCGCCACCGCCGTGGTCCCCGTCCCGGCGGCGCACGTCGCCTCCGTCACGACGCCGAGGCCCGCGACTCCCGCACCCGCACCGGCGGCGACGGCCGCGCCCACACCGGTCCCGACCCCTCCGCCCCCGGTGCCCGCGGCGGTCCCGGCGCCGCCCGGAGGTCCCCCGGAGATCGTGGTGTCGCAGACCGACGGGCCGGCGACCGTGGTCTCCGTCCTCGGCCCGACCGGTCGCACCCTGGCGACGGCGTCGGCCGCGGTCGGCTCGCCCTGGGAGATCCGCGGCGGACCCGGCGGTGCCTACTGGGAGGCGGGCGGCCGGCTGCACCGCCTGTCGGCCGGCGGGGTGCTCACCGACCTCGGCGCCATGCCCGCGGGGGCGAGCTTCGCGGTCTCGCCCGACGGCGCCGCGGTCGCCTACGCGACCTCGGCGGACAGTCCCACCGCCCACGACATGGTGAACCGCCTCTACGTGCTCCGCGGCGGGGTTTCGCGGCTCATCGCCAGCCGTCCGGCGAGCACCGACGGCCCGGTTGCCGACGCTCCCGCCTTCTGGGTGTACCGCCTCGCCGGCTGGACACCGGCGGGCATCCTGATCGCCCGCGAGCCGTCGAACGTGTGCGGCTGCGGAGCCTTCGGCATGGAGTACATGGACGCGCACACCGCCCTCGTCGATCCCGCCACCGGTATCGCCGCCGCGCTCCCCACCAGCCAGACGTGTCCGCTGAGCGGGATGGGTCCGGGCGAGGTGGCGTGCTTCCACATCACGACCGGGGCCGAGGGAGGGGCGATCGATGCGCTGCACATCGCCCGCGCGGGCGCACCCCTCGACGTGCTCGCGCTCTCCGGCACCTCCGTCGCCGGCGACGCGGTCTTCTCCACCGACGGCAGGCGCCTCGCCTACGCGACCGCGCCCGCGAAGCTCGACTGCGGTGCCTGGGAGTCGCAGACCACGCTGCGCGTCCTCGACCTGGCCACCGGCACGGCGCACCCCGTCGGCGGTCTCGGTCTCGAGCCGCGGGCGTGGCTCGCCGACGGCCGCATCCTCGCCACCCAGGCGGTGGGCACCACCGGCATTCGCGTCGTCCTCGTCGATCCCGCGAGGGGCACGGTGACGACCCTGCGCAGCCTCGCCAGCACCGCGGTGATCACCCGGCTCGCCACCGCCTGACCCCGGCGGCGGTGGCGGCGCCGCCGGCACGTGGTGCATGATGCCCGCGTGCCGGCGGCTGCCGGGAGGGAAGGGAGCGTCCAAGGAGGACGTGTGATGAGATGGCGGGCGATCCTGGCGGCGCTGCTGCTGCTCGCGGCGATGGCGGTGGTGCCCAGGACGGCGCCGGTCTCCGCGGCCGACGCCCCCGCGCTCGACGCGGCGGTGCGCGCCACCCTGGACGAGATCGACGCACACGGCTTCAACCCCGCCGTCGGCGGGCTGTTCATCAACTGGTCGGTCGACGACGCCGCGCACACCAACCTTCCCGACGGCAGCCCGGCGCGGCGCGACGAGCTCACCGACCTGCGCGACGTGCTCAACATGACCTGGTACCAGCACCGCCATCCCGGCGACACCTCGCAGTCGGCGGCGCTGCGGCGTCTGGGCGCGGCGCTTCGTGCCAAGGTCGGCCACTACTCGTCGGACAAGGGATGGGTGTACTGGCAGTTCCTCCAGCTCGCCGAGCTCAGCGGCGACGGCTTCTGGACCCAGCGGGCGCAGGCCTTCGCCTCCCACCTGGCGGGCATCGTCGACCCCACGCTCGGCGTGGTCCACGGCCACATCGCCGCCGACGGCCACCAGCCGGAGTGCGCCGACGGCTACCGCGTCGACCACGACCTCGAGGGCGGGCTCGCCCTCGTCGACGCCGGGCGGCGCTTCGGCGACCCCACCTGGATGGCGGTCGGCCTGCGCGAGGCGCTCACCGTGATCTCGCAGGCCTACGACACCACCTACCACCTCTTCAACCACACCATCTGCGACGGCGCCCCCGCCGACCGCATCGCCAAGACCGGCGAGAATGCCGACCTGGTGCTCGCGCTCCTCGACACCGGGGACGCCACCGGCATCCCCGTGTTCGGGGCGGTGGCGACGCAGATGCTCGACGGGCTGGTCGAGAACTCCACCGGTCTCCACGACACCGCCGCCGGCGGCTTCCACTTCGCCTTCGACCTGGGGACGCAGCGGGCGAGCACGGGGTACAAGGAGGTCCGCCAGCTCACCCTGCTCACCGCCCTGCACCGCGCGGACGCGGCGCAGGGCGGGCGCTACGCCGCGCTCGAGGCGGAGATGGGCACGGTCGCGCTCGCCATGCAGCAGCGCCGTCCGCTGACCGGCTTCCCCTATCGCGAGACCGCGGGCTTCGGCTTCTACCGCGGAGAGCGGTACATCACCACCGAGGCCGCGGGCATCGCCGCCGAGGCGCTCCAGAGCGTCCTGGGCTGACCGCAGGGGTCAGGGGACGGGCAGCAGCACCCCGGGGTTGAGGATCCAGGCGGGGTCGAGGGCGCGCTTGGCCGCGGCGAGGGCGGTGGCGGCGAGATCGGGGCGCTGGCGGTCGTACCAGGGCCGGTGGTCGCGGCCCACGGCGTGGTGGTGGGTGATGGTGCCGCCCGCGGCGAGGATCGCCTCGCTCGCCGCCGCCTTGACCTGGGCCCACTGGGAACGCTGGTCGCCGTGGCGGCTGCGTGCGATCACCGTGAAGTAGGGGGCGCAGCCGTCGGGGTAGACGTGGGTGAGGCGGCAGGTGACCAGCCCGGCGCCGCAGACCTCGGCGACGGCGGCCGCGGTGCGCTCCATCACCGCCGACCAGAGCTCGTCCATCCGGTCCCAGGTGACCGCGGTCTCGAAGGTCTCGACGATGTGGCCCAGCCGGGCGACCGCATCGCGGACATAGGGCAGGCGGACGAAGGCGTCGCGCCAGGTGCCGGCCGTGTCCCGGGCGGGGTCGGGCGGCGGGTCGGCGGTCCCACCGTGGTCGCTGCAGAGCTCCAGCGCCCGCCGGAGCGCGGCGTCGACGGGGTGGCCGGCGGCCTCGAACCCGAGCAGCAGCAGCGAGGAGGAGCCGTCGCCCACCCGGTTGACGAACGCCTCGGCGGCGTCGACCAGCCGGCAGGTGGCGGGCAGCAGCATGCTCTGGCCCAGCGCCCGCGCCGCGGCGGCGCCCTCGGGGAAGGTCGCGAAGCGCACCGTCGCGCGGGCGCGGAAGAGGGGGCGCTCGACGAGGCGCAGCCAGGCCTCGGTGATCACCGCGAGCGCACCCTCGGAGCCGAGCAGCAGGCGGTCCGGGCTGGGGCCGGCGCCGGAGGCTGGGAGCCGCCGGGTCTCCAGCGCGCCGCGCGGGGTCAGCGCCCGCATCCCCTCGACCCGGTCGTCGAGGTGGGTGTGGAGGGTGCTGTGGTGGCCGGCCGACCGCGTCGCCAGCCAGCCGCCGACCGACGAGAACTCGTACGACTGGGGCTGGTGACGCAGGGTCAGCCCGTGGGGGCGCAGCGCCTCCTCGAGCGCGGGACCGAGCATCCCCGCCTGCACTCGCGCCGCCCGCGAGGCGAGGTCGACCTCGAGGACGCGGTCGAGGCCGCTCAGGTCGAGGCTCACCACCCCCGGGTAGCCGTCGCCGACGTGCGGGGTGACGCCGCCGACGACGCTGGTGCCGCCGCCCCACGGGATGGCGGCGATCCCCGCGGCGGTGCACCAGTCGAGCACCGCGGCCACGCCGTCCTCGCCGGCGGGGCGGAGCACCCAGTCGCAGGGGTCGGAGAGGTCGCCCTCGAGCATCGCCACCACGTCGCTGAGCGACTGACCGTGGCTGTGGGCGGCGCGGGCGTGGTCGGTGCCGTCGGCGATGGCGGCGAGCGCGTCCGGCACGGCGATGCGCGGCGCCCGCAGGCCGAGGTCCTCCGGGACCGGCGCCCGGCGCGGGATCCCGGCGTCGCCGAGCACCGCGGCGAGCATGCCGGCGAGGCGGTCGAGCTCGGCGCCCTCGACGGCGGCGTCCTCCCAGCCCCAGCCCCACCAGGAGCGGTGTCTCGTCACCGTGGCCGTACACTGACGTGGTCGACGCGCCGTCCGGAGGTGGAACCATGGCCCAAGCGCTCCGCGGGGAGCTCACGATTCCCACGCCGCCGTCGTTCTCGTCGGTCGAGGAGGAGCGGCTGCACCGCAAGCAGCGGCTCGCCGCGGCCTTCCGCATGTTCTCCCGCGCCGGCTTCGACGAGGGTGTCGCCGGGCACATCACCGCGCGCGACCCCGAGCTGACCGACCACTTCTGGGTCAACCCGTTCGGCATGCACTTCTCGCAGATCCGGGTCTCGGATCTCATCCTGGTCAACGACCAGGGCGACGTCGTCGAGGGCAACCGGCCGGTGAACGCCGCGGCGTTCGCGATTCACTCCCAGGTGCACAGGGCCCGTCCGGATGTGATGGCCGCCGCGCACGCGCACTCCCTCTACGGCAAGTCCTGGTCGTCGCTGGGGCGGCTGCTCGATCCCATCACCCAGGACGCCTGCGCCTTCTACGGGGATCATGCCCTCTTCGACGACTACACCGGAGTGGTGCTCGACCTCGAGGAGGGACGCCGGATCGGCGCCGCGCTGGGCCAGCGCAAGGCGGTGATCCTGCGCAACCACGGGCTGCTCACCGTCGGCCAGTCGGTCGACGAGGCGGCATGGTGGTTCATCACCATGGAGCGCTCCTGCCAGGCCCAGCTGCTCGCCGAGGCCGCGGGCACCCCGGTGCTGATCGACGAGGCCGCCGCCGAGCTGACCGCCTCGCAGGTGGGGTCGCGGATCGCCGGCTGGTTCTCGTTCCAGCCGATCTGGGACCGGATCAGCCGCGAGCAGCCCGACCTCTTCGAATAGACAGAGGAGAGGAATGCTGGGCAAGGAGCACTGCGAGGCCTGCACCGGTGACACCCCGAGGGTGTCCGGCGCCGAGCTCGACGAGCTGCGCTCGCAGCTGTCCGCGGAGTGGGACGTCGACGGCACCCGGCTGCGCCGGCGGTGGAGGTACGGCGACTTCGGTGCGGCCTTCGCCGCCGCCACTCGCGTCGCCCTGATCGCCGAGGGCGAGGGTCACCACCCCGACATGGCGGTCGGCTGGGGCCGGCTTGAGATCGAGCTCACCACCCACGCGGTGCACGGCCTGACCCGCAACGACTTCATCCTCGCCGCCCGGATCGACGCCGCAATCGGCTAGTCGCGGTCGGGGTCGCGGTAGCTCTCACAGCCGTCCACGGGGGCGTCGTCGTACGGCTGCAGGTCGCCCGAGGCGGTGCCCTCGGCGACGGTCGCGACCGAGCGCAGCCGCGGGCAGCGGTCTCCGACCTCGGCGTCGCGGGTGAGCGTCACCGCCGCGCCGTCGAAGTTGCGCGCCGTGGTGGCGTCCTGCATCCCGCTCACCGTCAGCGCCTCGGTCGCCCGCAGGCGCGCACCGCCGGTGGAGGTGTCGGTGACGCGGGCCCCCACGCCGGTGCACCACTGTCCGAGGAAGCGGAAGGGGCGCGTCCCCAGCGCCACGGCGAGG
>DATARS010000240.1:0-13839 GCA_036269455.1 Candidatus Dormiibacterota bacterium | reverse complement strand
AGCCACCGTCGCAGGCGAGGGAGAGTAAGGAGGGGAGCATGTGGACGTGCAGGAGCCCGGGTCCCACCCCTGACGGGATGATCCTCGGGCTCGCGTCAGGCCGGCTACCGGGACGCCGGCGGGATCGCGACGCCGGCGCGGGAGAGCGTGCCGCCCGACCCTCAATGGGCCCTGCAGAACGGCTGAAGTCAGAACGAGCCGCCGGCGCCCGCACCTCCTGCCGCGGCCCCGCCTGCGTCGCCGCCGCCACCACCACCGCTCCCACCGTCGCCGGTGCCGTCAAAGGTCAGCCAGAGGCCCTCGAATCCGCCGCCATCGCGCTCGCGCAGATCGGCCCATGCCGGCACGTACCCGGCCCTGCTGTCCCGGACCAGCCGGCCCTCCATCTCGCGTTCGAGACAGAGCGCAACGGCGTGGCCGAGATGCCGATCCCAGTCGACGGGATCGTCGGGGAGGCCAAAGCCGGCAGCGAGAACCCGCCGGTAGCACTCCCAGCGCGCCGCCGCGGCGCCCCCCTCGGGAGTCACCTCGGGCAGGCGGCTGGCGATCGAGAATCCGAGGAACGAGGCGGACGCCGCCGCGGCCACGCCCAGCCAACCCCAGGTCTCGAGGCCCGCGATGCCGGTTGCCGCGGTGACCGCGGTGAGCACCAGTCCAGCCACGCCGCACCACCGAAGTGGCCGCCGGATGTCGGCCATGTGAGGTTCGAAGAGTCCACGCGCACAGAGGTCCGCCCGCAGCTCGCGAAGAATCCGCTGTGGCCGGTTCAGCACCCCGCCGAGGCGTCGGCGGCTGACCCAGCCTCCGGCGTCGGCCGATGCGACCAGCGCCGACCACAGCTCGCGCTCCCACGCCGTGCGCACCGCGGTGACATCGACGCACTGGAGTCGCAGCGAGCCACGGTGCCCACCCTCCATCCGCACCGCTCCCCGGTGGGCGAGGTCGATCAGGGTGGCGCGCACCTGCGACGGGTGAACGTGCGACTGCCAGAGCGCCCCGGCGATGGCGGGCGGCGCGTCGCCGGGCTGCGCGGGCCGCGCCTCCGGGCTCATCACCACCACACTGCGCCGCCGCCACACGCGCAGCCCCATGACGGCAACCAGCGCGAGGAGGAGCACCGTGGCGGGGTCGAGGACCAGGCGGGTCACCGAGGCGGCGCCGCGCTGGGCCACCGAGCGTGCGGCGGCCGGCGGCCCGTCGCGCAGGTCGTGCGCGACCGCGATCAGGCCGGCCTCGACCGCGCCTGCGACGTCGCCGTTGTGGAGCTGCGGCGCCATCTCCTCGTCGTAGACCCGCTGGAGCTCGTCCGGCGGGACACGTCCACGCGACAGTGCTTCTCCCGCATACATCGCCGCGGTCCCATGACGCGTGTCACCCGGACGGAGGCTGACCAGGACGACCAGGCCGTCGTGGGCGCCCGCGCTGGATTCGACCTGCGCGGAGGTCATCAGCGCCGCGGCGTCGGCGATCGTCTGGTCCTGGCTCTCGTCGAGACGGCGAACCATGACCAGTACCGGCGACCCCTCCGCGGCCACCGCCGCGGCCCGCGTCTCGACCCCCACCCGCCCCGAGGGTGAGAGCAGGGCCGAGTCGTCGCGAACCCGCGATGTCGCAGCAGCGACCTGCCCCGACGCGGCAAGCGTCGCGGCGGCGACGAGCAGGATTGCGGAGGTCGTCCGCAGTGGCCACGCACCCCCCACGACCTCATCATGCACCGCGATGAGTGGCGATGTCAGCGACTCCGTACACTCCGGGCATGAGTGGGTTCGTTCATCAGGACGGCGAGGGTGTCACCTACGACTGGCGGGGTGCCCGCGTCACCATCAAGGCCTCGGGTGACGACACCGCGGGTCAGCTCAGCGTGATGGAGAGCACATACCCGGCGGGGCTGCGGGTCCCGACGCACACCCACGCCGGCGAGGACGAGATGTTCTACGTGCTCGCCGGGGAGATCCGGGGCTTCTGCGACGAGGAGCAGTGGACGGCCACTCCCGGCACCTTCGTGTTCGTGCCTCGGGATCGGCCGCACGGCTTCGTCGTCACCACCCTCGGCATGGTCGTAGGATCCGGCTGGATCATGTGATTCCGTCGGGAGGACAGCCGTGAGCGTGGACGTCGCCCCCATCGCCGACACGGGAATGCTCGACCGCGACTTCGCGGTGGGCTGGTACCAGAGCTGGATCGACGCCTGGAACAGTCACGAGCCCGGTCGGGTGAAGGCGATCGTCACCGAGGACTTCCTCCTCGACAGCCCGACGACGCGGCACACCGGCTGGGTCGTCCGCGGGCCGCAGGCGGCCAGCGACTATGTGCGGTACGTGGTGGACGCCTACCCCGACCTGATCTGGGAGGTGATGTCGCCGCCGATGTTCCGCGACGACATCCGCCGCGCCGCCTTCAGCTGGCGCGGGACGGGCCACTTCACCGGCACGCTGAATCCGCCGGGGATCCGTGGCACCGGCCGGCCCTTCGAGTTCGAGGGCGTCGAGATCTTCGACTTCCGTGGCGACCGTGCCTGCCGGCTCACCGCCTGCTACGACCTCCTCGGCCTCACAAAGCAGATCGGGATCTACCGCCCGCCCGTTCGCTGATGGGAGCCGGGGCGCGTCTCGCCGAGCTGAGCCTGCATCCGCCCCTGACGCCTCAGCCCCGGTGGCGGAGCCCGTCGGCGAGCAGGTCGAGCAGGCGGCCGGCCTGGTCACGCTGGTCGGGCTCGCCGGCGGCGAGGGTGACGCCGCTCAGCGCGGCCAGGACGTCGGCGGGCGCGATGTCCGGCCGCAGGGTTCCCGCCGCCGCGCCGGCGTCGAGCAGCGCGGTGAGGGCGGAGGTCAGCAGGTTGCGGCTCTCCGCGAACGGGTTTCCGCCCGAGGCGATGACCGCGTGCAGGGCCGCCTTCATGTGGCGCTTGGTCGTCATGTAGTCGATGAACCGGTCCATCCAGGCGCGCAGCGCGCGGTCGGGCGGTTGCGACCCCAGCAGCTCGGGGACGGCGTCGCAGAGCCGGGCGAGCTCCTGGCGGTAGGCAGCCTCGACCAGCGCCTCGCGGGTGGGGAAGTGGCGGTACAGCGTCCCGATGCCGACGCCGGCGGCTCGCGCGATGGCGTCGAGGGTCACCTCCGCGCCGTCGGCCGCGAAGGCGCGGACGGCGGCGTCGAGCAGCAGGTCGCGGTTGCGCCGGGCGTCGGCGCGCTGCGGTCGGATCTGGATGTCGGCCACCGTGGCGTCCTCGGTCTCAGCCCTCCGACCCTCGCCGCCGGGGGGACACTTGCTAAGCGGAGGGTACTCCGGTTAGTATAGCGCCGTACCGGAGCCTCCTCCGATTCGGAGCATACCCGGTCCACACCCTGGAGATGCGCATGAGTGTGAGCACGCCTGTCCGCACGCCCTTCACCGCCGAGAGCACCGCCGCCGAGGTGGTGGAGGGGATCGACCTGTCCGGCCGCCGGATGATCGTCACCGGCGGGTCGTCCGGCATCGGGATCGAGACCGCCCGCGCCCTCGCCGGCGCCGGCGCCCAGGTGACCCTCGCCGTTCGCGACGTGCGGGCGGGGCAGCGGGTCGCCTTCGACATCATGGCGACCACGGACTCCGAGGAGGTCCTGGTCGGGCCCCTCGACCTCACCGACCCGGCGTCGGTGGCCGCGTTCGTCGCCCACTGGGAGGGGCCGCTCGACGTCCTCGTGAACAACGCCGGGGTGATGGCCGCGCCGCTGACCCGCACCCGCCAGGGGTGGGAGCTGCAGTTCGCGACCAACCACCTCGGCCACTTCGCGCTCACAACCGGGCTGCGTCCCGCGCTCGCGGCCGCCGGCAACGCGCGGGTGGTGTCGGTCAGCTCGAGGGGCCACCTGCGCTCCGACGTCGTCTTCGAGGACATCCACTTCGAGCGGCGGCCATACGACCCGTGGCAGTCGTACGGCCAGTCGAAGACCGCGAACATCCTCCTCGCCGTCGAGGCGAGCCGCCGCTGGGCCGCCGACGGCATCGCCGCCAATGCGCTGATGCCCGGCGCGATCCACACCAACCTGGCGCGCCATGTCAGCCAGGAGGAGATCGACCGGGTGGTCGCGCAGACCGGGATGACCTTCCGCTACAAGACCCCCGAGCAGGGCGCCGCGACCTCGGTGCTGCTCGCCGCCTCGCCCCTGCTCGAGGGTGTCGGCGGCCGCTACTTCGAGGACTGCAACGAGGCGGAGCGGGTGGACGTGGCCCAGACGATTCCGGCCCGCGGCGTCGCCGCCTACGCGCTCGACCCCGCCGCCGCGGAGCGGCTCTGGGAGGTGTCGGTCGCGACCCTCGCCGCGGTCGGGGTCGCCTGACCGCGCCTGGGAAAGACAGAACGGGCGGGGGCCTCGCGGCCCCCGCCCGTTCCTCGTGTGTCGGAGTTGGTGCCTAGAGCCCGGTGTTGCGTCGCGAGGCGATGCGCGGCACGAGCTGGAGGGCGACCGCCAGGGCGGCGAAGAGGCCGGCGGCGGCGAAGCTGGCGGGACCGAACATGCCCGTGGAGGGCGGGGTCGGACCCTGGGCCGGAGTGATCGCAGGAGCGGTGGGCGTGCTGCCCGCCGGGGTGCTGCTGTCCGTGGTCGGGGTGGTGGTGCCGGGCGCGGGCGCGGCCGCGGTCGACACGGTGGCGACGGAGTTGGCGAGCGCGACCTCGGTGATCGGCTTGCTGGTGCTGCCACCGCTGAGCAGGCTGCCCAGGAGGCCGGTGCCGTCGTTCACGAGGCGGATGCCGAGAGCGGCCACCGAGACGCTCTTGGTGGTGTTGGTGTTCATCGCGACCTGCGGCACGCCGCGGTCGATGACCAGGCTGAGGCCGGTCGCGGGAATGCCGATCGTCTTGCTGGTGCCCAGCGCGATGCCGAGGACCTGATCCAGGTTGACCACCGGGATGCCGAGGACCTTGATCTCACCGAGGCTCGAGGAGCCGGAGGGATCGCCGGCGCCGGCGCCGAGGACGGCCTGGGCGCTGGAGGTGATGCCGGAGATGTCGAGGAGCGGAAGGCCGCTCAGGAGACCGCCCACGTTGAGCCCACCGGCACCGCCGGTGACGCCACCGAGAAGGCCGGAGAGCGGACCGAGGTTGGTGAGGCTGCCGAGATTGAGGCCGCCGACGATGCTGTTCAGGGCGTTCCCGATGCCGCCGGTGCCGCCGAGGATGCTGGTCAGATCGCCGAGGATCTGGTCACCCAGGGGCAGGATCTGGACGTCGCCGACCTTGGTGCTGGCGAGCGCCTGGAACTGGCCGGGGGTGCTGGCCATCGGCTGGACGATCGAGTTCGAGGTGACGTCGGTCGTCTTGATCAGCGAGTTGAGGCCGAGGTTCTGGCCGTTCAGCAGGCCGCCGAGCAGCCCGTTGGGGCCGAGCAGGCCGCCGAGGAGGCCGTTGAGGTTGGTGAGGCCGCCGAGCAGGCCGCCGTTGCCGAGGATGCCCGACAGGAGGCCGCCGTTGTTGCCGAGGATGCCGAGCACCGAACCGCCACCGCCGAGGATGGAGCCGCCGGTGCTGCTGCCGGTGACGCCGCTCAGCAGGCCACCGACGACGGGGACGCTGCTGGTGAGGCCGCCGAGGCCGGCGAGCAGGCCGTTGCTGCCGAGCAGGCCGCCGAGCAGGTTGCCGCCGAGGAGGCCGCCGCTGCTGCCGCTGCCGCCGGTGACGCTGCCCAGGACGCCCTGGACGACGTTGCCGAGCGGGAGGCCGGCGAGCAGGCCGCTGCCGCCGCCGCTGCCGGTCGCGGTGCCGACGATGCCGGAGAGCAGGCTGCCCACGATGGGAAGGCCGCTGGTGGTGTTGAGCAGGCTGCTGAGCAGACCGCTCGGGCCGAGCAGGTCGCCGAGCCCGCCGCCGGCGCCGAGCAGACCGCTCAGGTTCGGCAGGGAGAGGCTCGGGGTGACCGCCAGGCTGGTGGTGCTGTTGTCCGCCGAGGCACGGGGACCGGCGATGCCGGCGGCCGTGGCCAGGGTGCTGTTCACCGCGTCAGCGTGGAACGGCGCGAGGTTGAGCTGGATCGGCGCGCCCGTGGGGGTGGCGACGACCGACGAGCTCGCGGTCGGGGCGTTGGTCTGGCCGGGGACGTTGTAGTTCGCGACCAGGGTGCTGCCGAGGTTGACGCCGAGGCCCTGGAGGGCACCCGTCAGGGAGCCGAGCGAGCCGACGCCGCTTCCACCCAGCACGCCGTTCAGCAGGCCGCCGAGGATTGGCAGCTGGTTGGTCAGCGCGGTGAGGTTGCCGACGATGCCCGCGTTGCTGCCGAGCAGGCCGGTGAGGCCGGAGAGCAGGCCGCCGTTGCCGAGCGCGCCGGTGAGGTTGCTCGCGCCGCCGAGGATGCCGGTGACGCCGTTGAGGGCGCCGAGCACGGTCGAGATCGCACCCTGGAGGGTGTTGAGCTCCTGCTGCAGCGGAGCGAACTGGATGTCGATCGGCGTCGAGTCACCGTGACCCGAGAGCAGGTCGAGGAGATTCCCGCTGAGAATGCCGTTGGCGTTCGCGGCGTCGATCCCGATGGTGAGGTCCGTGTTGCCGAGGACACCGCCCAGCGTCTGGCTGAGCAGCTGCCCCACGGCCGGCACGGCCGAGATGAGCGCCGACGGCGAGATGGACACCTGCAGGGCGGATGCCTGCGCGGTCCCCGTCGGCTGGCCCGTGTCGGCGTGCGCCGACATCGGAAGAAGGATGACGCCCGCCATGCCGGCGATCGCGCCGGCACCGAGCACTCTGAGTGTCTTCACGGCTACCCCCTAGTCCCTTCTGCGTGGCGGCCCGACTGCATGGCCGTCACCTGTGAGAGGCATGACCGGTGGTCATGGGCGTACTGGGGTGCGCACACGTCGCCGGCTGTTCCTGGATCTCCCAACGTCTCCTGAGGCTGAAACCTGCGCCGGCGGCAGGTGACAGTTCGGTTCGTTTGGAGCTATTCGTGAGGGAGGTCGGAACTCGTGACTCGGGGACCAGACACTGCCGGGGCCGAGAGGGCCGTCAGGTGACCGGCTGGCGGTCCTGGCGCCGTCCCGCCAGCTCGTCCGCGGCAACCGTCGCCTCGGTCTCGATGACCCCTCCCTGGGAGTCGGCGAGGGCGCCCTCGACGATCGGCGCGCCGACGCGCATGCGATTGGCGACAGCGCCGAGGAGGATGAACTGACTCAGCAGATAGAGCCAGGTCGCCAGCAGGAAGAAGAGGGCGAAGGTCGAGCCGTAGGTGTTGAAGCCGTGGGAGAGGTGGGTGTACAGCGGCCACACCAGGGTGAGCAGCTCCATCAGCACCCCGGCGAGGAGTGCGCCGGGCCAGAGCTCGCGGATCCGGAAGGTGCGGTTGGGGACGAAGCGATAGAGGAGGAGGGCGAACCCGACCCAGAGGGCCGCGCCCACGACCGGTGCCAGGATCGAGAAGGCGGGAAGCAGGCCCATCACCGAGTTCACCGCCACCGAGCCGACGATGACGACGATGAAGACCGCGGTCATCTGCAGCGCCATCAGCCGCTGCCGGAGGAAGCCGCGCTGACCCGCGCCGACCACGCGGCCGAGCGCCCACTCCATGCTGGCGAAGAGGCTGCCGCCGCTCCAGAGCAAGCCGGCGATGCCGATGACACCGAGGATGCCGGCGTGCTCGCTCACCCCCTTCAGCGTCCCGCTCAGCGCGTCGTGGGCGTCGCTGGGGAAGAAGCCGAGCACCGCCGAGTCGAACCGCTCCTGGGTCCGGGTGTCGCGGATCGCCAGGCCGAGCACCGCGAGCAGCCCGAGGATGAGGGGGAACATGCTCATGAAGGCGTTGAAGGCCAGGCTGGCGGCGTAGTAGCCGGCCTGGCTGCTCCCGAAGGCCCGGTACAGCCGGACGGGATAGGCGCCTGTGATCCGCTCCTTCATGCGCTCTCCCTCCATGCGCTCTCCTTCGCGATCCCCACCCTCATGCTAGAGTTCCTATCACCACTGATGATAGTCGGCTGGGCACTCCCAGGAGGGGTGGCATGCTTGCAGACCACCGCCGCCGGGTGCGGCGCATCGGCGCGGCGATCGCCCTGCGCCTCCGGGCGCTTGACCGCCGCCTGCACATCGACAACCGTGGGCGCAGCGAGTGGATCTGGGCCGTCCCGATCGCCGGGTGCCTCGCCACCCTCGTCCTCTTCGTCCTTCAGGGCGCGATGATCAGCGGGACGACCCCGGCGCTCTACGTCCCCATCGGGCTCCTCGTCGCCGGGGTGATCGGCGGCATGTCGGTCGCCTATATGACCCCCGAGGCGGACCAGGGCGGCCCCGACGACGGCGGGTCCGATCCGCCCCCACCGGCCCCCGAGCCGCCGCCCGGCGGGTGGTCGGGGTGGCTGCGCACCCCCGACGACCAGCTGTCCGAGGAGCCGGGGCCGCGCCGGCGCGAGCCCGCGGACAGCGCCGGCTCTCGCTGAGCCGCGCCGTCATCATGGCCGGATGACGTCCGGCGTCGAGCTCACCCACCCGGACCGGCTGCTCTTCCCCGACGATGGCATCACCAAGCGCGACCTCGCCGCCTACTACGCCGCGATGGCGCCCGCGATGCTCCCGCACCTGACCGGCCGGCCGCTCACGCTCCAGCGCTTCCCCGCGGGGATCGGCCACCCCGGTTTCATGCAGAAGGACGCCCGCGGACTGCCGGAGTGGGTGCACCGGGTCGAGGTGCCCAAGCAGGGCGGCACCGTGGTCCATCCGATCGCCGACGACCCCGAGACCCTCCAGGTCCTCGCCAACCAGTCGTGCGTGACCCTGCATACCTGGCTGAGCCGGGTCCCGCAGCTCGACCGTCCCGACCTCGTCGTCTTCGATCTCGACCCGCCGGTCGAGGACCTGCGGCAGGTGTGCGACGCCGCGCGGGCGCTGCGCGGGCTGCTCGGCGAGCTCGACCTCCCGGCGTACGTCAAGACGACCGGGTCGCGCGGATTGCACGTGGTGGTGCCGCTCGACGGCGGCGCCGGGCTGGAGGAGGTGCGCAGGTTCGCCCGCAAGGTCGCCGAGGTGCTGGTCGCGCGCATGCCCGACCGGCTCACCCTCGAGTTCAGCAAGGAGAAGCGCCAGGACCGCCTCTACGTCGACATCCTGCGCAACGGGTACGCGCAGACCGCGGTCGCGCCCTATTCGGTGCGTCCGCTGCCCGGCGCCCCGGTGGCGGCGCCGCTGCGCTGGGACGAGCTCGACGAGCCGGGGTTCCAGGTGCGCATGCACACGCTGCGCACCGTACCGGAGCGGGTCGCGGCGATCGGCGATCCGTGGGAGGGGATGGAGCGGGAGGCGCGTTCGCTCAGCAACGTGCCGGAGTTCATCGGACCGTCATCCGGCCCCGCCTAGACTGCTGACGCTGTCATCAGCAGACGGGCTCGGGAGGTTGGGGTATGAGCGGCGTTGAGACCGCGGTCGACAACGGCAGGATCGAGCAGCTGATGGGCCGGCTCATCGGCTACATGACCGGTAGCACGATGTGCCTCAGCATCTGGATCGGCGACGAGCTGGGTCTGTATCGGGTCATGGCCGGGGCGGGGTCGCTGAGCTCCGACGCCATCGCCGAGCGCGCGGGATGCCACCCGCGGCTGGTGCGCGAGTGGCTCGACGGCCAGGTCGCGGGCGGCCTCCTGGTCCGCGACGACGCAGCCGACACCTACGCGCTGGGTGCCGAGGAGGCGATGGCGTTCGCCGACGACACCACCCCGATCTTCGTCGCCCGCGCCATGAACGCGATCGGCTCGATGTACATGGACATCGACCGGGTCACCGACGCCTTCCGCGGCGACGGCGCCATCCCCTGGGGCGATCATCACCCATGCCTCTTCAAGGGGACGGAATGGTTTTTCCGGACCGGGTATCGCGCGTATCTGCCCGCGGAGTGGATTCCGGCGCTCGATGGCGTCCTGGCCAAGCTGGACGCCGGCGCGCGGGTGGCCGACGTCGGCTGCGGCCACGGCGCCTCCGCGGTGGTCATGGCCGAGGCCTACCCGAACTCGCACATCACCGGTTTCGACTTCCACCAGCCGTCGATCGCCACGGCGCGCGAGCGCGCCAGGGAGGCGGGCGTCGCGGATCGCACCACCTTCGAGGTCGCCACCTCCAAGGACTATGGCGGCACCTTCGACCTCATCTGCTTCTTCGACTGCCTCCACGACATGGGTGACCCGGTCGGCATCGCGCGGCATGCGCGCGAGCGGCTCGAGCCCGACGGCACGGTCCTCCTGGTCGAGCCCTTCGCCATCGACGGGCGCGCCGCGAACATCGCGGGGAACCCGATGGCGGCGCTCCTGTACACCGCGTCGACGGTGGTGTGCACCCCCAATTCGCTCTCCCAGGAGGTCGGCCTCGGCCTCGGAGCCCAGGCGGGCGAGGCCCGGCTGCGCCAGGTCTTCGAGGAGGCCGGCTTCACGCGCTTCCGCAGAGCCGCCGAGACCCCGCTCAACCTCATCCTCGAGGCGCGCCCCTGAGACGACGTCCCCACTCCCACCTACACCACACGCCCGTCGAGAACGCGGGATTCACCGACCCACCTCGGAGCCCGACACTGCGCGGGCAGGCGGTCGCCGCCGCCTGCACAGACGGGAGCGCCGTCATCGCACGGTTCGAAGGAGATGATGGGATGAAAGTCGACGCGGCCCTGACGCGTGGCCTCGACGAGCCCTGGAGCGTCGAGGAGGTCGAGCTCGACGGCCCATCCGAGGGTGAGGTGCTGGTGAAGGTCCGCAGCACCGGCCTGTGCCGCACGTCCGAGCACCTCACGACGGGCGTTATCCCCTTCCCCTACCCGGCCGTCGGCGGGCACGAGGCGGCGGGGATCATCGAGGAGCTCGGGGCCGGCGTCACCGGGCTCGAGGTCGGCGACCACGTCGTCCTCCTCTGGGAGCCCTCCTGCGGCAAGTGCCGGTGGTGCGTCCGCGGCTACACCAACCTCTGCGACCTCGGCGCGAACATCGTCCTCGGCCCCCAGCTCGACGGCACCTGCCGCTTCCACTCCGGCGACGAGGACGTCAACCAGGAGTTCCTCATCGGCGCCTTCGCGCCGTACACGACGGTGCCGGCGCAGTCGGTGGTGCGCCTCGACGAGGACATCCCGCTCGAGATCGCCGGCCTCTTCGGCTGCAGCGTCACCTGCGGCTGGGGCTCGGCCGTGCGCACCGCAAAGGTCGAGCCCGGCGACACCGTGGTGGTGATGGGGGTCGGCGGCGTCGGCTCCAACGCGGTGCAGGGGGCACGCTGCGCGGGCGCCCAGCACATCGTCGCCATCGACCCGGTGCCGTTCAAGCGCGAGAACGCCGAGCGCCTCGGTGCCACCCACACCGTCGCCGACGCCGACGAGGCCTGGGAGCTGGTGAGTGAGATCACCAAGGGCCAGCGCGCCGACAAGGCGATCATCTGCACCAACGTCTGCGAGACCGAGTACGTCACCCAGGCGCTGGCGATGGTCGGCAAGCGCGGCAAGGTCGTGATGACCGGCATCCCGCGTCCCGAGGACACCGCGGTCGACATGCCCCTCTTCGAGATGCTGATGTACGAGAAGAACCTCTGCGGGCACATGTTCGGCTCGTGCAACCCGCAGGCCGACATCCCGATGCTCATCGACATGTACCGGCGCGGTCAGCTCGTCGTCGACGACCTGGTCACCCGCACCTACCCGCTGAGCGAGATCAACCAGGGCTATGCCGACCTCCGCAGGGGCGTGAACATCCGCGGCATGGTGACCTTCGACTGAGTCCGAGATCGATGCCCGGCGCCGCCGTGGCGCCGGGCTAGACTGCCCCGCAGCGAAGGGATCCTGCAGGGGGTCGATCCGGATGGCCACGTCGCCTCGCGTCACCGCCCGGAGGTGGCGTGTCTGCGCGCTCGCCGCACTGCTCCTGGTCGCGGGCGCCGTGCCCGCGGCGGCGGTGCAGCCGGGGAGCGGCCGCCACGCCGCCTGGCAGCCGGGACCGCCGGTCTACTCGGTGGGGGAGACCGCCAACGCGCCGGTGACCATGGCCGACGGCACCGTCCTCCGCGCCGACGTGTACTTCCCGACCGATCGCGGCACCCAGAACCCGGCGCCCGGCCCCTTCCCCGTGCTCCTGGTGCAGACCCCCTACGGCAAGTCGCTGAGCGGGGGTGCCATGGCGGCGCAGCAGGCCGGCGGGCTGAGTGCCGGGCTCTCCTCGTACCTGGTCGAGCGCGGCTACCTCAACGTGGTCGCCGACGTCCGCGGCACCGGCGACTCCGGGGGCAGCTGGGGGCTCTTCGACCCCGTCCAGCAGCAGGACGGCGCCACCCTGGTGCGCTGGGCGGCGGCGCTGCCGCGCTCCGACGGGCGGGTGGGCACCTACGGACCCTCCTACCTCGGCATCGACCAGCTCGCCACCGCCAACGCGCTCGGCCCGGGCTCGCCGCTCAAGGCGATGTTCCCCATCGTCGCGGGCAACGACCTCTACCGCGACACCGCCTTCATGGGGGGCATGTCGGACATCGAGTTCAGCCTGCCCTACATGCTGATGACCGGCGGCCTGCACAGCGTCGACGCGCTGCTCGAGAACCCCCAGGACCCGGCCGGCTCGCTCGGCGTCCTCGCCCAGCATTCCCAGGGGCTGCTCTCGCTCCAGGCGCGGCTCATCCTCTCCACGCTCACCGGGGGGGAGGAGGCGTACGACGGCACCTACTGGCAGGAGCGGCGCCCGCAGGCGTGGCTGCGCCACATCGCCGCGCTCGGCATCCCCACCTTCCTCGTCGGCGGATGGTTCGACCTCTTCCAGCGCGGCGAGCCGCTCAACTACTCGGGCCTGCAGAACGCCGCCGCCGGACGTCCGGTCGACGCGCCGATGCTCGCCACCCAGGCGGTCTCGAGCCGCTACCAGCTGCTGATGGGCCCCTGGTACCACCTCGACGCCGGCACCGGCGTCGACCTCGCGCGCCTCGAGCTGCAGTGGTTCGACCGCTGGCTCAAGGGCGTCGACACCGGCATCGACACCACCTCCACGCCACTCCACCTCTATCAGCTCGGGTCGAACCGGTGGGTCGACACCTCCCGCTATCCGCTCGACGGCCTCACCCCGACCACCCTCTACCTGGGCCCGCGGGGCACCGGCGGCGGCGCGCCGTCGGCGAACGACGGCGGCCTCACCACCACCCCGCCCGCGGCGACGGCCGCCGCCGACGAGACCATCTGGACGCCGATCAGCAACCCCTGCGGCCGCCAGTCCGAGCAGTGGTCGGCCGGAGCGGCGACCGCCGTCCTCCACGCCCTCCATGCGCCGGGCAACCCCTGCGCGAGCGACGACCGCCTCACCCAGAGCGGTCCGGGCGCGCTCACCTACACCACCGCGCCATTCGCACAGGACATGGTCCTCGGCGGCCCGATCGACGCCACCGTGTTCGCCACCTCGACGCGGCCCGAGGTCGAGCTCGAGGCCACCGTCGAGGACGTCGCCCCGTCGGGCGCCTCGCTGCCGCTGACCAGCGGAGCGCTGCTCGGCTCCTTCCGCGCCCTCGACCCCGCCCGCACCTGGTATGCGCCGGACGGCCGGCCGCTGCTGCCCTACCACCCGTACACGCGGGCGTCGGCGCGACCGGTGGCCACCGGCGCGGTCACCCGCTACGACATCGAGGTGTTCCCCGCCTTCGCGCGGCTCGCCGCCGGCCACCGGCTGCGGCTCACCCTGAACACCTCGGACACGCCCCATCTCCTGCCCACCGCGCACCAGCTGCTCGGCCTCGCCGGCGGCGTGTACGAGGTCCAGCGCGCCGCCGCCGCCGCGTCCTTCCTCGAGGTCCCGCTGGCGCCGGCGAGCCGAATGGGAGGCTGAGCCATGGCCCAGGCGACGCTGCAGACCCTGGTGCGAGGAGGCGGGTTCTTCGAGGGTCCGCGCTGGCAC
>DATARS010000239.1:0-46966 GCA_036269455.1 Candidatus Dormiibacterota bacterium | reverse complement strand
GTCCGAGGTGGTCGGGGCCGGCGGTTTCGCCGTGGCCGCGCAGGTCCAGGGCGTAGACAACGCAGCCCTCGGCGGCCAGGTAACGGGCCAGGCGGTCGTAGCGCCCGCTGTGTTCGGCGATGCCGTGGGTGATTTGGACGGTGGCCCGCGGCCGGATCCCGCACGGCGGCAGCCACTTGCGGACGAATATCGGGGCCTGATCAACGTCGGCGGCGAAGGTGAAGGTTTCGGGGGCCGCCGGGGTCATGGTCGGTGTCATGTTGCTCCTTGGGGCGCCCTGGGGTCGGTGGCGACTCCGGCAGGTGGTATCTCCACCTTCGTTGGGGCAGTATCGCAGATCTGTGTATGTAGGTCCAAACCCTCTCGGCGGTGACTCCCTACCTCGGTACGGGGTGGCTAGTGTGTCCGCATGTGTACTGGGCCGTCCGCGTTGGCGACGAAGTACGACGCCCTGGCGGCGATCAACGACGTTGCGCCGGCGTCGGAGGAGGCCTGAATCGATGCGTGCCGCGATCTTCCACGAGCCATACTCGATCAGCGTCGGGGAGCGCCCCGACGCCGCGACCGCGGAGCCCACCGACGCGGTCGTCCGTGTCGTGCTGGCCTGCGTCTGCGGCTCGGACCTCTGGTACTACCGCGGCGAGACCCCCTTCGAGCCGGGGCCGATCGGCCACGAGTTCATGGGCGTCGTCGAGGACGTCGGCGCAGAGGTGCGCCAGGTCTCCAGGGGTGATCTCGTGGTCGCGCCGTTCGCCTACAGCGACGGCACCTGCCCACACTGCCGCCACGGGATCACGACCGCGTGCGCACATGGTGGGTTCTTCCCGGTCGGCAACGGGGACGGCGGCCAGGGGGAGGCGGTGCGCGTGCCGCTCGCCGACGGCACGCTGGTGACAGTGCCGGGATCGGGGCATTCCGATGCGGTGATGGCGTCGCTCCTGACGCTGTCGGACGTGATGGGCACCGGTCATCACGCGGCGGTCTGCGCGCGGGTCAGGTCGGGTGACACTGTCGCCGTCGTCGGCGATGGCGCGGTCGGGCTCTGCGCGGTGCTGGCGGCCAGGCGCCTCGGGGCCGGACGCATCATCGCGCTCAGTCGCCACCCTGCTCGCCAGGAGCTCGCCCAGGCGTTCGGAGCCACCGACATCGTCTCGGCGAGGGGCGAGGAGGCCACGGCGGGTGTGCTCGAGCTGACCGGGGGTGTCGGCGTCGACGCCACCCTCGAGTGCGTGGGAACCGGGCAGGCGATGGAGACGGCACTGTCGATCGCCCGGCCCGGGTCGATGGTGGGCTATGTCGGAGTGCCCCACGGCGTGAACCTCCCCGTCAACGAGATGTTCCACCGGAACACGGGTGTGCAGGGTGGTCCCGCCCCCGTCCGTGCCTACCTGCCCGAGCTGCTCGACGACGTCCTGGAGGGACGCATCGAGCCGGGCCGGGTGTTCGACCTCACGATCGAGCTCGACGGCGTCGCCGAGGCGTACGCCGCCATGGACGAGCGCCGTGCGATCAAGTCCCTGCTGCGCGTGAGCGCCGTCTGATCACGCCGGGCCGCCGGTGACACAGGAGAACACCATGGAACTCCGTCCCCTGGGGCGCACCGGCGTCCAGGTCAGCAAGCTCTGTCTCGGCGCCATGATGTTCGGCGACTGGGGCACAAGGGACCACGACGAGAGCATCCGCATCATCCACCGAGCCCTCGATGCCGGCATCAACTTCGTCGACACGGCCGATGTGTATTCCAACGGCGAGTCGGAGGAGATCGTCGGCAAGGCTCTCGCCGGCGGTCGGCGCGACGACGTGGTGCTGGCCACCAAGCTGTACATGCCCATGGGCGCCGACGCCAATCACCGCGGCCTCTCGCGCCGCTGGATCGTCCGCGAGGTCGAGAACTCACTCCGGCGGCTGAACACCGACTGGATCGACCTCTACCAGATCCACCGGCCCGAGCCGGCCACGGACATTGACGAGACCCTCGGTGCGCTCAGCGACCTCGTACATCAGGGCAAGGTGCGCTACATCGGGCACTCGACCTTCCCGGCATCGATGATCGTGGAGGCGCAGTGGACCACGGAGAAGCGCGGGCGGGAGCGCTTCCGCTGTGAACAGCCGCCCTACTCGATCCTCACCCGAGCCATCGAGACCGAGGTGCTGCCTACCTGCCGGCGCTATGGCATGGGCGTGATCTCCTACAGCCCGCTGGCCGGTGGCTGGCTGTCGGGCCGCTACCGCAAGGGCGGCGAGCAGCAGGGACCGATGTCGCCGGCGCGCCGGCAGTTTGCCAACCGCTTCGACCTGTCGCTGCCCGAGAACCAGCGCAAGCTGGAGGCCGCCGAGCGCCTCGGTCAGCTCGCGGACGACGCTGGCATCTCGCTGATCGAGCTGGCGATCGCGTTCGTGCTGAGGCACCCCGCCGTGACCGCTGCGATCATCGGCCCGCGAACCATGGAGCACCTGGAGTCGCAGCTGCCGGCCGCCGAGGTGGTGCTCTCCGACGACCTGCTGGACCGCATCGACCAGATCAACCCGCCGGGCATCACCATCAACCCCACGGACAACGGCTGGACCAGCCCGGCCCTCGATCCCGTCGAGCGGCGACGATGAGAAGGTCTGACCGCCGCTGGTGAGCGACGTGAGGTTACCGCGTAGCTGGACGGGAACTCGTCACGTCGAGCGGATGATGGTGCCGACGTGGTCGCCCCGGAGGGCCCGGAGCACGTTCCCGGGCGTCCGCCCGTTGACGATCTGCACCTGATGGAGGTTTCTGGCGGTCGCCATCACCTCGAGGAGCATCCGGTCGACGGGCAGCGTCGGCAGCTGCCGGTCGCGCAGCTCGGCGACGGAGATCTCCGGGATGAACTCGGGGGTGGCCACCCCGGGGTGGTTCGGGTCGGCGGTGTAGAGCCCGTCGACGTCCTCGACCAGCGTGAGGCGCTGGGCGCCGAGGGCGTCGGCGATCAGGAAGGCGCCGGTGTCGGCCCGGTGCGGCGGGATCCGCCCGACCGACTGGGGGAACTCATGATGATGGTAGGGCGGGAAGGCGCTGGCGACCACTGCCCTGGCGGCTGCCAGGTGGATGCCCAGCTGGTTCGCGACCGTGGAGTGCTCGACGTAGGAGACATTGTCGTCGGCCAGGAGGGCGGAGATGATGTGCCCGTTGTTGCCGGCTTCGGTGGCGGCGAGGCTGGCCAGCGCGCCGACGGGCAGACCCAGGTCGAGGCCGACGCGGTAGATGTGGCGGGCCCTGATCCCGGGGCCGGCCAGGATCAGCAGGCGGTGCTCGGGCAGGGCTCGGCGGAGCTCGTCGACCATCGGGAGGATGGCGTCCGCGCCCCGATCCATGATCGAGCGGCCGCCGATCTTCACCACGTTCAGCCACGGCAGCAGCCGGATCGGGGGTCGGCCGTCCACCGGGCGGGTCAGCTCCCGGTCGAGCAGGGTCTGACGGGCGAGTGACGATGGGACGTGCTTGATCTCGTCGGTCATCTCGGTCCTCCTCAGTCCGCGGTGATGATCGTGCCGACGTGCTCACCCGCCAGGGCCCGAGCGATGTTGCCGGACACCAGACCGTTGATGACCTGGACGGACCGAACGTGCTTCGCCGCCTTCATGAGGTCCAGGACGGGCCGCTCGATGATGAGATCGTGGAGGTCCATGGCCAGCAGCTCGTCGACGGTGATCCGCGGGATGAACTCGGCGTCGGGGTGCGTCTTGGGGTTCGCGGCGTAGAGGCCGTCCTCGTCCTTGGCGAAGATCATCGCCTTGCACCCGAAGGTCTCGGCCACCAGGTAGCAGCCGGCGTCGGTCCGGTACGGGGGGATCAGCCCCTCGGTCGGCAGCCGCATCCACATCGCGTACGGAGGCATGCCGGCGAAGACCACGGCGTGGACGTCGGCCAGGTACAGGGGAACGGCCGACAGGCCGGCCCCTTCGACCACGGGAATGCCATGCTTGACGAGCAGGTGGCCGAGCAGGGCCGCGTTCTGACCGGCGACCGCCGCCCCGAGCCCGGTCAGTACCCCAGGGGGCAGCCCGAGGTCGGCGGCGATCGAGTACAGGTGGCGGGCCCGGGTGCCGGCGCCCGTCCCGATCAGCAGCTGGTGATCCTTGCGGGCCGCGACGAGCTCCTCGATCACCGGGTGGATGGCCGTCCGGCCGCGATCGATCACGCTCTGACCACCGATCTTGATCACGGTGGCGTCAGGCAGGATCCGGTAGTCGGGCGCCGTATCGGTCGCCGCGAGGAGCTCCTCGTCGGTGAGAGACCGCTCCATCAGGATCGCTTCGAGTTCCGCGGTCTCATTCCGCATGCACGAGTCCCTCCGTCCACAACGCAGCGGACACCTTACTGCCTGACCAATCCCGCCCGCCTCGACGTCGTCGCGGAGCGGCTGGGCTCACCCGGGCAGGCGGCGCGGTGAGCGATCCGTGCGCGCCAGGCAGGCGTCGAGCCGCCCCTCCTCCAGGGCGCGCCGCGCCGCCTCACGCCCCCGGTGCCGCACTGACTCCAGGTCGCGGAAGCGCATCGTCGAGACCCCGCGCAGGTTGGGCCGGATGACCGCGTCGGCGCGTGCGCGGGCGGCGGCGTCGGTGGTCACATTGCCGAGCAGGATGCTCCGCAACAGGGTCTCGTGGATCGGCGGCGCCCAGGCGGCCGCGGGGCCGACGATCCAGCGGCGCAGCCGAGGCACGCGGGAGCGTGGCGGACGCGGCGGCGGCAGCGCCCCGGCGACGTCGATGGCGATGACGGGACCCTCGCCGGTCGAGATCATCGGACCCACCGGGAGGTTGTTGAGGATGGCTCCGTCGACGAGGATGCGGTCGCCGTCCTTCACCGGGGGAACGAACCCCGGCAGCGCCTGGGTGGCGCTCACCGCGACGGCCACGAGCCCGCGGCGGTGCACCACCAGCCGCTGGGTCGCGAGGTCCGCGGACACGCAGAAGAAGTTGACGCCCAGACCCTCGATGCGCCGCTGCCCGTGCACGCGATGCTGGGCTGCGAATCCCCTCACCCCACGTGAGAGGCCGACCAGAGGGATGGTGCGGCCCTTGAGCGGTGACGTCCTCACGTACTCCGCTTCCATCACCGCCATACATTCGTCCGGCGAACGCTCCTCGGCGAACAGCGACCCCACCATCCCGCCGATGCTGGCACCGCCGATGCGGTCGATCTCATAGCCCGCCTGCTGCAGCTCCTCGATGACCCCGATGTGGGCGAGGCCGCGGGCGCCGCCACCGGAGAGCACGACGCCGAGGGCCCGGCCGGCGAGGCGCCGCGCCATGCGCCGGACGCCGGTCACACCGCCGGCACGCAGGATGTGCGTGGTGCGGGGCTCGAGCGCCTCCATCCATCCGTGCAGGTCCGCCTCGACGCCCGCGGGAGCCACGAAGGCCAGGTCGCAGCCCCTTGCCCGGCCGGCCTCCGGGGCGGCGGGCAGATCGCGCGGTCGTGAGGCCACGCCGATGACCAGGTCAGACTGGCGCAGGCAGTACGACGTCCAGGGGTCGTCGTGCTCCAGAGCCGCACCGACGAGGAGCACGCGATCGTGCTCCGCCTCGAGCCGGTCGAGCGTCTCCAGCGTGACCGGGTCGGCACCGTCGAGCCGCGCCACCCGGCCCATGTCCCGGAACGCCGCCGTCAGCCCCTCGGCGACGGTGGCGACGGGCGCACCGGCGTGGAGCGGCACCAGCCCGATGACCCTGGGAGGCGCCATCGCCGCCTCCGTCGGAACGCCGATGCTGCGCAGGCGCTCGCCGAGCACGTGGGTCAGGGCCGCCCCGAAGGAGGGCTCGGCGAGCAGCAGCGCATCGAAGTCCACCCGGCTGATGCGGGCCAGGTCGCTGTCGCGGTGGGCCCGTGCTCCCAGCGACCGCGGCTCGCCGGTGACGAGGCCCAGCTCTCCGATGCACTGACCCCTGCCCACGGTGCCGACGACGGTGGCGGTCGGCCCCTCGCCGACGACGTCGACGCTCCCCGCGGTGACCACGTACAGGCTGTCCGCCGGATCGCCCTGGTGGAACAGCCACTCCCCCGCCTGGAGATGCCGGGTGGAACAGCTCTGGGCGAGCCGCTCGAGCTGCTCCGGCGGGAGCGCCGCGAAGAGCGGCACACTCGTCAGGCTGGGCGCGGATCCGCAGTCATGTCGCCGAGGCGTCACGAAGCTCGACTGCACGCATGGCCAACTCGCCGGCGTCGGTGGCGCCGTGCCCGGGGCGCAGACCGAGGAGCCGGTCCTCGTCGCGCCAGTCGGCACCGGCAAGCAGGATCTGACGGTCCTGCACCCGGCGTTCCAGGAAGGCGGCCTCGCACCACGCGAAGTATAGGGTCCAGAGCCGCCGGAAACGCTCGTCGAAGCGTCCCAGGTCGGCGATGCGCGGCCAGTTTCGCTGCAACCGTTCTCTCCATGCCCGAAGCGTCGGCGGATAGTGCGCGGTGATGTCGTGGACGGCCACGGTGCGCATCCGCGTGGTCCGCGCGAAGGCGTTGAGGATCGCCTCGACCGACGGCGTGTGGCCACCGGGGAAGATGTACTCGTTGAGGAAGGTGCGATTGTATCGTTCGATGCGGAACAGGCGGTGGGTGGTGGTGATCGCCTGGATGAGCGCGAGGCCGTCGGGCCGCATCAGCCGGCCCACCTGCGCGGCGAAGCTCTGCAGGTTCGACGCCCCGATGGACTCGACCATCTCCAGCGAGGCCACCTTGTCCCAGGTGCCGCGCACGTCGCGGTAGTCGCACACGGCCACCTGCACCCGCGAGGCGACGCCCGCCTCGCGTGCGCGCTGCTCGATGTGCTCACGCTGCGCCTCGGACAGGGTCACCGTCCAGACCCGGCAGCCGAAGTGCTGCGCAGCGTGCAGCGCCAGCGGTCCCCAGCCGCTGCCCAGCTCCAGGAGCCGCTCTCCCGGGCGCAGGTCGAGCAGGCGGCAGACGCGGTCGAGGGCCGCGCGCGAGGCGTCCACCGGCCGCATGTCGGGATGCTCGTACCAGGCGCACGAGTATCCCATCGTCTTGTCCAGAACCGTGGAGAAGAAGTCGTTGCCGAGGTCGTAGTGGCGCTCGACGTTGATCCGGCTGCGGCGGCGGGTGTTGCTGCGGAGCGCGGCGGACGCGCGCTGCAGCGGCCAGGCGGCCACCGCGATGCGCGCTCGCCAGGGGTCCACCCGCTCCAGGGCCCGGGCGCCGATGCGTGCCATGGCGACGAGGTCGTCGCAGTCCCAGAGGCCGTCGGCGTAGCTCCGGGCCAGCCCCCGGCTGCCTCCGAGGACGGCGCGGTAGGCCGCCGGCGTGTGGACGGCGACGCGCGCGTGCAGGCCGCCCTCGCCACCGCCGGCGTGCTCGCCGTCGCTGTCGGCGAGCACAAGCCGGTCGTCCTGCAGGTGGCCCAACGCGCCCAGCAGGGCGGCGCGGGCCGCGCGCTCGACGGCGGACAGACGAGCCGTCTCCGTCATGTCCGGCGAGGGCCGCTGGCTCGGCCGCGGCCGCCGCCTCGGTCGGTGAGGAGGAGCGTGACGATCTCAGGCCCGCTCATGTCGGAGCGCCCCATCACCGTGTCCTCCTCAGCGGACCGCGAGGAGCCCGCCCTCGCCTCGTCCGCCGAACCGATCCTCGTTGGAGAAGGGGGCTCCTCTCCACGGCGCCTGTCACCGGCGCTGTGTGACGTCCGACCACGGCGGCCACGGCGCTGCCTCCTCTTCCTCCCGTCCGGCTTCGGGGCCAGACTACCCGCTTCTCCGGCGCCGCCGGATTGCAACGACCAGGGTCACGGCGGCGATGCCGGCGGCGGCGAGCGACGGGCCCGCGACCGCGCGCAGTCCGATCCCGCCGGGGCAGCCGCCGGACAGCGGACGCAGGGCGTCCACCGCGGCGCAGGCGGGGTGCACTCGGAACAGCCCCCAGAGGCCCGCCTCCTCGTACGCGCCACGGTGGTCGCCGTACACGTAATCGCCAGGGAGGCCGTCGACGCCGCCTGCGCCCCCCTCGAGCCGGAGGCTCCGTGCCTCGAGCGCACCGAGCGCGACCGAGCTCAGCCGGCTGGTGCCTGCCCGGCCGGGCTCGAGCGGCCATCGATGGCCCTCGACGCTGAAGACCTGGGCCTGCTCGCTGACCGGCGCCAGCACGTGGAGATGCACCGGGTCTCCCGCATACGCCTCGAGGAGCGGGGTCGGGGGGTCGCCGTGCAGGTCGCTGCGGAAGACGCCCGCCGGATCGGCTGCGCCGGGCAGGCGGTCGGCGAGCGGGGCCGCCCGGTAGTTGATGGCGGCGGCGCCGTCGACGTGCTCCGTGTACGGCATGCGATGGGTGCCGATCCCGGCGTCCTCGTCCTCGAGGAGGAGGGTGAGGTCGCGGTACGCGGGACCCGACGGGGGATGCGCATCGACCCGCCAGCCGGCGTGGCCGGACATGTCCGCCCCGGTCACCGGGTCGGTGTAGCGCGTGCCGCGGGGACCGACGATGATCGCGCCGTAGAGCCCGAGCCGCGGGTTGCGCAGCGCGTCGCCCCCGTCGCGCACGAGCGCCGCGGTCTCGCCGACCTCAGGACTGGCGAAGTACGTGTACGTCCGCGTCGCGCCTGGGACCACCGTCTGCGGGGGGTCGAGGCCCGCGGCGACGCCACCGGAGGTGCGCGGGTCGGCGGCGAGCATGTCGGCGTGGAGGGACACCTCGCCGCCGGTCGTCGCGTTGCGCAGTGCGATCTCGACGCAGTCGCCGACATCGATGTGGAGCACCAGCGGGTTGACCGGGCGGCGCCCCGATAGCACCGCGTCACGGTCGGCCTCGAGCACGAACACCCTGCCCTTCACGCCCTGGAGCATGGGGAGCGGAGCCTCGACGGCGGCGACCGAGAAGCGCCGGCGCGGGGCGCCGGGCGGGCAGACCGTGGTGGCCGGGGCAACCGGACGTTCGTGACCGGGCAGCGGTCGCGGCGGGTTCTCGCCGGTACCGTCGCGAACGCGCAGGAGGCCCCAGCTCCCCTCACGGAGCTTGAACGACCGGCTGTTCTCCACGAGGTAGTCGCCCGGCATCCCCTGGGGACCGCCGGCACGCGGCAGCACGAGGTCGTACCGCTCCGAGATGCCGATGTCGACGGTGTCGACCGGCGGCGAGGAGCGGCTCTGCGCCTCGACACGGAACCAGTGCCCGTCGACGTGCAGGCTGTGCACGTCGTTGCTGGCGCCCACGAGGGTGCGCAGCACCACGGGGTCGCCGAGGTAGGCGTCGACGATGGGCGTCTGCGGGTCTCCCGCCGGGATGCTGCTGAAGCGCAGCGCGGGATCCCGCGAGCGGGGCTCGACGGGCTCGACCCGCAGGTTCATCGAGCTGCCGCTGGAGCGGTCGAGGGCGGTGAGCGGGTTGTCGTCCTGGAGGAGGAGCACGAGCTCGCGGAAGCTCCCCGTCACGTCGACCGAGAGCGGCTGCGTCGAGTGGATGTCGGCGAGCAGGCCGCTTCCGATCTCGACGCCGGTGCGCGGGTCGTGGTACGTCGAGCCCGGCGGTTCGGCGATGAGCGTTCCGAAGAGCCCGTGCTGCCCGGAGAAGATGACGTTGACGTGGTCGTGGAAGAGGGCGGCGCCGAACTGCACGTCGGGATACCAGCGGTAGCGGACGAACTCGGTGCCCGCCATCTCTCCCGCGGCATGAGCGCTCTGCAACGGTGTGTCGAGCGAGACGGTGTCGCCGGAGACGGCGTCGACACGGTGGGCCTCGAAGGAGCGTCCCTGGTCCAATCCGACGCCGAGCAGCTCGCCGGCCTGGAAGCGCGCGGCGCTGCCGAGACGCAGCACGCGGTCGCCGGCCGCCGCGGTGGCGACGAGAGCCTCGCTCTCGAGCCGGAAGGGGCGCACCGTCTGCTCGTAGTTGAACCCGGTGTCGACCCCATCGCTGGCCTGGACGTCGAACTGCACGAAGTGGATGTGGGCGCTCACCTTGCTGAGCGGCTGACCCTGGATGTCCTCGAGCTCGCTGCGGAAGAGCACGTCGAGGCAGTCCTCACCGGCGTTGGCGCGGATGGCGAGTGGCAGGCGGCGAGCGGGGTCGGCGCGCACCGCCTCCTCGTCCTCCCGGAGCACGTAGAGCTCGCCGAAGGGGTCGACGATGTTCTGCCGCCGGTTCAGCGGCACCGGCACGGTGATCGCGTCGATGGCGAGCGAGCGCAGCCTCGCGCCGGCGGGGCACAGGCTCCCGGGACCGCTCGCTCCCGGCACCGGTGGGTCTGCGCCCGTCGGCGTCGGGTCGAGGAAGGGGGCGGGACCGTGGTCGGGGGCGAACGGGGGCCGGCGTGCGAGGTGGGGCCGGAGCAGGGGGTAGGCGAGCTTCCCCGTGGCCGGGTCGAAGAGGAGCGGCGGCCGCCGCCCCGGACTCGCCGAGCGGTACCCCGGCCACGACTGCTCGGTCTCGACCTCGCCGAGGTACCGGTCGCCCTCGCGGCCCCAGTCGAGCACCGCGGCGTCGTAGCCGCGGGCGGTGCCGCGTGGCGGGAGCTGCGCCTCGACCCAGCTCGACAGCGCGTCCGGAGAGATTGTCGCCGTCCGTCCGTACCAGGACACGGTGCGTCCCACGAGTGCATCGGAGGTCACCGCGGGCTCGGTACGGCCGGCGCGGTCCGGCAGCTCGCGCAGCGGCGGCAGCGAGTCGGTGGACCGGGCGCCGTCCTGCCGGGTGTTGTAGACGCGCCAGATGCCCCACATCCCGGCGAAGTAGTGGTGGGTGACGTGGCAGTGGAACATGAAGTCACCCGCGCTCTGCTGGCAGCCGCCGCTGCCGCACTCATCCGCGAGGTCGAAGGTCTCCGAGGGACCGACCGACTGGGAGTCGGTGCGCTCCGACGCCCGCGGTCGCAGCGGCGGGCGCTTGTCGAGCCCCGAGTCGAAGGCGCTCGGTTCGACCCCGGGCTGCCGGCGCCAGCGGATCCCGCCGCCGTGCACGTGGTGGACGTGAAACACCTCGGAGCCGCCGTGGACAACGCGCTGCTTGGTCGGATCCCCGAGATAGCTGCGCATCACGGGCGTCGCCGGGTCGCCGAAGGCGTATGAGCTGTACTCGACGGACTCGTCGAGCCGGCCGGCGCTGCGCTGCTGGAGGAGCAGGCGGTTCATGAAGGGCTCGCTGCGGTAGTTGATGGCGCGGCCGTCGGGACGGTAGGCGTGGGTGGTGGGGTCGACCTGGGGGACGAGCGCGCCGGTGCCGTCGAGCGGCTGGTAGTTCTCGCTGCCGACCTCGTGGTAGTAGAGCGCGAACTCCCGGAACGCCGCGCCCGACGGCGGCCGTACCATCGCCGCCCATCCGGCCCGCAGCGGCGTGCCGTTCAGGGGGTCGAACCAGGTGGCGCCACGCGGCTCGACGACGACCGCGCCGAAGAGGCCGTGGTCGGCCTGGGCGCGGTCGCCGCCGTGGCTGTGGAAGTAGTGGGTGGCCTCGGGTTCGTCGTCGGGCACCATCCACTGGTACGTGACCGTCCCGCCCGCCGCCACCATGGCGCGCGGGTTGGCGGCGATCGCCGCACCGCCTCCGCTCACGCGGAGCGGCGCACCGTGGAGGTGCAGGCTCGCCGGCTCGCCGCCGGTCAGGGCGTTGCGCAGGCGGATCCGCAGGCACTCACCGGGGCGCACCCGCAGGGTGAGCGGCTGGATGGCGTCGCCCTGGAGGCCGGAGGTCACCGCCGGCTCACCCTGGCCCGCCCGCGCGCGGGCGTTCTGCGCCTCCTCGGCCCGCACCCGCTCCACGTCGTCCTCGAGCACGTACATCCGCCCGGCCGGGTCGTGGTCGAGGTAGCGGTTGAGGGTGATGTCGACGCCGATGGCCACGACGTCGTAGTGCCGCACCGGCGCCGCGGCCTCGCAGCCTCCGCCCGGCCCCGCCGTCTCGGGTGCGGACGCTGAGGTGAGGACGAACCCCTCGCCGCCCTGGTGGCCTGCGGCACCGCCGCCGGGCGGGCGCGTTGCCGGCGCGGGCGCCGCCGCGTGGACGGCGGCGGCTGGGCGGTCGCCGACCTGGGCCGCCGAGGCCCCGACGAGCGCGAGGAGGGCGAGGGCGGCGAGGGGGCCGCTCAGCCGGCGCGGGTCAGCCGACCTTCACCTCCCCCTTCATGTCGGGGTGGATCAGGCAGCGGTAGGGGAAGGTCCCCGCCCGCGTGAAGCTCAGCTTCAGCGAGACGATGTCCTGGGGCGGCAGCGACTGGACGATGCCCGTGTTCCGGAAGCCCGTGCCGTCCCAGTTGCCAAGGTCGACGGTGAAGGGTTGGGCGCCGTCGGGGGGCGGGATGTTGATGCCCGCCTGCGGCGGCACCACGAAGCCGGCGGGCGCCCCCGCCTTGGGACTGAGGTGGATGCTCCCGTCGGCCGCCTTCTGGAGCACACCGACGTCGCTGTCGAGGGCGCCGAAGGCGATGTTGTGGAAGTAGAAGTTCCTCCAGGTCACCGTGCCGCCGACGGGGATGGAGAGCGTCTTCGGACCGAAGTCGACGACGACCCCATTGATTGCATTCGGGTCCGCGATCAGCGCGTGGGTGATGCTCGGGTCACCGGTCGCCGCGAGCGCGGTGTCGGCGGCTGCAGTCTGCGCCTTGGCGGCGATCGGGGTCAGCGCGTCGACGAGTCGCGCCAGCTGCTGCTGGCCCTTCGCGGTGATGTCGGCCTGGCTCTGCACCGTTGTCCCGGGGTCGACCACCTGGATCTGGCTGGTCATCGCCGAGCGGTGCACCAGGCAGATGACGTTGTACGTGCCCGGCTTGATGCTCTTCGAGAAGGGCACGCTGTAGGACGCGCCGTCCTCCATGAGCACGCCGCTGCTGTAGAAGCTCTGAGCTCCGGTGAACTCCGGCTGAGTGCGCTTCGTGCAGGCGAGGGCGCCGCCCTTGAGGGAGAGCGGGGGAACGCCGGCGTCGAGGAAGCACGGCTGTGCCGCCGACTGGTTCGCGTCCGGCGGACCCTGGATCGTGTGCGGGAACACGTCGACGATGTTCAGCATCTCCGGCGAGTTCTCCTGAGCCGCGACCGAGGACTGCGGCCCGAGGGAATGCAGCTTCGCCGCCGCTGCATCGACCAGGGTGCCGAGGGTCACGGTGTGGGGTTCGCCCGAGAAGTGCGGCAGTTTGAAGGTCACCGTATCCCCGGGATGCACGGAGACCGAGTTCGGGAAGTAGCCGAGGAAGGCGCCGTCGAAGGCGTCCGCCCTCCCGTCGAGCTGCAGCGCGAGGGTCTGGGGCGACGCCGCCTGCCCGGGGGGTGACGACTGCGACGCCGACGATCCTCCGCCTCCGCAGGCGGTGAGCGCGACCGTCGCGAGCGCGAGAAGACGTGCGGTGCCCGCCATGGTTCATCCCCTTCACACGACGCGAGTGCGCGGCGAGTCTGTCGCCTCGGCCGGTGAACGGTCAATGTGTGTCCGATGTCGCCTCAGGTGATTGCTGTCGTATCAGAAGTGGCGGCGCGCTACCGTGGCGCGGATGTCCATCCCGCCTGAGCTCCTCACCGACCGCCTGCATCTCCGGCAGTGGGAGGACGCCGACGTCGACCGGCTGGCTCGGATCTACACCGACCCCGGCTACCTCGAGCACATGCCGGCGATGGACCGCGACGCCACCGCCGCGCAGGTGGCGCGGTTCCGGGAGGGGTGGTCCGGCGACGGGTTCAGCCACTGGGCCGCCGAGGACCGCGCCACCGGTGTCCTGATCGGGCGCATCGGCCTGCTCCGCCACCGCGACTGGCCGCTGGAGGCCGCGCCGGTCGAGGTGGGCTGGACGCTGGCGGCGGAGGCCCGCGGCCGGGGGCTGGCCACCGAGGGGGGGCGAGCCAGTCTCGACGCGGCCTTCGCCCATCTGGATGTGGCACGCGTGATCTCCATCACGGCTCCGGAAAATGTTCGGTCGCGGCGGGTGATGGAGAAGCTGGGACTCTCGCTGCGGGGCACGGCACGGTGGCACGGGCTCGACGTCGTCTGGTACGCCCTCGACCGCTGACTCCGGACGGCGTCACCCGGTCAGGCGGCGCGCTCGAGGATCACCACCGGGATCTCCCGCTCGGTCTTCTTCTGATACTCGTCGTACGCGGGCCACTCCCTCGCCATGATCGGCCACAGTGCAGCCTTCTCCTCCGCGGTGGCGGTGCGGGCTCGCGCGTGGAAGCGATCTCCGCGCACCTGGACTTCGACGTCGGGATCGGCCTCGAGGTTCAGGTACCACGCCGGCGGCGTGGGCGCTCCGCCCTTGGAGGCGACGACCAGATAGTCATCCCCCCTGCGGCCGTAGATCAGCGGGTTGCGTCGCTCGGTGCCCGACTGCCGCCCCCTGGTGGTGAGGATGAGCGTGTTGGTCCCCTGCCAATCGTGCCCGTCCTCTCCGTCGGTCTCGATGTAGCGGTTCACGTGATCCTGTCCGAACAGCATGTCGGTCTCCTCGTGGGTGGGCGGCTGGATTGCGCCGTCCCCCAATCCATTCCCCGAGGGGCCGCCGTGTAAACAGCAGGAAGGAGGCCGTGGCTACCAGGGCGGCGGCGGCGCGGGGATCCGGGGCAGCTGCGAGGCGACCTCGCCGAAACGGTCCGCGCCCTCGTTCCACTCGCGGCAGGCGACGTCGATGTCGGCGCGGCTGCGAGCGACGAAGTTCCACCACATGTGGAGCGGGTCGGGGAAGGGCACGCCGCCGACGAGCAGCGCCCGGGCGGGTCCGGCCGAGGTCAGCTCGAGCCGGCCGCGGCCGAGCCCGAGGTAGCAGAGCGCGCCGGGCTCGACCACCCCGACGCCCACGCTCGCCGCCCCGTCGAGCACGACCAGCGCGTGCTCGAACGCCGGGTCGAGCGGCAGCACGGCCTCCCCGCCGGGCATGGCCAGCTCGACCCCGGCGAGGCGGGTGTCGGCGCGCGCGGGCGAGCGCTCACCGGCGAACTCGCCGAGCAGGACGGTGGCGACGCACCGCCCGAGCGCCACCCGGGGCAGCTCGGCGTGGTGCTCGAACGCCGCCTCGCCGTCGCGGGTCGCCTCAGGGAGCGCGACCCAGAGCTGCGCCCCGTGGAGACCGGCCCCGCCGCCGGTGGGCGTCTCCTCGGCGTGGGCGATGCCGCGGCCCGCGGTCATGAGGTTGAGCTGCCCGGGCCGGATGAGCTGCTCGGAGCCGAGGCTGTCCCGGTGCAGCACCTCGCCGCTGACCAGCCAGGTGACGGTCTGGAGCCCGGTGTGGGGATGCGGCCCGACCAGCATGCCATCGCCGTGGTCGAGCGAGGCCGGCCCGAAGTGGTCGAGGAAGCACCACGCCCCGACACTCCGCCGCTCCCGGCGGGGGAGGGCCCGGCGGACGGTCAGCCCGCCGACGCTCGCCGAGCGGCTCGGTGCGATCTCGACCGTCGCAGCCTCCGGCGGGGCCGGCGCCGCGTGCTCGGGCGCGTCCTCGGAGGCGACGGGACCGCTCACGTCCGGAGCGTACTCCACGGGAGAGGGACCCGCCGGCTCGGCGGGGCACCCTTGAGCCCGGGGACGCGGGGGGATGGATGATCCCCGGTCCCCGAGCTGGATAAGGGGTGTGGGGGGTAGGGCGTTGTCTCGTCCCTCTGCCGCGTGGTACCGCGGTTGCCGCATCGGCGATGACGCTGACGGACGCTCCTGCGGGACCGGGACAGCCTCTACCCAGCGCTTCAAACGGCTCGATCGCGAGCAATCTTGCGCGATCCGGGCAGTGGTTAACCCTGCATTCGGCTCGGGTTAACGACTGCCCCGCACGGGGGGCGGATCAGGCGGGCACGCAGTCCTCGGGCACGTCCTGGATCACCGCCCTGCCGTCGTCGAACGCCAGCACCCAGACCAGGCCGCGGCAGCGCCGGCACCTCGCCCACCAGTCCTGCTGGCCGCCCACATACCTGGTGCCCGCCTCCCACGACCCGACGACGTGGCCCCGCGCCCCGGCCCTCCGGGCCGCCAGCGTCTGCGCCTGATCGAACTGCAGACGGCCGGGCTCCATGGAGGTCCAAGCGTAGCGCGTGAAAATGCCTGCGTGTGCAACAGGAGTCATGACCGCACGGCAATCGCGGGACCGCGCAATCCTCACACGGCGTGAGGTGCGGTCCGCCAGTCACCGGGCCGGCGCAGCGACATTCCCGCACCCGCTGTGACGCAGGCGAGGACGGCCACCACCACGCCGAGGGTGGGCGCGGTGCCGGCGTGGAGGAGCAGCAGGGTCCCGGTGACCGCGCCGCCGAGCATCGTCGCCACCGCCAGCAGCCGGCGCAGCAGCTGGGGCCCGCGGCGCGACCGGAGGTCGGCGGCGATCCCGGTGAGCGTCATGGTGAGCACGGTGGTGGTGAGGTCGGGGACGGCGAGGTGCCGCGCCACCGCGTTCTGGATGCCCATGGCCAGCGCGCCGAGCCCCGCGAGCGTCGCGCTGGCGATCCCGGCGTAGGGCTCGTGGACCGCCGCGGCCCCCGCCCAGGCGCAGCCGAGCAGGACGAGCTCGACCGCCGCGCTCGCCGTCAGCAGCACGGCGCGGTCGGCGCCGAGCCGGGCCGCCGCGGCGCCGCCGATCGCGGCGCCGCCGAGGAAGGCGCCGAGCGCGACCAGCGACGCTGCCAGGGAGAAGCCGGGCGCTCCGCCGAGGGCGAAACCGATGAACACCACATTGCCGGTCATGTTGGCGACGAAGACGCGCCCGAGCCGCAGCACGCTGACGGCGTCGACCAGCCCGCTCACCGCGGTCAGCCCGACGAGGAGCGCCGGCAGCGGCCCGTGGCGCGGGTCGGCGAGCAGCACAGCCTGCATCCTGGCGTCCCGCTGCGCCGGGATCAAGCGCGGTAGGCTCTCGCGCGTGACCCGGGACGAGATCTGGCCGGAGCTGACCCTGTCGGCGTGGGAGGACACCCGCGACACCCTCCAGCTCTGGACACAGATCGTCGGCAAGATCCGGCTGCTCCTCGGGCCGATGCTCAACCACTGGTGGCACGCCTCCCTCTACGTCTCGGCGCGCGGGCTCACCACCTCGCTGATGCACGCGGGCGACCTCGGCGTGGAGATGGAGCTCGACCTCCTCGACCACGTCCTGCGCATCCGCACCACCGCCGGGACTGCGCGCGAGGTCGAGCTGCGCCCGCGGTCGGTGCGCAGCTTCCACGCGGAGACGATGGCGGCGCTGTCCGGCCTCGGCGTCCGGGTCCGCACCCCGGTGCGGCCCAACGAGGTCGTCGACGCCATCCCCTTCGCCGAGGACGAGGTGCACCACGCCTACGACGCCGCCGCCGCGCAGCGCTTCTGGCGCGTCCTGAGCCAGTCGCACCGGCTGATGACCCGGTTCCGCGCCGGCTTCCTCGGCAAGGCGAGCCCGGTGCACTACTTCTGGGGCGGCGCCGACCTCGCCGTCACCCGCTTCTCGGGCCGCCCGGCGCCGCGGCACCCCGGCGGGGTGCCGAACTGCCCGGACTGGGTGCAGGAGCTCGCCTACAGCCACGAGGTCAGCAGCTGCGGCTTCTGGCCGGGCGGGAGCGAGGAGGGCTCCTTCTACGCCTATGCGTACCCGGCGCCGGCGGGGTTCGCCGGCTGGCCGCCCGCCCCGGGGGCGCGGTACGACCCCGGGCTCGGCGAGTTCCTCCTGCCGTACGCGGCGGTGCGCGTCGCCGAGGATCCGGACGCGATGGTGCTCGCGTTCTTCCAGAGCACCTACGAGGCGGCCGCGGAGCTCGCGAGCTGGGACCGGGCCGCGCTCGAGGTGGTGCGCTGACCCGGTCCCGGTGCTCGCGGTCCGCTCAGCGCGGGCCGGCCCCGGCGTACATGATCGAGCCCGGCGTGGTGAGCAGCTCGCCGGTCTCGAGCCAGGTCTTCAGGCCGGAGAGGATCATCGGCCAGCCGCCGTAGATCTGGCTGTTGGCGCCCTCGCGCAGCTGGTCGTGGACGACGAGCAGGCGGCAGGAGTCGCCGACGGGTTCGATCTCGAAGGTGATCCGCGAGGTGCCCTCGTCACGGACCTCGTCGCTCCACAGCGCGCGCATGGTCTGGACCAGCCGGCGCGGCGGGTCGGCCTCGAGGATCTCGCCGTCGCCGAGCAGGCCGCCCTCGACGCCGGGGTGGCCCATCTCGAACCGCGACCCCGGCGTCCAGTCGGACACGACCCGGGCGCCGAAGTTGTACTTGGCGCGGATGTCGGGGTCGGTGATCGCCTCCCACAGGCGCTCCGGCGTCGTCCGGATGTAGATCTCGAACACCTTGTCCATCGTCTTCTCCAGGTTGCTCTTGAGCTCGCTCAGCGAGGCGGCCCACGGCTCGGCGTACTTGCTCACCCACCGGTCGTGGACGAGCCGGATCGGGACGGGGTTGAGGAAGTGGAGCTTCTCGCGGCCCCGGCGCCTGGTCACGACCAGGCCGGCGTCCTCGAGCAGCCGGAGGTGCTTCATCACCCCGAAGCGGGTCATCGGAAAGTGCCCCTGCAGGGCGCTCAGGGTCTGACCGTCCTCCCGGGCCAGCTCGTCGAGGAGGCTGCGCCGGGTGGGATCCGCCAGGGCCTTGAACACCTCGTCCATGCCGGCGATCATATGTGACTAATTGGTCACCTGTCAACCGCCGTGACGGGCCCGTGACCGCCTGATGCCCCCGGGGGGTATGATCCCGGCCGTGGGCCTCCTCCATCACCTCGGCGACGCGCTGCGCCTCTCCTTCGCGATGTTCTGGGAGGTGCTCTGGCCGCTGGCGCTCGGCTTCCTCCTCTCCGCGGTGGTCGAGACCCTGGTCTCCAAGCGCGCGGTGTCGCGGCTTCTCGGGCGCGACTCGCCACGGTCGGTGGCGCTGGCCACCGTCTTCGGCGCCGCCTCCTCGTCCTGCTCCTACGCCGCCGTCGCGGTGGCGCGCAGCCTGTTCCGCCGCGGCGCGACGCTGTCGAACTCGGTGATCTTCGAGTTCGCCTCGACCAACCTGGTCTTCGAGCTCGGACTGGTGCTGCTCATCCTGCTGGGCTGGCAGTTCCTCGGCGCCGAGCTGCTCGGCGGTCTGGTGATGGTGGTCGTCCTCGCCGTCATCCTCCGGCTCACCCTGCGGCCCTCGCTCGTCGAGGCCGCGCACGCCCAGGCGGAGCGGGGTCTGCGGGGGCGGATGGAGGGACACGCCGGCATGGACATGTCGGTGAGCGGGGGGCCCTTCCTGCGGCGGCTGGTCTCACCGCAGGCGCGCACCTCGATCAGCCACAACTACTTCATGAACATCGCGAGCCTGTGGGTCGACCTGCTCGTCGGCTTCCTGGCGGCCGGGGCGCTCGGCGCCTGGGTGCCGAATTCCTTCTGGAACGCGCTCTTCCTCGGCGGCAACGGGGTCGGCGCCGAGGTCTGGGGAGCGCTGCTGGGCCCGCTCGTCGCGGTGGTCAGCTTCGTCTGCTCGGTGGGCAACGTGCCCCTCGCCGCCATCCTCTGGTCGGGTGGGATGAGCTTCGGCGGGGTGATCGCCTTCATCTTCGCCGACCTGATCATCATCCCGATCATCGACATCCACCGCCGCTACTACGGCGGGCGCGTCGCCCTGTACCTCGCCGCGGTCTCGTACGTGACCATGGCGCTCGCCGGGCTCGGGGTCGGCCTGCTCTTCCGCGTTCTGGGACGCACCCCGACCAACCGCGCCGTCACCGTCCTCGAGACGGCGGTCAGCTGGAACTACAACACCATCCTCGACATCGTCCTGCTCGCCGTCACCGCGGTGCTCGGGGTCCGCTTCCTGCGCACCGGCGGGGTGGAGATGCTGCGGATGATGGAGGCCCCCGTGGCGGAGCACGCCCACCACCACGGCTGACCGGCCCGCTAAGGTCGGCGCCATGACCGCGACCGCGCTCGATCCCGAGAGGCGCAGAGCCTTCGTCCGCCGGGTGCTCGCCGACAGCAGCGCGTCGATGGTCACCACCCTCGCGGTGATCGGCGATCGCCTGGGGCTCTTCCGCGCGCTCGCCGCCGGGGGCCCGGCCACCAGCGCCGAGCTCGCCGAGCGCGCGGGGATCGTCGAGCGCTACGCCCGCGAGTGGCTCGGCGGCATGGCGGCCGCCGGCTACCTCGAGTACGACCCCGGCACCCGGCGCTTCACCCTGCCCCCCGAGCACGCCGCGGCGCTCGCCGACGAGGGCGGCCCCTACTTCTACGGCGGCGTGCACGAGATGCTCGCGGCGCTGACCCGGCAGCTCGACGGCGTCGCCGCCGCCTTCCGCGAGGGCGGCGGCGTGGCCCAGCGCGCCTACGGGCAGGACACCTGGGAGGGGATGGAGCGCTTCAGCGCCGGCTGGGTCGAGAACGCCCTGGTCGGCGACTGGCTGCCCCGGCTGCCCGACGTCGAGGCGATGCTCCGCGCCGGCGCCCGGGTCGCCGACGTCGGCTGCGGCGGGGGACGGGCGCTCTGCCGGCTCGCCCAGGCCTTCCCCGCGTCGACGTACACGGGCTACGACGTCTTCGCCCCGGCGATCGAGCGGGCGCGCGAGAACGCGCGGGCGGCCGGAGTCGAGGGCCGGGTGCGCTTCGAGCAGGTCGACGCCGGCGCTCCGCTGCCGGGGCCGCACGACCTGATCACCACCTTCGACGTCGTCCACGACGCCGCCGATCCGCTCGGGCTGCTCCGCGCCATCCGCGCGGCCCTGGCGCCGGGCGGCGTCTACGTCTGCCTCGACATGAACTGCTCCGACCGGGTCGAGGAGAACACCGGGCCGGTCGGCAGCATGCTCCACGGCATCTCGGTGCTCTACTGCCTGACCACCTCGCTCGCCCAGGGCGGGGCCGGGCTCGGCGCCCTCGGCCTCTCCGAGCCGGTGCTCCGGGAGCTGTGCGCGCAGGCGGGGTTCTCGTCGGTGCGGCAGGTCGACATCCGCAACCTGTTCAACAATCTCTACGAGATCCGCCCCTGAGGGCGGAACGGCCGGGCGGCGGGGCGGCGGAGGGGTAAACCGCCGTCCCGCGCCATCGGGCCGAGCCTCTCGAGACAGGATGCTACGCGACCCGTGTTCACCCCGCGTAAACAATCGGCTGGAGGCGGAAATTGGGTCCTCAGACCACCTCGGACCGGGCCCAGGAGCTGCTCGGACAGGCGCTCCCCGGCGCCACCCTCCACCCCGACCAGGCCCGGGCGATCGCCGCGCTCGTCGACGACGCCGCCCGCGTCCTGGTGGTGCAGCGCACCGGCTGGGGCAAGTCGGCGGTCTACATGATCGCGACCCGGCTGCTCCGCGAGCGTGGCGCCGGGCCGGTCCTCCTGGTCAGCCCGCTGCTCGCCCTGATGCGCGACCAGGTCGAGGCGGCGACCCGCCTCGGGGTCCGGGCGGCGACCCTCAACTCCAGCAACCAGGCCGAGTGGGAGGAGATCCTCGACCGGCTGCGGGCGGGGGAGGTCGACCTCCTCCTGGTCAGCCCGGAGCGGCTGAACAACCGCTCCTTCCGCGAGGAGGTGCTCCCCGGCATGGCCGCGGGGACGGGGATGCTCGTCGTCGACGAGGCCCACTGCATCTCCCAGTGGGGCCACGACTTCCGCCCCGACTACTTCCGGGTGCGCACCCTGCTGCCGCTGCTGAGCGACCGCACCCCCGTCCTCGCCACCACCGCCACCGCCACCGCCAGCGTGGTCGAGGACGTCGCCACCCAGCTCGGGGTCGAGCCGGTGGTGCTCCGCGGCGACCTCGACCGCGAGAGCCTCCACCTCGCCGTCGTCCACCTCGCCACCGCCGCCGAGCGCTATGCGTGGATCGCCGCCACCCTCCCCGACCTCCCCGGTGCCGGGATCGTCTACACCCTCACCGTCGGCGAGGCGGAGCGGCTCAGCGGCTTCCTGCGCCTGCGGGGGATCGACGCCCGCGCCTACACCGGCCAGACCGAGCCCGAGGAGCGGCTCGCCCTGGAGGAGGCCCTGCGCGAGAACCGGCTGCGGGTCGCGGTCGCCACCAGCGCGCTGGGGATGGGCTTCGACAAGCCCGATCTCGCCTTCGTCATCCACCTCGGGGCGCCGAGCTCGGCGGTCGCCTACTACCAGATGGTCGGGCGCGCCGGCCGCGCCATCCCCCGCGCCGAGGCGGTGCTGCTGCCCTCGCCCGACGACGTGGCGATCTGGCGCTACTTCGAGAGCACGGCGTTCCCGCCGCGCGAGCAGGCCGAGGCGGTGGTGGGCGCTCTCGAGCAGGCCGGCCGTCCCCTCGGCGAGGCGGCGATCGAGGCGAGGGTCGACATCCGCCGCTCGCGGCTCTCCACCATGCTGCGGGTGCTCGACGTCGAGGGCGCCGTCGAGCACGTCAAGGGCGGCTGGGTGCGGGCCGCGAGCCCCTGGGAGTACGCGCAGGCGCGCTACGCCCGGGTGCGGGCGGTCCGCGAGGCAGACGCCCGGGAGATGCTCGCCTACGCCCGCACCGAGCGCTGCCGGATGGCCTTCCTCCGCGCCGCGCTCGACGACCCCCACGTCGACGCCGACACCCGCTGCGGCCGCTGCGACGTCTGCACCGGCCGGCCCTGGCCGGAGGAGGTCCCCGCCGCGCTCGTCGCCGAGGCCGAGCCCAGCGCCCGGGACGGCGACCTGGTCCTCGAGCCCCGGCGGATGTGGCCGTCGGGGATGGAGGAGCGCAGGGGGCGGATCGCCGCCGGGCTGGTCGCCGAGCCCGGCCGGGTGCTCTGCGAGGCGCTCCAGCCCGGCTACGCGCGGCTGCTCCGCCCCCTCCTCGACGACCCGGCGCTGCCGCTTCCGCCCGAGGTGGTCGACGGCCTGGTCGGGGTGCTCGCCCGCTGGGGATGGCCGCAGGGCCGGCCCGGGGCGGTGGTGCCGGTGCCCTCGCGGCGGCGGGGGCCGCTCATCGACGCGGTCGCCGCCGCGCTCGGGCGGATCGGGCGGTTGCCGGTGCTCCCGCTGCTCGCGCCGACCGGGGTGGACGCCGCGTACCAGGCCGATCTGGAGAACAGCGCGCACCTCTGCCGCAACGCGCTCGGCGCGCTCGCGGTCGGCGGCTCACCGCCGCCGGGACCGCTGCTGGTCGTCGACGACGTCGTCGGCTCGGGCTGGACGCTGACCGTGGCGAGTGCGCTGCTGCGCGACGCCGGAGCCGGGCCGGTCTACCCCCTGGCGCTCCAGCGGGGGCAGGGGTGAGGCAGGGATTTCAGCACCCGTGGTACGCTGCGGACCAGATGGCTCACAGCGGGCCACCGGTCGCTCGTCTCGCACTCGCCTTCTCGACTCGGACGCGCGCTCGTGTGCAGATACTCTCTCGGGAAGGTGTGGAGACAGATTGCATGTTGACCGGTAGCGTCAAGAAGGTTGTTCCCGATCGCGGCTTCGGCTTCATCGCCGCAGACGACGGTGTCGAGTACTTCTTCCATCGCAGCGGTCTCGACAGCTCGCTCGAGTTCGACTCGCTCGGCGCCGGTGAGCGCGTGAGCTTCGAGATCGAGCGCAGCGACAAGGGTCCGCGCGCGCGTCAGGTCAAGCCGGCCTGATCGAACCGATCCGCGAGGACCGGTCACCGTCCACGGTGACCGGACTCGCGGGTCAGCGCTTCCGGCGGTTGCTCGGCGTGTAGTGGTTCTGGGCGTGTCTGTCCGCAACCAGCGCGCCGAGCACAACGCTCGCGGCGCCGGCGACGGCGATCACCAGTCTGCTGTTGACGGCCATGTCCTGCATCCTCGGTGCGGGCCAACGCATGCATCCTCACCCGCGCGGGGTGGAGCGGGGGTGGCGTCGCCGCGCCGTGTCGGTGACAGGCGCATCACAGCATGCGCACCGCTCATCACCCAGGTGACGGGACGGTGTCCGCTGTGGCGGTTGGCCCCCTTGGGTCGAGACGCGATCACCCTGCCGCGACGATGAGGTCGACCGCCGCGGAGGGCGACTGACCGCCGGATAAGGTGACGGCGAATTGCTCGAGCTCATCGCGGATCTCAGCAGCGGACTCGGCGGTCCGGACAACCCCTTCCAGCGGGAGGGGCTGCTCCGTCGTGTCGCGCCGTTCATGGTGGCGGCGATGCTCGGGCTGCTCTGCGCCCTGGGATCGGGGGTGTCGCTGCAGGCGCCGCTCCTGCTCCTCCTCGCCGCGGCCCTGATCGGGATCATCCTCGCGATCGCGCTCTTCACCCCCTGGGACCGGCTGCCGCGCCTCGCCCAGGCGGTGCCGCCGCTGGCCTACTTCTGGGTGATCCTCCTCGTGTACGAATCCACCGGCGGCACGGTGAAGATCTACGAGCCGCTGGTGCTGCTGCCCCTCTTCTGGATGGCGATCCACCACACCCGCCACGAGCTCTGGATCGGCATCCTCGCCGCCGGCGTCGTCCTGGTGGTGCCGAGCGCGGTCCACGGCACCTGGGCGCAGCTCACCGAGCTGGCCTTCTGGGCGGCGGTCGCGGGCATCGCCGGCCTCACCGTGCAGCGGCTCGTCGAGCAGATCCGCGAGCGCGCCCGGGCGCTGAGCGTGGCCGCCGCCGAGCAGATCCGGCTCGAGCGGATTCGCAGCCTGCAGTTCACCGTCACCCGCACCCTGGCCGACGCCGCCACCCCTGCCGAGGCCGCGCCCGCGATCCTCGACGCCCTGGCCCGCACCCTGGGCAGCCTCTGCGGCGCGCTGCTCGTCGTCGACGTCGACACCGGGGTGCTCCGCGCCGAGGCGCGCTGGTGCCACGCCGACGAGCCCTGGCGGGGCCGTGCGGTCACCGACGACACCGTCGGCTTCGGCGAGGGGGTCACCGGCCGGGTCTGGGCGCACGCGGAGATCGAGAGCACCGGATGGCTGACCGCCTTCCCGCTGGTGAACGAGGGCCGGGTGAGCGGCGTGATGGTGCTCGGCGGCGAGGACGAGCTCGCCGTCGACGAGGAACTGAGCGTCCTGCTCACCGACGTCGGCTCCCAGTTCGGGCAGTTCATCGAGCGCCGGCGGATCGAGGCGGCGCTCCGCGACACCGCCCAGCGGCTCGCCACCCTCGCCGGCACCGACCCGCTCACCGGGCTCGCCAACCGCCGCGAGTTCGAGCGGCTGCTGGCGCTGCCGCCGCCGGGCCGGTTCGCGGTGCTGGCGATCGACGTGGACGGCCTCAAGGCGATCAACGACACCTACGGCCACGACGCCGGCGACGCCGCGCTCCGCGCCGTGGGCATGGCGCTGCGGCTCGGGGTGCGCGAGCACGACACCGTGGCCCGCACCGGGGGCGACGAGTTCGCCGCACTGCTCGTCGGCGCCGACGTCGCCGAGGCGAGCGCCGTCGCCGAGCGGCTGCGCACCTCGATGTACGGCATCGCCCTGGCGCGCGGCCAGGCCCGGCTGAGCATCGGCTGCGCGACCGGCGACGCCGGTGCCGATCCCGGGCCGGTCTGGATCCTCTCCGACGAGGCCCTCTACCGGGCCAAGGTGGGTGGGCGCGACCGCTCCGAGGTGTCGACCCCCGAGCGCTTCCAGCCCGGCAGCCGCGCCCGCTGGGAGAGCTACCTCCCCGAGCTCATCGCCACCCAGGGGATGCGCGCCGTCTACCAGCCGATCATCGACCTCGAGAGCCGCCGCGCGGTCGGCTACGAGGGGCTCTCACGCCCGGTCGACGGGCCGCTCGACGCCGGGGTGGAGGGGCTCTTCGCGGCCGCCCACCAGCTCGGCCTCGGCCGCGACCTCGACTGGGTCTGCCGCCGGGCGATCCTGCGCAACTGCCACGAGCTGCCCGGCGGCCGGCCGGTGTTCATCAACGTCGGCGCCACCCCGCTCCTCGACCCCGTCCACGACGTCGACCAGATGCTCCTGCTGCTGCGCTCGGCCGGGCTGCCGCCGACGGCGGTGGTGCTGGAGATCACCGAGCGCGAGGCGGTGCGCGACCTCGACCGCCTCCGCGAGGTGGTCGCCATCTACCGGGCCGAGGGCTTCCGCTTCGCCCTCGACGACGTCGGCGAGGGCTTCTCGACCTTCGACGCCCTCGCCACCGTGACGCCCGAGTTCATCAAGGTCGCGGGGAAGCTCACCCGCCAGAGCCACGCCCGCGGGCCCCGCGCCGCGGTCGAGGCGCTGGTGACGTTCGCCGCCTCGACCGGCGCCCAGGTGATCGCCGAGGGGCTCGAGTCCGAGGACCAGGTGGCCCGGATCCGCGCGCTCGGGGTCACCCTCGGCCAGGGGTTCGTCCTCGCCCGCCCCGCCGAGCCGCGCCGCTGGCGCGAGGCCGAGGCCGTCCCCGCCGCCTGAGCCGGCTCAGTAGCCCTTGAGCTCGTTGCCGACCACGCCGACGTCGTGGCTGAGGACCGGGATCATGGCGTTGATCTGCGCCTTGAACTGGCCGTACTGGGCGACCTCGGCGGCGAGCATGGCGCTGATCACCGAGGAGAGGCTGGCGAGATCGGTGCTCAGCCGGTTGACGTCCGCCTGGGTCTGGGCCACCGGGAAGGCGGGCAGCGCCTGCAGGGTCTGGTGGAGGCCGTTGTAGGTCGAGGCGTGGTCGCCCATGACCTGGGCGGCCTGGTCGAGAGTCGCGGAGCGCTGCAGGTCGTTGCTCGTGGCGGTGAGCTCGGTGCCCGCCTGGGCGAGCACCTTGTTCAGGGCGACGGCGATGTCGTGGGGCGGCACCACCGCCTGGGTGGGCGCTGCGAAGGTCGGCACCGCGGGGGTGGTCGCCGCCGGCGTGCCGCCGGCCGTGCCGCCGCCGCAGCCGGCGAGGACGGCCGCAGCCACCCCGGCCATCAGGCCGGGGACCGCACCCCTGGACATGCTGTGTGCCTCCGTTCGACGTCGCCCGAGGGCCGGGCAATCCTACAGGCCGGTCAGGCTGCGGTGGTGAGCGTGTACGTGGCCGAGCCGGAGATCGGCTTGACCTTCACCTTGTAGACCGTGCCCGGGGTGCTGGGGATGCTGAGCGTCTCCGGCGAGGTGCCGGTGGTGACCTGGCCGAGCGTTGTCGAGCCGCCGCTGTTGTAGATGATCAGGTTCAGCACGCCACCGCCCGTCCAGCCGAGCGTCGCGCAGAGGTGCGACTGGGTGGCGGTGACGAAGATCGAGACGCTGCTGGTGCTCACCGTGCCGGTGGTGGTCGTGGTGGTCGTGGGGCACCCTGCGGCTGCGGTGCTGCTGCTGCTGGTCGTCGTCGACGAGGTGGTGGACCTCGCGGTCGTGGTGGTCGATGTCGTGGTGGTGGTCATCGTCGAGGTCGCGGTGCTGGTCCCCGTCGACGTGGTGGTCGCCGTCGTGGTGGTGGTGCCGCTGCCGCCGTCGGCGAGCACCGACTGGATGGAGCCGAGCACGATGCCGTCGGACTCGGTGGTGATCCAGTTCTCGCCGCGGTAGAGGCTGAAGTCGGGAGCGCGCTCGTAGAGGAAGCCGGCGTGCGGGCTGGTGACGATCCGCGGCACCAGGTTGATCAGCTCGTTCTCCTGGGTGAGGTAGCGGCCGGGATCGGTGCGGTCGACCTCGTGGAAGACGCGGAGCAGGAGGAACTGGCGGGCGGTCTTGATGTGGCAGTCGAGCACCCCGGTGCCCATGTCGATGAGCGGGCACCAGCCGCCGTTCGCGTCGTCGTGGAGGCCGGCGTGGTTGGCGACGAGCGTGTCCAGAAGTGCGAGTCCGTCGGCGGTCAGCGAGCCGACTCCGGCGTACTGGCCGGCGAGGATCGCGGTGCGGGCCTCGTCGGCGATCTCCTCGACCTTGGCCTGCTGGTCCCAGCGGGCGCCGTTGCAGATGATGCGGTCGTAGAACCCGTGGGCGGGGTCGAATGCGGCCGCGCGCACCACGGTGTAGGCGCGCTGGCCCTGCACCGTCCACATGGCGTTGCCGAAGCGCTTGCCGGCGTCGATGAGCATCGCGCCGAGCTCGAGCTGGCCGTCGACGCGGAAGCCGTCGGAGCATGTCGCGGAATGCGGATCGGTGGAGGCGACGACCTTGCCGTGCGAGTATCCGACCAGGGGGTCGATCGCCTTCGCGTAGTGGGTGGCCATCGAGACCGCGTCGGCGCTCCAGGAGGGGTCTCCGGTCAGCGCCGCGAGGTCGAGCAGCTCCCAGTACACCCATCCCGAGGTGCTCGAGGACTTGTGGAACTCCTTCACCGTCCCCGGCATGAGGCGGGCGATGCCCGCCTGCTGCGAGGTGTCGCCGGGGTGCTGCTGCTCGTAGCGCAGCATGTCGTCGAGGTCGCGCAGGTCGGTCTGGGCGTCGTGGCGCGAGGTGTTGTGGTCGGTGAAGTTCACCTGGGTCGGGTCGACGCTGCTCCAGTTGATGTAGAGCCCGCTGGTCGCCGGGTTCCAGCCGTCGAGCGTCTCCTCGTCGAGGCTGGCGCGGACGATGCCGTCGAGCGTGGCGTTCGAGACGGTGATGTCGGCCCTCGGCGAGACCAGGGCGTCGCCCGCGGCCCAGCCGAGGCTGGCGGCGGCGAGGCCGATGACGAGAGCGGAACGGAGCACGCGCATGGGAACACCTCCTGACCGGCCCGTCCTGCCTACGGTCACAACGGGGAGCCGGCGGAGGTCTTGCGCCCGCGCGTCCCGCCTGTCTGCCTACCGGCGGCTGGCGGCGGGGGAGGGGGCGCGCGTGCCCAGCGCGCAGTGGGCGCGCGCCGCGGCGACGATCAGCTTCACGCAGGTGTCGGCGGGGAGCACGGTGCTGTCGAGCACCAGGTGGTAGTTCGCGGGGTCCTCCCAGCGTCCGTGCTCGCGGTAGAAGTGGCGTACATACGCGGCCCGGGCGCGGTCGGTGGCGACCTGCTGACGGGCCGCGGTCTCGGCATCGATGCCCTCGTGCGCCATCGCCAGCCGTCGCCGCGCCTCGGCGGCCCCGTCGAGACGGACGTGCAGCGTCTGCGGCCAGCCGCGCAGCACGAACATCCCCGCGCGTCCGAGGATCACCGCGCCGCAGCGCTGCGCCGCGCAGCGGATCACCGCCTCGGTGTTCGCCACCAGGTCGTCGCCGGCGAGGGTCGGCAGGTTCAGGGGCTCGCCCTGGTAGTAGCCGCTCACCGTCACCGCCCGGCTGAAGAGGCGCCCGACCAGGCCGCCCTCGTGCCGCTCGTCGTCGGCGAGCGCGGTCTGCAGCGGCTCGTCGAGCTCGGTGGCGACCGCCGGCGGGATGGCCCGGTCGAGCAGCGGCAGGCCGAGACGATTGGCCACCGCGGAGGCGATGACCGCGCACCCCGTGCCGTAGCTGGCGGCGATGGTGACGGTGCCCAACGAGCTGATCCCTCCACACGAATCGTAGTACGCGGCCCCGCTCGTGGGAAGTCCGTCTCCGGACACGGCGCGGCGGCGCCTTGGAGGGCGAGCCGGTACCATCGGCTCTCTCCGCAGCGCCCGCCGACCGGGAGGATGCCGGCATGACCATTTCCGAGTCGACCGCTCCGGCCACGGGGGCTCCGTCCCCCGACGCCCTGATGCAGCTGATGCAGGGGTTCCAGGCGAGCGCGATCCTGCGCACCGGGGTTCAGCTCGGGGTCTTCGACCGCCTCGCCGAGGGCGACGCCACCGCCGCGGAGATCGCCGCGCAGACCGGCGCCGACGAGCGCGGCACCCGCATCCTCCTCGACGCGCTGAGCGCGCTGGGGCTCGTCGCCGTCGACGGCGAGCACTACCGGCTGACGCCGCTCAGCGCCGCCTTCCTGGTGAGCAGCGGACCCATGTATCTCGGCGAGCTCACCCGCATCTTCTCGGCGGACCACCTCTGGCAGCGCTTCCAGCGGCTGGACGAGGCCGTGCGCCAGGGCGGCGCGGTCACCGACGACCACGCGGAGACCCCGATGCACCCGTGGTGGGAGGACTTCGCCGCCTCGGTCGGCGGCCTCGCCGGCGGCGCCGCCCCGGGCATCGCCGAGCTGCTCGCGCCCTGGGCGTCGAAGCGCGACCCGCTCGACATCCTCGACGTGGCCTGCGGCAACGGCCTGTACGGCTACACCCTCGCGCTGCAGAACCCGCAGGCGCGGGTGTGGTCGCTCGACTGGCCCAACGTGCTCACCACCAGTCGAGGCGTCGCCGAGAGGCTCGGGCTGAGCGACCGGGTCGAGTGGATCCCCGGGAACATGTTCGAGGTGCCGCTCGGCGGCCCCTACGACGTGGTGCTGATGAGCCACGTGCTCCACCACTTCGACGAGGATCGCTGCGTCGAGCTGCTGCGCCGGGCCGCCGGGGTGCTCCGCCACGGCGGGCGCCTGGTCATCCAGGACTTCACCGCCAGCGGCGACGACCCGGAGCGCGACCTCGCCGCCCGGCTCTTCTCGGTGATCATGCTGGTGTGGACCCGACAGGGCGAGGCGCACTCGCTGCCCCGGCTGGCGCGGATGCTCGCCGCCGCCGGGTTCGCCGCCCCCGAGGTGCACCCGCTGCCGCACATGCCCACCCGCGTGCTCGTCGCCGAGCGCGCGCTGCCGTGACCGGCCGCCGCGCCGCCGGGCTGCTGCTGGCGCTCTGGACGGTCGCCGGCGCCGCCGCCTGCGGGAGCGGCCCGTCCGCGACCACCACCACCTCCGGCGCGAGCACGTCCGCCTCGTCGACCTCGTCATCGACCGCGGCGCCCGCGGTCTCGGCGGCCCCGGCGGCCAACCCCTGCCCGCTCGGGGCCCAGTCGCCGCCCGCGGGGACGGTCTCCGCCGCCTACCCGACCGCGCTCGCCTTCGCCCCCGACGGCCGGCTGTTCTGGACGGAACGGGCCGGAACCGTGAAGGTCTGGCAGGACGGCGTCGCCCGGACCTTCGCCACGGTGTCCACGGTCACCACCGAGGCGGGCGGCGGCTACAGCGAGCGCGGCCTGCTCGGCATCGCGATCCCCCCGACGTTCACCCAGACGCACTTCGTCTACGCCTTCTACTCGAACGCCGATCGCGTCCACCAGACGGTGGAGCGCTGGACCGACTGCGCCGGCACCGGGACCAACCCCACCACGCTCATCACCCTGCCGTCGGGGAGCGACTGCTGCCACAAGGGCGGCCGGCTCGCCTTCGCGCCCGACGGCCACCTCTACGTCACCCTCGGCGAGGAGCACACCGCGCCCCAGGCCCAGAACACCGGCAGCGTGCTCGGCAAGCTGCTGCGCTACAACGCCGACGGCGGCATCCCCGCCGACAACCCCTTCGGCGCCGGCAACCCGGTGTGGGCCTACGGGCTGCGCAACCCCTTCGGCATCGCGGTGTCGGCGGGCGGACAGGTGGCGATCACCAACAACGGCCCGTCGGGCGACGCCGGCTCACCCCCGACCGGCTACGACACCGTGCTCGCGTCGGTGGCGAGGGGCAGCGGCCACCAGTGGGCGCTCTGCTACGGCTACAGCCACCCCATCCTGCCCACCAGCAGCGGCTGCGGCGGCCAGCCCGGTCCCGACTGGAGCAGCGAGGCGTCGACGGTGGTGCCCACCGGGGCCACCTTCGTCGACGCCTCGGGACCCGCCGGCTACGCGGGGCACCTGGTCTTCTGCACCTTCAACTCCGGGGGGCGGATCCTCGGCGCCACAAGGCCGGCGACGGTGACCGGCGGCCCGGCCCAGTGCAAGCTCGACGTCAAGCAGGCGCCCAACCATGCCCTCTACTTCTCGGACACCACCGCCATCTACCGGCTCGGCTGATCCGCCTCGGCGGTGGAGTCGTCGGCGAGGAGCTGGTAGAGCCGGCGCCGGGTGTCCTTGAGGATCTCGGCCGCGGCGGCGTGCTGCCCGCTCGACCCCGCCTGGGCGACCTGCCAGGCCGCGGCGGCCACCTGGAGGAAGAGCTCGCGCAGCCCGGAGGGCTCGCCCGCCTGGTGCTCGGCGGCCTCCTCCCAGGGGCTCCGCCCGCCCGCACTCGCCGCCTCGGCGCGTCCCGCCTCGGTCAGCTCGTGGACGCGGCGGCCGGCCTCGGACTGCACCGCCCGCACCAGCCCCTCGTCCTCGAGCTGCTGGAGGGTGGGGTAGACCGACCCAGGGCTGGGCCGCCAGGCGCCGCCGCTGCGCTCGGCCAGCTCCTGGATGATCTGGTAGCCGTGCATCGGCTTCTCGGCGAGCAGCGCGAGGATGGCGGCGCGGATGTCGCCCCGGCCGGCGCGGCGGCCGCCGCCGGCGAAGGGCGGGCCGAAGGGGAAGCCCCGGCCAAAGGCGCCTGGCCCGAAGCCGGCCCAGCCCGGGCCACCGCCGCGGTGATGGCGGCCGGCGTGGTGGATGTGGTCGCGGACGTGCTCGGCGCCGTGGCGCCAGGCGCGCTCCCAGCCGTGGGGGGGGACGTGGGTTGCCATGAGGCAGGATCTCCAACGATCGGTTGACGTTGGATCACGATATATCGAAACAGATCGCTGTGTCAAGACCTCGTCAGCGCGTCGCCGCCCGGGCCCGCGCGCGTCCCAGCTCCTCCCGCTCCTGCCAGTCCGTCCGCGCCTGCCAGTCGCGGCCGTCGCGAGTGTCGTGGCCCCACCGCGGCGCGAGCGCCGCCAGCACCACCAGCATCACCAGAAACACGATCTCCATGACCCGAGCGTAGGGGCGTTCGTGCGACACGGCCAGTGGCAGATATGACCGCGATCGTCAGTTTTCTGCCAACCTTGCGGGAAGCCCCGGATGCTCAGGAGGCGCGCCGGCTCATCCAGGCGGCGGGCGCGGCGGCGACCGCGACGGTGGTCACCGAGGCGTTGCCCACCGGGCGCCGCTCGGCCGCCACCGGCGCGGCCATCGTCGCCACCCGGACCACCCCGCCGTGGGTGACCACGATCAGGCCGGCGGGCGGGGCGGAGGCGGCGAGCCGGGCCAGCGCGCGATGGACGCGCAGGTGCAGCTCGGCGATGCTCTCGCCGCCGGCGGGGCGCAGCCGGGGCGAGCGCCAGAGCTCGTCCACCGTGGAGCCGACGGTCCCGGCGCCGTGGGGCTCGTCGCGCAGCCGGCCCTCGAGCTCGCCGAGGTTCTGCTCGCGCAGCTCGGCGTCCCAGCGCAGCGGCAGGCCGAGGGCGAGGGCGACGATCAGCGCGGTCTCGCGGGCACGGGGCAGGTCGCTCGAGACCACCAGGCGGGCGTGCGGCGCGCGATCGGCGAGCAGGTCGGCGGCGTCGCGTGCCTGGGCGCGGCCGAGCGGGGTGAGCGAGGGCGCCGCGGCGGCGTGGCCCTGGACACGGCGCTCGGCATTCCAGCCGCTCTCGCCGTGACGGACCAGGTGGAGGGGGATCTGCGCCGTCACCATGGCCGGCCGCTCAGGAACCGCCAGATCACCGGCGCGGCCGCCGGGGTGGTGGCGTCGCCGACCGGCCAGCCGTGGTCGCCGCCCGCGTAGGTCGCGAAGCCGACCCGGGTCCCCGCGGCGCAGCCGGTCCAGGTCTGCAGGGTCAGCCTGCCCTGCTGCTCCGACGCCGGCGCCGCCGGGCAGGCGTCGGTGGCGCGCAGCCGCGCGACCTGGACGGTCGCCGGCGGGCTCTCGATGCCGGGCTGGCCGGGGAGGTAGGGGATGGCGGGGTCCGCGGTGCCGGCGATCTGCAGGATCGAGATCGGGCGGGTGACCCCGCAGCCGCTCTGCGGCATCGCCGCCACCACCACGTAGGCGTCGAAGAGCACCGGGGCGTTGCAGGCCACGCTGTAGGCGAGGCGGCCGCCGTTGCTGTAGCCGAGGAGGTAGATGGGGTGGGCGTGGCCGGGGTCGACCTCGGTGGCGAGGTCGCGGACGAAGTCGAGGTCGTCGATGCCGAGCTGCCCGGCGCCGCCGCAGCAGCCGCCGCCGGCGTTCCAGGACTTGTCGATCCCCTGGGGGTAGACGAGCTCGGCGCGGTTCTGGGACACCAGTGGGGCGAGGCCGTCGCGACCCACCTCGTCGGAGGCGAGGACCGCCTGGCCGTGGAGCACCATGATGATCGGGGCGCCGGCGGCCAGGCCGGTGCCCGGGCTGATCTGCTCCCACTGCCGCTGGACGGTGCCCACCAGCATGGTCTGGACCGTCGTCTGCGGTGGCGCCGGGGTCGCCGGAGGATCGGGCACGGGGGTCGGCCGCGGCGTCGGGGCCGCTGGGGTGACGGGGTGCGCGGCGGTCTGCGCCGGGATGACCGCGCGCTGCGCCAGCGGCCGGTAGTGGGTGCGCGGCGTCCCGGTGGCCGCGGCCCGGGTGGCGACCAGGCCGGTCAGACCGACGGCGAGCACGGCGAGGGGCAGCGCAAGGGGCCGCAGCAGGGTGCCCATCGCTCAGGCGGCGACCGCGTCCGCGGCGGCGCGGGCGTGGCCCACGGGGCTGCGGCGGCGCCGGCGGCGGCCGCTCGCGATCAGGCTCAGCGGGGTGCCGCGAAGCAGCAGCGCGGGCACCGCGCCGAGCAGGTAGACGGCCGGCACCATCGCCAGCACCACCGGGAGGGGGGCGGGGGCGATCAGCGAGGTGAGGAGCATCAGCACCAGCGGGTGGGCGAGGTAGACGCCGAAGCTGGCGTCGCTCAGGGTGCGCACCAGCCGCAGCCCCGGCCGGCCCCGGTCGGTCCAGGCGAGGCCGGCGGCGAGGAAGGTCCAGGCGATCGCCAGGCTCTCGGCCACCACCACCGGCTGGAAGACGCCGCTCGCCTCCAGGGTGGTCTCGCCAAGGGCCAGCCGCTGGAGGAGGTAGACCCCGACCGCCGCCGCGACGGTCAGCGCGGTGCCTCCCAGGACGTGCAGGCGGTGGGTCCGGGTCCAGGCGATCAGCGCCTCGAGGTGCCAGGCGGCGACACCGCCGGCGGCGATGTAGAGGAGGTAGCTCGGCAGCACTGCGTCGGGGCCGTGCACCCAGGCGGTGATCACCCCGCCCGGCGACCACTGCACGTGGACGGCGAGCGAGAAGGCGAGCTGGAAGGCGGCGCAGCCGGCGAGGAGCAGCCGGTGGTGTCCCCGGGTGGCGCGGATGATCCATCGGATCACCGGGAAGCAGAGGTAGATCTGCATCGAGACCAGCAGGAAGTACATCTGGTACTTGGCGGCGCCGGTCAGCAGGTCACTGCCGAAGGTGGCGAGCGCGCTGCCCAGCGGGTCGCGCCAGTGGCCGTCGGCGACCATGTAGATCACCGACCAGGCCACGTAGGGCACGACCACGCAGAGGTACCGGCGCTTCCAGAAGCCGGCCCAGCGCACCTTGCGACGTCCGTATCCATGCATCAGCACCAACGTGGTGAGGACGAAGAACACCTCGCGGCTGGTGTGGAGGACCACGGTCAGCGCGCCCGCGGCGACGGTGTCCTTGAGGTCTGCATGGCTGACGGTGTGCACCCCGACGACCAGGGCGACGGTGAGCACGCGCATCACGTCAACGGCGTACAGGTGGCGGCGGGGCGCCGCCTCCGCGGTGCTCACGGGCATGCCGCCAGGCCGTCGCGCAGCTCGCGGCGGCGCACCTTCCCGGTCGGCCCGACCGGCAGCGAGGCGGCGAGGCGGATCTCGACCGGGCGCTTGTAGCGCGCCAGCCGCTCGTCGCACGCCCGGGCGAGGTCGTCCACGAGCTCCTCGGGGGCGCCGGGGCGGGTGGTGACGAAGGCGACCGCGACCTGGCCGAGGCGCGGGTGGGGCGCGCCCACCACCGCCGCCGCGGCGACCGCGGGATGGCCGAGGAGGACGCTCTCGACCTCGAGGGGATGGAACTTCTCGCCGCCGCGGTTGATGACGTCGTCCTCGCGGCCGAGCAGACGCACGAAGCCGGCCTCGTCGCAGACGCCGAGGTCGCCGGTGCTCAGCCAGCCGTCGGCGTCGCGCGCCGGACGGGTGCGCTCCGGGCCCTCCTCGTCGAGCACCAGGTAGCGGGTGACGATCGCGGGGCCGCAGAGCCGCACCGCGCCGATCTCGCCGGGGGCGCCGCGCTCTCCGTCGGGCCGGGCGACCCAGAGGCCGACGCCGACCGGGCGCCCCACCGACCCGGGGCGGCGCTCGGCCACCTCGAGCGGATTGGCTGCGATCTGGCCGGCGGCCTCGGTCATCCCGTAGGTCTCGAGCACGGAGATGCCGGTGTGCGCCTGGAAGCGCTCGAGCACCGCGGGCGAGAGCGGTGCCGACGCCGAGCGGGCGAAGCGCAGCCGGGCGGCGAGCTCCGCCGGCGGGGCGGGGATCGCGGCCAGCGCGGCGAGCACCGCCGGAACCGAGTTGAGCCAGGTGGGGCGCACCGCCGCCACCCGGTCCCAGTAGCCGGAGCGCTCGAAGCGCGACTCGACGGCGAGCGAGGCGCCGCTCACCAGGGTGGCGAGCAGCCCGACGACCTGGGCGTTGACGTGAAAGAGGGGCAGGGGGGTGTGGCCGCGGTCCTCGGGGCCGATCCGGTGGTGCCGGACCACCCGCTCGGCGCCGTCGAGGAGCTGAGGCTCGCTGAGCGGCACCCCCTTGGGGGCCCCGGTGGTGCCGGAGCTGGCGAGCAGCGCCGCCGGCCGCAGCGCCGCGGTGTCGCTCGGACGGGCGCCGCCCGGGGCGGGGGTGCGCAGCAGCGGGCCGTCGAGCCCGGTCGTCCAGCGCTCGACGGCGACGTCAGCGCCCTCCGCGCCGAGGCCGGTGACGAGCACGTCGGCGCGCAGTCGAACCAGCGCGGCGGCGGTCTCGGCGGCGGCGCCGCGGGGGTCGAGCGGCACCACCGTCATCCCCGCGGCGAGGCAGCCCAGGTAGGCGGCGCCGAAGCTCAGCGGGTCCTCGATCGCCAGCGCGACGCGGCGGCGCGGGGCGAGGCGGCTCTCGCGGACCCGCTCCTCCCAGCGCGCGGCGTGGCGGGCGAGGTCGCCCCAGGTGAGGACGCGGCAGTCGACCCCGTCGAGGAGGGCGGCGCGATCGGGACGCTCCCGGGCGCGCTCGGCGAGCAGGATGCTCACCCGGGTCGGGGCGTGGTCGCGGGGGGGCATGCCGGAATCCTGCGGCGGGCTACCTTTCGGATCGGTGACGCCGCCGCCGCGGTCAGCCCGAGGAGCCGTCGCGCGCGAGGTCGCGGATCAGCTCCTGGATGGAGCGCTCGTGCGACGAATACCGGGCGCGCAGCTCGTCGCCGGGCCAGCCCCCGGGGAGGAGCTCGGCGGGCAGCAGCGGGTCGGTGCGCAGGTGGCGGAGCAGCGCCGCGGCGGCGGTGAAGACCAGCACCGGCCGGCCCGGGTCGCCGGCACGGAGATCGCCCGGCTCGGGGTCGGTCGCCTCGACCAGCTCGCGGCCGCGGCGTCCCCAGGCGGCGAGGTCCCACAGCCGCGCGGCGAGCTCCGCCGGGTCCTCCTCGGGGCGCGCCCGCAGCCAGCGGCAGGCCTCGCCGCCGATCTCCGGCGCGGGCAGGTTGGTGGGGCGCAGCCAGACCCCCTCGCGCCACTCCCCGAACCGCGCGGTGGCGAGGCCGCGGCGCAGCTCGGCGCGCTCGGTGGCGAGCCGGCCGCCGCTCACCACCACCGCGACCCGCCAGTCGCCGTCCCAGGACGGTCCCGGCGGGGTGCGCGCCTCGTCCTGGGCGCGCTGTCGTGCCAGCAGCGCGGCACCGGCGAGGCGGTGGCCGCCGTCGACGGCGGAGAGCTCGCCCGCCGCGACCATCCGCGAGAGGGCGACCCGGGTGGTGCCGGTGGCGATCCCGAAGCGCTCGCAGAGCCGCACCAGGACCGCCGCGGGCAGCACCGGAGGGTGGGTCGCCATCAGCACCGAGGCGACCACCGAGCGGGCCGACAGCGGGCGGAGGCCGAGGCCGGTCAGCTCGCTATTACGTTCTTGACGCATCCGTTCTGAAAGCGTAATGTCTCGGGCATGGCGACGACCATGCTCCCCGCCCCCGAGCTGCTCCCCGACGTGCTCCCCACCGAGCGGCTCAACGCCCGGGGGATGGCCCGGCCGCCGGTGCGCGACGAGTACCGCCGCATCCCCGACGTGCGCAACGCCGTCACCGTGGCGTCCGCGCTGCTGCAGACGGCCGGCGTGGTGATCGCGGCGGGATGGATCGGCACCTGGTGGTCCTACCTGCTGGCGTTCCTGGTGATGGGGCGGGGACACTGCCAGCTCAACATCCTCGGGCACGAGGCCGCCCACAAGCTGCTGTTCACGCGGCGGCGGCTCAACGACCGGGTGGGGCGCTGGCTGCTCGCCTACCCCGGGCTCCAGGGGATGCTCAGCTACCGCCGTGTCCACATGGCCCACCACCGCGACGAGATGGGTCCCGAGGAGCCCGACGCCGGACTCTACGCCGGCTACCCGATCCCGCCCGACTCGCTGCGGCGCAAGCTGACCCGCGACCTCCTCGGGGTCTCCGGCTCCAAGAACATCCGCGGCCTCCTCCACGCCGCCCGGAGGCCGGGCGCCGCCTTCCACGAGGCCCGCCTGGTCGTCGGGGTGCAGCTGGCCATGTTCGCCGCGGCCTGCGCCTGGGGACGGCCGCTGCTCTACCCGGTCTGCTGGCTGCTTCCCTGGATGAGCCTGTGGAAGGTGTCCAACCGGCTGCGCTCGATCGCCGAGCACGGCGGCATGGAGCGCGCCGACGACCGCCGCCTGACCACCCACGTGGTGCGACAGAGCCGGCTGGCCCGCCTGCTCATCGTCCCCTACAACACCGGCTGGCACCTCGCGCACCACGTCGACATCGGCGTGCCCTTCCGGCATCTCCCCGCCTTCCACGAGGAGCTGGTGCGCTCCGGCTGGGTCGTCCCCGAGCTCGAGTACCCGAGCTATCCCGCGCTCTGGCGGCGGCTGGCGTCGGGCGCGCCCCGCGACCGGGTCCGCGGCGGCACCCGGGTCGAGGCCGGCAACGGGTTCCTGCCCTGCTGAGGGGGGAGTCAGCGCCCCGAGCTCACGGACCTCAGGCGGCCAGCCGGGCGTAGAGGCGCTCGTGGGCGGCGGCGGTGGCCGCGATGTCGAGGTGGCGCTCGGCGTGGCGGCGGCAGTCGGCGCGGCCGATCTCCCTCCCCACCCGGAGCAGTGCCGCCGACCCGGCGGCCACGTCGCCGGGATCGACGAGGAAGCCCGACCGGCCCTCGGCGACCACCTCGGAGAGCCCGCCGCGGCGGTAGCCGACCACCGGCGTCCCGGCGGCCTGGGCCTCGGCGGCGGCGAGGCCGAAGGGCTCCTCCCAGCCCGAGGGCGCGAGCAGCGCCGCCGCCCCCGCCAGCCGGCGCCACAGCCGGCGGCGCGACACCGGGCCGCGGAAGACGACCGCGCCGCTGGACGCCCAGCGCTCCCGGCAGTCCGCGGCGAAGGCGGGGTCGTAGTCGTCGCCATAGACCTCGAGGCGCATCCCCGAGCCGAGCGCGATCCGCGCCGCGTCGTCCACCCCCTTCTCCGGGCTCAGCCGGCCGGCGAACACCGCGGCGTCGCCGGGCCGCTCGTCCCAGGGGATGGCCGCGACCGGCACCCCGTTGGCGAGCACGGTCTCCACCGCGCAGAGCCCTTCCCAGGCGCGCGCCTGCGCCGCCGAGACGCAGGCGACGTGCGGCGGGTGCGGCCGCCGGCCGGCCAGGGCGAGGGCGGCGGCGACGGCGGCGTCGGGGGGCAGGTGGAGGGTGTGGACCACCGCCGGGGCGGCGCCGCCGGCGTGGTGGATGGCGGCGGCGTCGAAGGCGTGGTTGTGGAGCACCGCGTAGTCGCGCTCGCGGGCGACGCCCAGCGCGCGGCGGTAGGCGTCGTCGGTGCGGCGACCGGCGCCGCCGGCCCCGCCTCCGTCGCTGCGGTAGGCCGACCCCTCGAGCTCGGCGGCGTCGACCCCGCTCTCGACCATCGTCACCCCGGGCACGGCCGAGCCCTGCGCCGCGATCACCTCGACGTCGTGGCCGCGGGCGGTCAGCGCGGTGGCGAGGTCGCAGACCAGCGCCTGGGCGCCGCCGATCTGGGTCTCGCGCAGCGGGGCGATCAGCGGGGCGAGCAGGCCGATCCTCATCCCGGCAGCCGCCGCCAGGCGAGGTCGCGGGGGGCGTTGCGGCCCACCAGGTGGTACGGGATCCGGGGTGAGCCGCGGCGGCGGATGGCGGGGAGCGCTTCGGGGTGGAAGACCTCTCCGACCTCGAGCGCCTCCTCCAGGCTCTCGAACTCGAGCGCCATCTCTCCCGGGAAGCTTTGGTGGCGGTAGCCCCGCTCGCCCAGCCAGTCGAGGTGGTTGGGCCAGACGATCACCACCAGGCCGCCGGGCGCCGCCACCCGCTCGAGCTCGGCGAGCCCCTCGTCGCCGCCGTGGGCGCGCTCGGGGGTGAAGGCGGAGGCGGCGACCACGAGCTCCGCCCATCCGGAGGGGACGGGGAGGTCGTCGACGAACCCGGAGCGCACCGCGACGTGGTGGAACCGGCGCTCGGCGAGGCGCCGGCGGAGCAGGCCGCGCAGCGCCGCGGCGGGCTCGACGGCGAGGAGCAGCTCGCAGCGGGGCGCGATCTCGACGGTCAGCCGGCCGCTCCCCGCGCCCACCTCGACGGCGCGGCCGACCGACCCGGGCAGCCAGTCGAGCACCGCGGGATGCAGCCGCTCGGCGCGGGCGAGGCGGTCGTAGAGCTCGGGCTCGAGCCGGTAGAGGAGCTGCCAGACCAGCCCCTCGGGCAGGTTCTGGGGGCCGACCTCGCTCCCCTCCCAGGCGCCGGGGGCGAGGAAGCGCTCGCGCTCGGCGGGGGTGAGCACCGCGCAGTCGGCGCGGTCGTAGCGCTCCGCCAGCGGGCCCTCGCGGCGCGCCGGCCCACACACGGGCATGCGGGTAAGGTACCCCGGTGGAGTTCGAGCATCGCGGCTATGCGCGCCGCATCGTCTTCCGCCCCGGCGCGGTCGACGCCCTCCCCGAGGAGATCGCCGCGCTGGGGGCGCGCCGGGTGATGGTCTTCGCCGGCGGCTCGCAGGCGGAGCGGGCCGTCGCCCTGCTCGCCCGCCTCGGCGACCGCGAGGCCTGGCTGGTCGAGGGGGTGCGCCCCCACCTGCCCCGAGAGCTCGCCGACCGGGTCCAGGCGGAGGCCCGCGAGCGCGGCGCCGACGCGCTGGTGTGCATCGGCGGGGGCTCGGCGACCGGGCTGGCGAAGGTGGCGGCCCTCGCCGTCGACGCCCCCATCGTCGCCGTGCCGACGACCTACGCCGGCTCGGAGATGACCCCGATCTACGGGATCACCGAGGGCGGCGAGAAGCGCACCGCCCGCGACCCCCGGGTGGTGCCCAGGGTGGTGGTCTACGACCCGCTGCTCACCCTCTCGATGCCCCGGGACGTGACCGGCGCCAGCGGCCTCAACGCCCTCGCCCATGCGGTGGGCGCCCTCTTCACCCCCGGTGCCGACCCGGTCGAACGGCCGGTGGCACGCCAGGCGGTGCGCACCCTGCGGCGCGGCATCCCCGCCGCCCACGACCGGCCCGGCGACGTCGCCGCCCGCTCCGAGGCGCTGTTCGGCGCGCTCCTCGCCGGGATGTCGTTCGCCGCCGCGGGGGGCTCGTACCACCACGCCGTCTGCCACGTGCTCGGCGGCGCCTACGGCGTGCCTCACGCGCTCACCCACGCGCTGGTGCTGCCTCACTCGGTCGCTCTCGCCGCCACCCTCGAGCCCGCCGCCCACGCCGAGCTCGGCACCCTGCTGGAGACGCCGTCGCCGCAGCTCGATCTCCACCGCCTCGCCGCCGCGGTCACCGCGCCCTCGCGGCTGGCCGACGCCGGGCTGCCCGAGTCGCTGATCGACGAGGCGACCGACCGGGTGCTCGCCGGCTTCCCGCCCCGCTACGGCGCCGGCCGCGAGGCGGTGCGCGCCCTGGTGGCCGGCGCCGTCACCGGGAGTCCGCCGCCGCCGTAGGCGGGGGCAGGCGCAGCACCCAGCGGGCGCCGCGGTGAGCGTCGTCGAGCACCAGGGTGCCGCCGTGGAGCTCGGCGATGGCGAGGCAGAGGGAGAGGCCGAGGCCGGCCCCGCCGGTGTCACGGCCGCGCGCGGTGTCGGCGCGGGTGAAGCGCTCGAAGACCCGGGGACGGAGCGCCGGGTCGATCCCCGGCCCGGTGTCGGCGATGCTGAGCTCGCAGCCCGCCGCCGAGGTCTCGCCGCGGAGCTGGATCAGACCGCCCGCGGGGGTGTGGCGGGCGGCGTTGTCGAGCAGGTTGTCGAGCAGTCGGCGCAGCATCCCGCCGTCGGCGAGGACGGTCCCGCCGGAGTGGGGGATCGAGGTGCGCAGCTCGATGTCGCGCTCCACCAGGGTGGGCCGCCAGCGCGCCGCGGTCTCCTCGACGAGGTCGGTGACGTCGATCTCCTCGCGCAGCGGCTCGAGCACCCCGGCGTCGGCGCGGGCGAGCAGGAGCAGCTGGTCGGCGGTGCGGCTGAGCCGGTGGACCTCGGAGTTCACCGTCTCCAGCACCCGGTGGGCGTCCTCGGGATCGGCGCCGGCACGGAGCGCCACCTCGACCTCGGTGCGCATCAGCGCCAGCGGGGCACGCAGCTCGTGGGCGGCGTCGGCGGTGAAGCGCTGCAGGCTGGCGAAGGCGGCCTCGAGGCGGGCGAGCATCCCGTTGAGGGTGGTGGCCAGGTCGCCGAGCTCGTCGGGAGGGAGGTCGAGGTCGATGCGGCGGTGGAGGTCGTGCTCGCTGAGGTCCTGGGCGGTCTCGGCGATGATCCGCACCGGCCGGAGCACCCGTCCCGCCAGCCAGTATCCGAGCACCGACGCGACCCCCACGAGCGTGGCCACGGTGATCACCAGGAAGAGCGTGGTTCTGGCCTGGGTCTGCTCGAACTCGACGAGCGAGCGCAGCAGGATGAGGGTGGCGGTGCGGTTGAAGGTGATGCCGATGCGGGTGGCGAGCATGCGCTGCTGCTCGCCGTTGACGCTGCGGTCCTCGAGCAGCGTGCCGGAGCGCATCACCTCGCCGACCACCGGTTCCAGCTGCCCCGACGGCGGGGCGTCGCCGGAGTCGTCGAGCAGCCGGCCCCGGTCGTCGAGGAGGATCGCGCTGATGCTCACCCCCGCGGTGTTCTGGTTGGGGAGCAGGTCGCGGTCGGCGAAGTCCTCGACCGGGTTCTTGGGGATGGCGATCGAGATGAGGTGCTGCTGCACCGCCAGGCTGGTGTCGATGGTGCCGAGCTCGGCGCGCGAGAAGGCGATGTAGAAGACCACCGCCCCGGCGCACGCCACCAGGAAGAAGACCCCCGCGTAGACCCCCGTCAGCCGGACGCGGGTGCGGCGGAGGAAGCGGCGGACAGCCGCTGCGGCTCGAAGCGGTAGCCCCCGCCTCCGCCGCGGACGGTCGCGAACGGGTTCGGGAGCCCCGCCGCGCCCAGCTTGCGGCGGATCCTCCCGATGTACACCTCCACCAGGTTCGACCCGCTCACGAAGTCGTAATTCCACACGTGCTCCTCGATCTGCTCGGTGGTGATGAGCTGATCAGGGTGGTGCATCAGGTATTCGAGGATGCCCAGCTCCTTCATTGTGAGCGCGACCGGGACGCCGCGGACGGCGGCGCGGCGCGCCGCCATGTCGACCTCGAGGTCGCCGGCGCGCAGGGTGGCGCTGCGGTCGTCGAGGTGACGGCGGGTCAGCGCGCGCAGCCGGGCGAGGAGCTCGCTGAAGGCGAAGGGCTTGACCAGGTAGTCGTCGGCGCCGGCGTTGAGGCCCTGCACCCGGTCGCTGACCGCGTCGAGCGCGGTGAGCATGAGCACGGGGGTGCGCACCCGGCGGTTGCGCAGCTCGCGACAGATGGTGAAGCCGTCGCCCTCGCCGGGGAGCATGACGTCAAGGACGATGACGTCGAAGGAGGTCCCCGCGGCGGCCCCGATCGCCTCGTTGCCGTTCTCGACGAGGTCGACGACGAATCCCTCGCGCTGGAGTCCACGACGCAGTGCGGCGGCGAGCCGGCGGTCGTCCTCGACGATCAATACACGCATGACCGGCAGTCTCTGAACCCTCGATGAACCCTCGCTGAACAAAACGCAGATCACTGTGACAGATCGCGCAAGTTCCCGGCCCCCGGACACGATGTACATGCAGGGCCCTGCGCTTTCCCTCCTCGGTTGTTGCGCCGGCGGCCTCGCGGAAGGATCAGGGGACGCTGGGCCCCGACGGACTGAGTCAGGAAGGATGAATGCGATGAGTCAGAGGGCTTCCCGTTCGATCGTCGCCATGCTGGCGTTTGCCGTCGGCCTGGCCACGATCCTGGTGGCGGCGGGCCGTGACGGAGTACCGGCGACGGCGGCCACGACGCTGGCGGACGCACCCTTCCAGGTGGTCCTGCAGACGATGGACTCCTGCAAGAGCGCGCTCAACGGCGCCGCCTACACGCTCTCCAACGACCAGGGTTACTCGGCCACCGCCGGCACCCAGGGCGCCTCGACCCCCGGCGGCGTCGGTCCCTCGCCGAGCTGCCCGCTGCAGCAGGGCAACTGCGTCAGCACCACCAGGGGCTGCCTGACCTTCACGAACGTCCCGCCCGGCGACTACCGGCTCCGCCAGACCGCGGAGCCCGCGGGCAACCCCAGCAACCCGGCCGGCTACGCCCCCTGCGAGGGCGGCAGCGCCTGCCAGTGGGAGCAGGCGGACGTCACCGTCGCGGTCGACGGCAGCGTCGGCGGCGTGGTCACCAACGTCTATCCCAACGGCTCGACGGTCACCTGGCCGAGCTTCGCCGGCCACAAGGGCTACTACGCCGGCACCGTCGCCGACCCGATCGTCTTTCACGACTTCGGCCTTGCCCAGCCCGCCGCGGTTCCCGCCCCGGGCACGGTCGGCACCGGCAACCGCCAGTGCGACGGCGACTCCGACGCGGACGACTACTCGACCGGCACCCCGAGCAGCGAGTGCCAGTTCCCCGAGGCGCAGGAGGCGAGCGTCTGCCCCAACTCGCCGGCGCCGCACTTCCCCTGGAACTGCCTGGCCGGCCCGACGAGGGTGGCGCACCTCAACATCGTGAACCGCAACACCGGCTTCATCCTCGACCTCTACCACGACGTCCTCGGCCGCACCCGCCAGCCCGCGCCCACCGAGGTCGCCTACTGGCTGCAGCAGCTGATCGGCGGGATGAGCCGCGCCGACATGGCCCGCTCCTTCGTCGCCTCCACCGAGGCACACGCCCGCATCGTCACCGCCGACTACCAGCTGATGCTGCTCCGCACCCCCGATGCCGGCGGCCTCTCCTACTGGACCGCGCAGCTCGACCGCGGCGTCTTCAACGAGTCGATCCTCGGCCAGTTCGGCGGCTCCGCCGAGTACTACGCGTCGCCGAAGAAGGGCGCCGGCAACGACGCCACCTTCGTCCGCTCGCTGTACCGGGACGTCCTCGGCCGCACCCCGGCCCCCGACGAGGTCGCCTACTGGACCGGCCGGATCGCCTCCGGCACGCCGCGCTCCTCGATGGGCAACAACTTCGCCTTCTCGCACGAGTACCACCTGAACCTCGTGAACAGCTGGTACCCGAAGTATCTTGGCCGCACCTCCGACCCCAACGGCGCGGAGTTCTGGGCCGAGTACCTCGACGCCGGCCATGCCGACGACATCGGGATCATCAGCATCCTCGCGCTCGAGGAGTACTTCGAGAAGACCCCGGCGTTCTGATCTCATTCCCAGGGGCGCGGCGGCCGGCATCCTGCCGGCCCGCCGCTACCCCTGGACCGGGCCGACGAAGGCGCCGCCGAGGCCGATGTCGACGGCGCGCCCCGGGGCGGCCAGGTCGACATAGGCGAGCTCGTCGCCGCGAGTGGTGCCGACCAGGATCCCCGCGGTCAGCCAGCCCGACGGGGTGAAGCCGGGGGCGAGGGCGACGACGCTCCCGTCGCGTGACTGGACGGCGGCGCGGCCGCGGCCGAGGCCGTAGGCGAGGCGGCTGCCGTCCGGCGAGAGCCGCGGCGCGGTGCCGGTGTGGACGAAGCGGTGGACCACCGAGCCGTCCTGGCGCCGCAGGGTGGTGGTCAGCGTCTGCGCCTCGTGGCAGAGCAGGGTGCCGTCGGGCTCCTCGAACGACGCGCCGCAGCTCGTCCCGCCCAGCGGCGGGCCGGCGAGGCCGTGGCCGTCGAGGTGGGCGGGATGCCCCTGCCAGAGCCCGTCGGGGTCGGCCACGGCCTCGGCGGCGACGGCGTCGGCGAGCCCCACCGGTCCCTCGGCGTCCCAGCTGGTGACCTGGAGCAGCCGCGGAGCCGTGCCGGGGTCGGCGGGGGAGGGGACGTCGATGCTCCGGACCGTCACCGTCGGCCCCCCCGCCGCGGCGGTCTCGACGTCCACGTGCCAGGAGTCGAGGTCGAGCACCGTCGCCATCAGCCGGCGGCCGTCGGGACTCACCGCCACCGCGGCCGCCTGCTGGTCGGTGGTGAGGGGGAAGGTGGCCACCGTGGCCGGGTCGCCGCGCGGGCCCAGCCGGCGCACCACCCCGTCGCCGTCGACGTAGTACACCGCCCCGCCGACCACCCGGGCCTGGGGCTGGAGGACGGCGGCGAGGCCTCCGGCGCCGGGCACCGTCCCCGCGGTGAAGCTCGCCCGGTTGCGGGCGCGGCCGTCGAGCCCGACGATCGCCACCAGGTTCGGGGTGCGCGAGCCGCCGCGCCGCTCGAGCACGGCCAGGAGCGGGTCGGGGCTCGGGGTGGGCGCGGCCGCGAGGGTGGCGGCGGCCGGGGGGAGGACGCCGGTGTTCGGCACCCGCAGCGCCGCCCTCTCGCCGGCGCCGCAGCCCGCGAGCAGGAGCACCGCACCGAGGACGGCGGCGAGCGGACCGCGGCGGCCCGGGATCATCGCCCGACCATATCGCGGGGGGTGCCGGTCGCGCCCGGTGTGGTCCTTGACGGTTTCCGACGGTGATGGGGAACCGGTTTCATGCATCGATCGTCGCCATCGGCGCGATCGTTGGGTGTTGACTGCGGGGCGTTCCCGGCGTAGCTTCCGAACTCGGCCTCGAGGAGGACATGCGGCACCGACGTGCGCGGCGTTCCGTCGCGCGTCATCTCGCGCGTCCGCGCCTCCGCGAGGTGTGGTGCCAGCAGGCGGCGCGGCCGCCGCCCCCGAGGATGGGACAGAGACCGCGAGGTGACCCTCTACAGCTCCGACGACCGGCCCCTGAGGGCTCCCACCACCACCAGGCAGCAGGAGGCCGTCGGGCGCTCCGCCCGGAGCCGCCGGACGGTGGCGGTGCCGGTGGCGGCCGAGGACGACGGCCCGGCTGCGGCGCTCGCCGAGCCGGAGTCGCCACCTGCCCTCGCGCCCGCGCCGCCCCAACCGCTCGTCGAACCCCACGTCGACCCCCTCGTCGGGGCCCCCGTCGAGGTCGACGCCGGGGGCACCGCCGACGCCTTCGCCGC
>DATARS010000238.1:0-21876 GCA_036269455.1 Candidatus Dormiibacterota bacterium | reverse complement strand
GGCGTCGTCGCCGAGGTCGACCTCGCCGCCGCCGCCCTGGACGACCCGGTGCGCGCCTATCTCAACGAGATCGGCCGTGTCGCCCTGCTCACCGCCCGGCAGGAGGTCGAGCTCGCCCAGCAGATCGAGGCCGGCTCCGAGACCGCGCGCCAGCACCTCATCGAGGCCAACCTGCGGCTGGTGGTGTCGATCGCGCGCAAGTACATGGTGCGCGGCCTGCCCCTGCTCGACCTCATCCAGGAGGGCAACCTGGGGCTGATGCGCGCCGTCGAGAAGTTCGACCACCGCCGCGGCTTCAAGTTCTCGACCTACGCCACCTGGTGGATCCGGCAGGCGATCACCCGCAGCATCGCCGACCGCTCGCGGACCATCCGCGTCCCGGTTCACGTCACCGACCGCATCAACCGGGTCATCCGGGTGACCCGCCGGCTCGCCCAGGAGCTCGGCCGCGACCCCGACCACGAGGAGATCGCGGACGAGGTCGGGATCACCCCCGACCAGGTGCGCGAGCTGATGATGATCTCCCGCGAGCCGGTGTCCCTCGACAGCCCGGTGGGCGACGAGGGCGACGAGTCGCGCCTCGAGGACTTCATCGAGGACCGTGAGGCCGTGGCCCCGATCGAGGCCGCCACCCGCACCCTGCTCACCGGCCAGCTCGAGGACGTCCTCTTCACCCTCACCCCGCGCGAGCGGCGGGTGGTGCAGCTGCGCTTCGGCCTCGCCGACGACCAGCAGCGGACCCTCGAGGAGGTCGGCCGCCGCCTCGGGATGACCCGCGACCGCGTCCGCAAGATCGAGCGCAGCGCCCTCGCCAAGCTCCGCGACCCCGCACGCGCCGCCCGCCTCCGGGATCTGGTCGCCTAGGTTGTACGAACAGGGCGCCGGGGTGTGACCCCCGGACGCCCTGCGGGGAAAGACCGTGCAGCCGGTCAGATCCTCGAGAGGTACTCGGTCGAGCCGACGAAGCCGAGGATGACGTCCTCGTCGCGGGTGCCCTGAGCCATGACGTGCGCCCAGGAGGCGAGCTCGCCGGGGCCCGCGGTGCGGGCCAGGTAGGTGAGGTAGTAGCCGGAGACGCGCTGCTCGAGCTGCTCGGTGCTGTAGACGAGCGAGGCGGCGACCGGGTAGGGGCCAGAGCCCTGGGCCATCCGGTTGATCCAGAAGGCCTCGCCGGGGGCGTCGGGGCTGCGCTGCAGGACGGTGGTGTAGAGGGCGTCGACGTAGCCCCTGGCGTTGCCGCCGCTGCTGGCGAAGAACTCGTTGGAGCCGAGGAAGGCGAGGCGCACGGTCTCCTGGGTCATCCCGTCGCCGAGGGCGGCGACCCAGGAGTTGACGCCTGCGGGCTCGCCGCCACGGTTGAGGTACTGCCAGTAGACGCTCTGGACGAAGTTGCTGCGGTACTCGACCGAGCCGAGCAGCGCGTGGGCGATGGCGACGGGACCCTGGCCGTGACCCATGACCTGGTCGACCCAGTGGGCCTCGCCGGAGGAGTCCGCGGTGCGGCTGAGCACCTCGAGGTAGAGCTCCTCGACGAGCCGGTGCGCCCAGGGCAGGGTGCCGGGGGCGGGCCCGGAGCCGGAGCCGCCGCTGCCGCTGCCGTTGCCGTTGCCGTTGCCGCCGCCCTGGCCGACGGTGGTGGTGGAGGTGCTGACCGAGGTCACCAGGACGGTGGCCGTGGAGGTGACGGTGTTGGTCACCGTGCTGGAGCCGCCGCCGCTCGTGGTCGTGGTGGTCGTGCCGCCGCCCGCGGAGGTCGTGGTGGTGGTGGTCCCGCCGCCCGACGAGGTGGTCGTGCTCGTCGTCGTGCTGGTGCCGCCGGCGTCGGGGCTCGGGGAGGGTGTTGCGGTCGGGCTCGCGCTCGGGCTCGGGCTCGGGCTGGGGCTGGGCGTCGCCGTCGGAGATGCGCTCGGGCTCGGGCTGGGGGTCGCGCTCGGCGAGCCGCTCGGGGTCGGGGTCGCGCTCGGCGAGCCGCTCGGGCTCGCGCTCGGCGATGCGGTCGGGGTCGGCGTGGCGCTGCCGCTCGGGCTCGGCGTCGGGGTCGACGGAGCCGAGAAGGTCAGGGTGATCAGCGTGCCCGCGGCGCCGACGGCGATGCCGCCGGTCAGACCGGTGAGCTGGACGCCGTGCAGGGTCGAGGTGCTCCCCGACGCGGTGATCGACCAGGTCAGGCCGCCGTCGACCGAGCGCAGGATGGTGCCGTTGCCGCCCACCGCGACGACGCTCGGGACCAGGTTGGTGGCGTCGCCGGCGAACCCGGCGGCGGCGTCACGCAGGCTGGAGACGGTGGGGATGCCGCCGAGCACGTGGCCCACCAGCGCGGGGAGCAGGGTCTGCGGGTCGATGCTGATCACGCCGTCGACCACCAGTCCGCCGGCGCCGACCGCCACCACTCCGTGGACCGAGGGGGCCAGGCCGTAGATGTCGGCCAGCGTGTCCGAGACCACCGGCGAGAAGAGCAGGTGGTGTACCACCGAGTCGAAGTGGCCGACGAGCATGGTGCCGGCGTTGCCCGCCGCGACCACGGTGCCGCTCGCGAGATGCTCGATGGCGTTCAGGGTGGCGCTGCCGGGGACGCGGGCGTCGACCACGAAGGTCGCCGCGCAGCTCGCGGGGCCGGTCAGCTCCATCACCAGCCCGTCGGTGCCTGCCACCTCGACGTGCCCGGGGCCGAACGAGGCGAGGGCGGTGAGGTTCTCGCCGAAGACCGCGGAGGGAACTGCGATCCGGCACCAGGCGGCGGAGCCGGCCTTGTAGTAGAGGGCGCCGTGATCACCCGCGGCGTAGACCTCCTCGTTGCCGAGGACGTCGCGGCCCGCGCTGACGATGGCGTTGACGTCGATCGCGGTGGGGAGGTTGTCGAGGACGTCGCCGCTCGCGGTGCGGTGCACCACGACGCCGGCTGCGCCGCCGATCCAGCTGCCGGTGTTGTGGTCGATGCTGAGCAGGTCGGCGGCGGTGATCGAGGACGTCACCGCGCTCACGGTCTGGGGATGGGTGCCCATGACCGCACCGAGCGTCACCGCGCAGATGAGGATGCCCGCGGCGCCACTCGCGACGGGCCGCATCCGTCCGCGGCGGGAGCGTCCGCGGAGCGGTGCTGTGTCGTTGGTCGGGGTGGTCACCTGGGTGGAACCTCCGTGCTGGCTGTCGGTGGGAGACCGGGCGAGAGGAGCCCTGTACGCAACCCCAGACCGCTTGGGCGGCGGCGGCCTAACACCCCGCATCCAGCTGTTACATCCGTGACCGGACGGCCACACCCGTCACCAACCCGTCGCGCACGAGGCCAGGGCGCGGGCGCGGAGCTCGACGGTGTCCCGAAAGCAGGGCGCCGTGGTACTTTTTCGTGTTGCCCGCGCACGGGCTGAGGAGACCGGTTCGGAGGGCAGGCCCATGGCGGGATCCGGATCCCCGAGCTTTCGCAAGGCCCCGGCCATCGAGGAGGTGCACATCCTCTGGATGTCCGCCGGGCTGAGCTGCGACGGGGATACCGTGTCGATGACCGCCGCCACCCAGCCGAGCATCGAGGACGTGCTCCTCGGCACCATCCCCGGCCTGCCCAAGGTGCATCTCCACAACCCCTTCCTCGCCTACGAGGTGGGTGAGGAGTTCATCGAGTGGTTCTACCGGGCCGAGCGCGGCGAGCTCGATCCCTTCGTGGTGGTCTTCGAGGGCTCGGTGCCCAACGAGAACAACAAGGAGGAGGGGTACTGGGCCGCCTTCGGCACCGACCGGCGGACCAAGCAGCCGATCACCACCTGCGAGTGGATCGACCGCCTCGTCCACCACGCCTGGGCGGTGGTGGCGGCCGGCACCTGCGCCTGCTTCGGCGGCATGCACGCCATGCTCGGCAATCCGACCGGCGCCATGGGCCTGACCGACTATCTCGGCAAGGGCTGGCGGTCGCGCTGCGAGCTGCCGGTGATCAACGTCCCCGGGTGCCCGGTGAAGCCGGACAACATGATGGAGACCCTGCTCGCCGTGCTCTTCCACATGGCGGGGCTCACCGAGACGATCTCCCTCGACCAGCTCGGCCGGCCCACCTGGCTCTTCAACACCCTGGCCCGTGAGGGCTGCACCCGCACCGGCTTCAACGAGCACGCCGACTTCGCCGCCACCTTCAACTCGCGGAAGTGCCTGGCCAAGCAGGGCTGCTGGGGGTCGGTGGTCAACTGCAACGTCTCCAAGCGCGGCTGGATGGGCGGCATCGGCGGCTGCCCCAGCGTCGGTGGCATCTGCATCGGCTGCACCATGCCCGGCTTCCCCGATCGCTTCATGCCCTTCATGGACACGCCGATGGGCGGCCAGCTCGTCTCCGAGCTCATGCCGCCACAGGGGCTGCGCCTGCGCGCCGTGCGGATGATCGCCAACGCGGAGGTGAACGTCGAGCCGACCTGGCGGAAGCCGGACATCACATGACCGCCAACGGCACCTCCGGCTCGGGAGCCTCCATCGCCGCGATCGACGCCGCAGCTCTCGAGGCTCGGCAGCGTGGCCACAACCTGGCGGGCTTCCGCCGCCTCTGCAACTCGGCCGGCTACCAGTTCTGCGCCCGCTGCCGCGGCTGCGGCCAGGAGGTCAGCGTCCACCGCGGCGCCGGCAGCACCTGGTGGCACGACCCCATCGGCCACTGCCGGCGCAACGGCGGCGAGGTCGCCAGCGGCGCGGGTTCGCTTCCGGACTAACGCACGGCGGGCATCGGCGCGTCGCGGCGCATGTCGCGGGCGCTCACCTCGACGCGCAGGCAGCGCTCGCAGTCGTGGCAGATCAGATGCAGGACCTGCGGCCGGTCCACCGGCCGGGCGAGCGAGTGGCGCCGGCCACAGCACTCGCAGGTGACGATGATGTGCACGGTGTCCCCCTCGTGTCGGCCGCGGACCGCCCACGGCCCGCCCGGATTCGCTCTCGACACCGCTTCTCTCCCGTGGTCGTCGACGATCCGGGGATGAGACGCGCGGGCATCGCAAAACCTGCGCGGAGCGGACGAGATCTGTGCGTTCGCTGTGCTTGAACCGCCGCAGTGCTCGGCGGTTGCTCTGAGCGCATCGTGCAATACGATTGCGCGGTGCGCAGTTCTCGACGTGCGTGGGGCGCCGGTCACCGGGCCACCGGGTGCCGGCGCAGCCAGTCCAGCACCTCCGCGGCGTGCCCGTCCGGCGGGAAGACCGGGTGGAAGACGTGCTCGACGGCGCCGTCCCGGACCACCAGGGTGAGCCGCCGGTAGAGCTCCATCCCGTCGACCGAGAAGGTCGGCAGCCGCAGCGCCGCCCCGAGCCGGAGCCCGGGATCGGAGAGCAGGGCGAAGGGCAGGTGCAGCCGCTCGACGGCCTCGGCCTGGTCGGCGGCGCTCTGTGCGGAGAGCCCGAGCACGGCGGCGGCGCCGGCGGCGGTGAGCTCGGCGTGGTGATCGCGGAAGGAGCACGCCTCGGGGGTGCAGCCGCGTGCACCGGGGATGTCGTCCCAGCCGGTCGGCAGCGGCTCGCCGGGAGTGCCGGTGCGCGGATAGATGTAGAGGACGGTGCGCCCGGCGGGAAGGCCCGCGAGGTCGACCTCGCCACCGGCGGTGGAGGGCAGCCGCAGCGCCGGCATGGCGGAGCCGGGGAGGTGATCGGCGGCGCCGTCGTCGACCGGCGCCGGCAGTCCGGCGGGGAGCTGCTCGTACGTGCTCACGGCGCCCGCCAGCATAGCCATCTCCCCCATCCCCCATGCACCACCGGGGCAACCGCGCAGGGCATACTCCACAGGGCAGTCCGGAATCGGCTGACGTTCCGCCATGAACGGTCGGGAGGGTGCGTGGATGCACCGGCGTCACCTGTCGCGACGGGCCGCCGCGCACAGCGGTGTGCTGGTGGCCGCCGCGCTCGTGCTGGCGGCGCTGAACGGGCCGCTCGCCACACACGCGAAGGTGGGGCCGCCGCAGGGCATCCGGGTGCTCATCGAGGAGGCGCCGCCTCAGTGCGGCAGCGGTTTCTGCTACTCGCCGGCCGACGCGGATGTCGGCCGGGGCGCCACCGTGACCTGGTTCAACAACACCGGTGCGGCGCACACGGTGACGCGCTGCACCCCGGCGGCCTGCGGCGGCCAGGGTCCGGGTGACGGCGCCGACGTGCTCGGCGACAGCGGGCAGTTCGCCAACGGCGCGAGCTGGTTCTTCACCTTCCGCAGCCCGGGACGCTACGCGTACTACTGCACCGTCGACGGCTACAAGGTGATGCACGGCTCCGTCACGGTGCACGACACCGGGCCGCAGTCGACGCCCACCCCGGCCCAGCCCTTCGGCGTGCCCCTGCCCGCCCTCCCCCCGCTGCCCTACATCCCCGTCCCCGTCCCCGGGGTCGGCGCGGGCCATCCATCCGGGAGCACGCCCCACGCGCTGCGCGCGTTCTGACCGGGGGCAGGCTCCGCCTCCCTACCGCGCGAGGTCGAGGCCCAGGTAGCGGGTGGAGATGTCGGCGATGATCTCCTCGACCTCGGTGCGCTCGATGCCTCCGACGAAGTCGCGCAGCGCCTGCTCCTGCCGGACCCCGAGCCGCTCGAGGAGCTCCCAGCCGGCGTCGGTGACGGCGAGGCGGACCTGACGGCGGTCGCCGGCGTCGCGCCAGTCCAGGGTCAGCCCGGCGCTCTGCAGGGCGCGGACCATCGCGGAGACGTGGGCCCGGCTGGCGTCGAGGTGGCGCACCAGCTCGGTCTCGGGAAGGCCGCCGTCGCCGGCACGGGCGGCGAGGGCGAGGAGCACGTGGTACTGCGCGGGGCTCAGCCCCTCGCCCACGGCAAGGCGGTCGATCAACGCGATCGCGTGCCGGAAGAGCATGCGCATCCGTGCCCGGCGGCGGATCCGCTCACGGGCCGCGGCCTGACCTCGGTCCGGGTCGGTCCTTGGGGCCATGAATCCTTCGCTCGAGTTGACAAACTCCGGGGCCCTCTAGGATTGTAGGCACGGGACACCGAGGTGTTCTGCAGCATCAGGGGAGACCGCGATGACCGCCGTCGTCCTCGACCAGGAGCCCGACTACCGCGAGGTGGTGGCGCTGATCTGCCGGCGCCTGGGTCTGCATCCCATCAGCGTGACCGACCGCGACCTCGTGATCGAGGCGCTGGCCGGCGGCGGGATCCACCTCGTCGTCGCCGACGCGGCGACGGTCGGCGAGGCCGAGGGGATCGCCATCCTCCGGCGGGCGACGGACCTGCCGCTGATCGTCCTCGGGGGTGGTCCCACCGAGCGCTACCTCGAGGCCGGCGCCGACTACCACCTGCCCAAGCCCTTCGCCCCCGGGCTGCTGCGCACCACCGCCCAGGCGGCGCTCCGGCGCTCGGTGGCGGTGACCCCGCTGGCGCGCAGCCGCATGGTCCTGGGGCGGGTGGTCTTCGAGCCCAGCCGGCGCCGCCTGACCAGCGAGCGCGGCCGGCTCTCGCTCACCAGCCGAGAGGCCGACCTGCTCGAGTTCATGGCGACCCACACCGGCCAGGTGGTGAGCCGCACCCAGATCATCGACGGCGCCTGGGGCGGCGTCGCCGAGGCGACCGACGCGGCGGTGGTGAGCAGCGTCTACCGACTGCGCCGCAAGCTCCACGAGGCCGGGGCGACGGTTCGCATCTCCACCGTCCCGGGACAGGGCTACCGGCTGCTCCTCGACGCCGGGGCGGGCCACGGCCTGCAGCCCGCCGACGACGAGGCGACCGCGGTGCTTCCACGCTCCTGATCGCCTGCGCCCTGCGCCGCGAGGTCGCGGCGGTGCGGCGGGCGCTCGGGGCGGCCGGCGGGGTGCGGGTGCTCACCACCGGGATGGGGCCCGAGGCGGCCGCGCGCGCCGCGGGGGAGGAGCTCGGCGCCGGGGTCGCCGCGGTGGTGATCGCCGGGGTCGCCGGCGGCTGCGATCCGGGGCTCGCGACGGGGACGGTGGTGGTCGCGACCGCGCTCTGCGACCTCGCCGGGCGCTCGCTCGACCTCCCGGGCGCCCCGTCACGCGCCGTCGGTGCCGCCCTCGCCGCCGTCGCGCCCTCGGTCTCGGGCCGGGTGGCGAGCGGCGGCCGGGTCGTGGACGACCCCGCCGGGCGCGCCCGGCTCGCCGCCGCCGGCGTCCTCGCGGTGGAGACCGAGGCCGCCGGCTGGGCTCCCGCCTGCCGCCGTGCCGGGGTCCCGCTGCTCGTCGTGCGGGCGGTGCTCGACACCCCCGACCGGCCCCTCGGCGACGCCGCCGGGCTGGTGCGGCCCGGCGACACCGGACCCGCGCCCTGGCGGCTGGCCCGCCTCGGCGCGCGTCCGGTGGCCTGGGCGACCCTCGCGCGCCTCGCCCGCACCGCCCCGGCCGCCGAGCGGGCGGCGGCGAGGGCGGCGGTGGCCGCCGCCCTCACCTGGGGTTAGCCGCTCCGCTTCAGGGTGCCCAGCCGCTTGGCCCGCCGCTCGGCGCGGGAGAAGAGCCAGAGCGCCACCGGGATGAGAACTGCCCCCATGAGAAGGAGCAGTCCCGTCGCCGGCAGGACCGCGGCGACCGAGGCGTGGTGGAGCAGCGCGTCGCGGATCGCCGAGAGCGTGTAGGTGAGCGGCGAGAGCACCCCCACCGCCTGCAGCGGCAGCGGCAGCACCGACACCGGGTAGTACACGCCGGAGACGAGCAGGAAGAGACCCTGCAGCGCCGTGCTCATCTGCTCGCCCTTCTCGGGAGCGAGCAGCGGCAGGATGGCGATGAGGATGCCCAGCCCGATCAGCGGGACGGTCGCGGCGGCGAGCACCACCGCGGCGGCGAGCAGGTCGGCGTGGGAGAGGTCGACGTGGAAGACGAGCAGCGCCACCACCACGACCACCGCGGTGCGGGCGAGCCCGTAGAGCACCGAGAAGGCGCAGATGCCGAGCAGGTGGGTGGCCCGCTTCACCGGCGCCATGAAGGTGTACTCGATGGTGCCCTCCCAGCGCTCCCAGCCGACCGCGTACGCGACCTCCATGAACACCAGCGAGAGGTAGCTCCAGAGCATCGAGCCGGCGAGCAGGTAGAGCTGGGTCGCGCGCAGGTCGACACCGGTCGCGCCCGCGGCCTCGAGGCCGGTGGCGAGATAGCCGATGCTCATCACGCTGACCAGGCTGTAGACGAACCACACCACCTCCCAGGCCCAGAAGCGGCGGTACAGGTCGCGCTGCCGCTCCAGGAATCCCACGAAGGCGCCGAGCTCGTGGCGCAGCGCGGTGGCGGTCATCATCCGGATCCCTCCGTGTCGTCGTCGATGCTGTGGCCGGTCATGCGCAGGAAGACCTCCTCGAGGTCCCTCCCACCGGCGCAGAGTTCCGCCGGGGCGGCGTCGGCCACCACCGCTCCGGCCTCCAGGATCACGATGCGGTCGCAGAGCGCCTGCGCCTCGGCGAGGTCGTGGGTGCAGAGCACGATGGTCACGTCGCGCTCGTCGCGCAGCACCGAGATCAGCCGCTGCACGTCCCGCTTCGAGTGCGGATCCAGCCCGGTGGTGGGCTCGTCCATCAGCAGCAGTGACGGGCTGGTGAGGAAGCTCCGCGCGATCGCCACCTTCTGCTGCTGTCCGCGGGAGAGCTGCTTCATCGGCCGGTCCATGGCCTCGAGGGCCAGGCCGAGACGGCGCAGCACCGACTCCGCGCGCGGGCGCGCGTCCTCGACGGTGCCGTAGAGCCGCGCCGCGTAGTGGAGGTTCTCCCAGGGGCTCAGCTCCTTGAAGAACGCGGCCTCGACCGAGACCCGGTTGATGTGCCGGCGCACGGTGTCGGCCTGCGCGACCACGTCGTGGCCGAAGACGCGCGCGATCCCCGTGTCCGGCACCATCAGGGTGGCGAGGATGCGGATCAGCGTCGACTTGCCGCTGCCGTTCACGCCGATGATCCCGGTGATGCCGCCGGCGCGCATCTCCATGCTCAGCTCGCGCAGCGCGACCTTCTCGATCGCCGCTCCGCGCCTCCACGGCGGACCGCCCGCACGCATGCGAAACGTCTTGCTCACACCGTGGAGCTCCACCGCCGGCGCCGCCGTCCCCGTGCGCGGCACCGATGTCGCCTCGACAACCGTCTGCATCTCTGTCACCTGTGATCTCTGTGGATTCGAAGAGTCGAAAAGGACCGCTGTGGCCGGGCCACGCGGTCCTCGAGATCCGGTGTCAGAGAGTGCTGACTAGATGCTCAGGTCGTGGCCCAGCGCGTGCACGCATCACCCGATCCCGGGCGGCGCGTTCTCTCCGTGGGCCTCATGTGGCGTTCTCCGTGCTCGCCGGCGAGGAGCCGGCGGGAGCCGCAGGATAGCACGGGTCCCGGCGCGCGACGCCGGGGAGATTCGAGGTGTGACCGGTCCGTGTCGCCGCCAGATGCTCGACCGCGGCGTGCCCGCTGCGGGTCGCGCTCTCCATGGTCACGGGCCATCCGGTCGCGGTCCACGAGCCGGCGATGGCGAGACCGGTCACCGGTGTCGCCGGTCCGAGCCGCAGCGCGGCGGTGCCGGGACGGAGCGACGCGGTCGCGGCGCGCTCGCGGGTGACGTGCCAGCCGACCAGCCGTGCGTCGCGGCTGCGCGGCTGCGCGGCGTGGAGATGGGGCAGCAGCCGGTCGCGCACCGCCTCGCCGGGGAGCTCGGCGAGCGCGCCGGCCGCGGAGAGCGAGCAGACCACGGTCTCGCCGTCGCCGGGCTCGTCGCAGAGCCGGCTGCGGCTGAACAGCCATTGCAGCGGGCTCTCCCAGACGGCGAGCAGCGCGGCGTCCAGGACCGGGCGGTCGAAGCGCAGCACCAGGTTGAGGATGGGGGTGACCCCGAGGCGCTGCGCCGGCGCCAGCGCCGGGTGCGTCGCCGCGTCGGGGGCGACCCGCGCGAGCAGCGACGGCGGCCCCGCCACCACCACCCGCGGCGCGGCGAGCACCTCGCCGGCGGAGGTGAGCACCCCGCTGACGGCGCCGTCCTCGACGAGCACGCGGTCGGCGGCGGCGCCCAGGCGCACCTCGCCGCCGAGGCGGGCGAGGAGCGCGGCGGCGGGCTCGACCAGCCGGCTCAGGCCGGCCCGGGGCACGCCGATGGCGGCGGCGCCGCGGCGGAGCAGGAAGCCCTCGCGGAGCACGAAGGCGCCGACCGCGGCGCTCAGCTCGACGGTGGCGAGGTTGCAGGTCGCGACCGTGACCAGGTCCCAGAAGGCGCGCCGGCGGGGGCCGCGCGCCGCGGCGCCGAGCCAGGTGGCGAGGTCGACCCCGTCGAGCCCGCCGGTGTCGCGCAGGGTGCGCAGCCGCAGCACCGCGGCGGCGATGGCGAGGCGGTCGCGGTGGCCGAGGAAGGGCATGCGCAGCAGCGCCGGGCCGAGATGGAGCGGCGCCGGCAGCGGGCTCTCCCCCAGCCGGCAGCTGCGGCCGTGCTCGTCGACCACGCGCACGTCGAGCCGCGGAGCGAGCGGCACCAGGTGGTCGGTGCCGAGGCGGCGGAGCAGGGCGCGGTGCTCGGTGCAGCAGGCGAGCACCACGTGCTGGCCGCAGTCGAGCTCGCCGCCGAGCTGCCGGTCCGGATGCGAGCGCGCCATCCCGCCGAGCACCGGGCCGCGCTCGAGCAGCACCGGCCGCCAGCCCCGGTCAGCGGCAGCGAGCGCCGCCGAGATCCCGGCAACCCCCCCTCCGACCACGACGCACCCGGTCACAGGCGCCCGCGCACCACTCCCGCGACCACGGCGCGGCCGGCGACGGCGAGCTTGGTGCGCGGCGACAGGCGCAGCCGCACCGGCTCGGGGGCGCAGTCGCGCTCGCGCAGCCGCTCGAGCAGGGTGCGGTAGAGCAGGGCGATGCCGGCGAGGCAGGGCCTGCTCCCGCGCGGCACCAGCGGGAGCAGCCGGTCGGCGGCTGCGAAGGCCGCGGCGGCGCGCTCCGCCTGGGCCTGGAGGAAGCGCGCGGCGGGACCGTCGCCGGGGACGGCGGCGAGCACCGCGGCCTCGTCGAGCCCATGGGCGGCGAGCTCGTCGAGGGGGAGGTAGAAGCGGCCGTCGGCGGCATCCTCGGCGAGGTCGCGGAGGATGTTGGTGAGCTGGAGGGCGAAGCCGAGCTCGCCGGCGAGGGCGTCGGCCTCCGCGGTGGCGCTGCCGAAGACGCGCACGCACATCTGCCCGACCACCCCGGCGACGGCGTGGCAGTACTCGTGCAGCGCGGCGAGGTCGGCGTGGCGGCGCGGCGACACGTCCATGGCGACGCCGTCGACCAGGGTCTCGAGCAGCGCTCGGGGGATGGCGAACTCGGCCGCCGCGGCGGTGAGCGCCGCCTGCTGCGGGGTGCGCGGCGTCCCCGCATAGACCCGGGCGAGACCCTCGCGGAGCTCGCCGAGCCGGCGCAGCTTCTCGGCGGCGGGCAGCGCCGGATCGTCGGCGACGTCGTCGGCGGCGCGGCTGAACGCATACACCGCGTGGATGGCGTGACGCCGGCGCGCCGGCAGCAGGCAGAAGGCGATGTAGAAGGTGCGCGCGCTGCCGCGGGCGATGCGCGCGCACTCGCGGCGGCCGCCGGCGACCATCCGCCCCACCGGCGCCGCCTGCGGATACTCGATCTCCACGCTCATGTCCGGCTCTCTGCGCTGCCGCGCAGAACGGAGGGGGACTCGCCGACATCCTTCCCCCTGGGCAGGCTCCGCGGCGGCGGCGCGGGGGCGAACAGGGTGCGCAGCGCGGTGAGGGCGGCACCCGCGCGTCCGGCGGCGCCGGCCGAGGGGCGGATGCGCAGCAGCGCCGGGCCCGCCGCCTCGACGGCGTCGCAGGCGGCGGCGCCGTGGGCGATGAACCCCGCCACCTCGACGGCCAGACGGCGGCGTCCGAGGGCGGCGACCAGCGGCCAGCCGCCGGCGAGCCGCGCCCGCGCCGCGGCGAGGCACTCCGCGAGCATCGCGTCGAACCCCGGCGCGGCGACGCCGGCGGCGAGCTGGGCGACGCTCACCCGGTGGCGGTCGAGCAGCTCGCGGGGCACGTAGCAGCGGCGCCGCCGGGCGTCCTCGGCGAGGTCCTGCCAGTGGTTGGCGAGCTGCAGCCCGGCGCAGGCGCTCGCCGACAGCCGCAGCCGCTCCTCGGTGGCGGCGTGCTCGAGCCGGAGCACGATCTCGCCGACCGGCGCGGCGCTCAGCGCGCAGTAGCCGTCGACGGCCGCCCAGGTGTCGTACACGTCGACACGCTGGTCGACGCGGTTGGCCTCGATCAGCCGCGCGAAGGGATCGACCGGCATGCCCCCGGCGAAGAGCGGCTGGAGCGCGGTGAAGACGGGATGGGTGGCCGCGCCGGCGGCGGCGGCGCGCAGCTGCGCCTCGGCGGCGTGGAGCGCCGTACCGCGATCGCCGGCGTACTCGTCGCCGAGGTCGTCGACGAGGCGGCAGAACCCGTACACCGCGAGCCGCCCGGCACGCAGGCGCGGCCCGCACAGCCAGGCGAGCGGGAAGTTCTCGCGCCGGCGGGCGATGCCGACGCCGTCGCCCGGCAGCGGCGGTGTGGTGACCGTCACCGCACCGCGCGCCCGATCACGTGACCGTCCAGCGGAGCATCCGGAACATGTCGCGGAGGCTGCTCGCGGCGGCGTCGGCGGCGGCGGGCTCGAAGCTCGAGTGCATCATGCAGTGCTCGCAGCGCGGGTCGCGTCCCGGCCCGTAGGCGTCGAAGTCGGTGTCGGCGAGCAGGTCGCGGCAGCTCTCGTGGACGCGGTCGGTGATCAGGTAGCAGGGACCCTTCCAGCCGTAGGGGTTTCTCGTCACGGTGCCCCAGGCGTGGCAGGTCAGGGCGCGCTCGCCACGCAGGAACTCGCGGTAGATCGGTGAGGTGAGCACCGGGTAGCGGCTGTCGAAGGACTGGATGGCGCGGAACTTGGCGACGATCTCGTCGCGGGTCATCACCACCGACTTGTCGATGGCCTCGTAGCCGAAGGCGGGCGAGAGCATCACCCCGTCGACGCCGAGCGAGGTGACCAGCTCGAGCATCTCGCGGATCTCGTCGACGTCGGTCTCGCGGTAGATGGTGGTGTTGGTGGTGACCCGGTGTCCCTCGGCCTTGGCGACGGCAATGGCGCGCACCGCGATCTCGAAGACGCCGGGGCGGGCGACGATGTGGTCGTGGGTCTCCTCCATCCCGTCGAGGTGCACCGCGAAGCTGAGCTGCGCATGGGGGCTGCGCCGCCTCGCGAAGGCCTCGAGGCGGAGCGCGTTGGTGCAGAGGATGAGGTGCTTGCCCATCGCGATCAGCCCCTCGACGACCTCGTCGATGCCCCGGTAGATGAGCGGCTCGCCGCCGCAGATCGAGACCACCGGGGCGCCCGATTCGCGCGCCGCGTCGAGGCACTGGTCGACGGTGAGCTCGGTGCGGTTGTCCTCGTACTCGAGGATCTTTCCGCAGCCGATGCAGGCGAGGTTGCAGGCGAGCGTGGGCTCGAGCATCAGCACCATCGGCGAGTGCGGGTCGCCCGCGCGCTTCGCCCTGGCTGCGTGGATCGAGGTGTCGACGGTCATGCGGAGCGGGAAGCGCACGGTCAGCGGGCCTCCGAGAGAGCGCCGGTGAGCTTGATCGGGGCGCGGCCGGCGTCGCGCTTCCCCGATGCGGGCCGGATGCGCCGGTAGCCGCCGAGCGCCGCGCCCGGGAAGTAGGCGGCGTAGCCGTGGTAGCCGAGGTAGAAGTCGCCGGGGAAGCCGGTGCCGGTGAAGCGCGGATCGCGCCACAGCCCGCCCTCGCCCTGCCGCTCGACGAGCCAGGCGGCGGCGCGCGCCGCCGCGCCGCTGCCCGCCTCGCCACCGGCGCAGAGGCCCTGCAGGCCCCAGGCGGTCTGCGACGGGGTGGGCTCGCCGTGGCCGCGCAGCGCCGGGTCGCGGTAGGACCCGCAGTCCTCGCCGAAGGAGCCGTCCTCGCGCTGCGCGGCGAGCAGCCAGGCGACGCCGCGCTGCACCGCCGGGTGGAGGCGGTGGAGCCCGGCGGCGACCAGCCCGGGGATCGCCGCGGCGGTGCCGTAGACGTGGTTGACGCCCCAGCGGCCGAACCACGACCCGTCCGCCTCCTGGTGGCGGAGCAGCCAGCCGCGCATCGCGGCGACGTCCGCGTGGGTCGCGGAGATCCCCCAGCGCGCCGCCGCCTCGAGCACGTGCGCGGTGACGTCCGCGCTCGGCGGGTCGGTGACCGCGCCGAAGTCGCAGAAGGGGATGCGCCCCACCAGCCGGCTGGTGTTCTCGGCGTCGAAGGCGGCGACGCCGCCGTCGCGGCAGCGCATCCCGAGCATCCAGCGCAGCCCGCGGAGCACCGCATCGTCGCGGCCCTCGGCCTCGGCGGCGGCGAGCGCGCAGAGCACGATGGCGGTGTCGTCGACGTCGGGGTAGAGGTCGTTGTGGTACTCGAAGGCCCATCCCCCGGCGGGGAGCCGGCGGCGCATCGCCGCCCAGTCGCCGCGGACGCGGACCTCGCGGTCGAGCAGCCAGCGGGCGCCGCGGCGCATCGCGTCGTCGCCGGGCTCGACACCGAGGTCGGCGAGTGCGCACATCGCCAGCGCGGTGTCCCAGACCGGCGAGACGCAGGCCTGCATCTCGCAGCGCTCGCCGTCGTCGAGCACGAAGCCCTCGAAGGCGCTCCAGGCGCGCTCGAGCGCGGGGCTGCCCCGGCGGTGGCCGAGGGCGTGGAGCGCGAGGCACTGGTAGGCCATCGGCGGCTGGATGGCGCCGATGGCGCCGTCGACGTCCTGGTGGTCGATGATCCATGCCTCGGCGCGGGCGAGGGCGCGGGCCCGCCCCGGCTGGCGGGGCAGCCGCCGGTAGGCGGCGAGCACCCGGTCGACGCCCAGGAAGACGCCCGCCAGGGGGCCGCCGGGGACGGGGCGGCGCGGCCCGCCGGCCTCTCCCTCGGGGAGGGCGTCGCGCTCCATCACCACCGCGTCCGACGGCGGGCGAAGGGTCAGCACCACGGTCAGCGGCACGATCGTCGCCCGCGCCCAGGAGGCGAAGCGCATCAGCCCCAACGGCGACCGCTCGGGGAGGAACAGCATCTCCGGAGGCAGCTCGGGCAGCCCGTCCCACGGCCGGAGGCCGGCGCAGGCCAGCCACATGCGGGTGAACACGCGGGTGGCGGCGACGCCGCCGAGGCGGGCCGCGGCGGCGCGGGCGGCGGCCACCCGGGGATCGTCCGCGGGCAGTCCGGCGGCTCGGAGCGCGGCGAGCGCCTCGACGGTGACGTCGGCGTCGGCGGGTCCCGCCGCGTAGGTGGGGAAGCCGCCGTCGGGGAGCTGGTCGTCGAGGATCCGCGCCACCAGCCGGCGCTCGCGCCCGGGGTCGCCGCGGCCGAGGATGCGCGCCAGCAGCAGGTACTCGGCCTCCATGCAGACGTTGCTCTGCAGCCGGTAGGACCAGTGGCCGTCGCCGCGCTGCTGGGCGAGCAGGCCGTCGCGGGCGCGCTCGCAGGCGCGGTCGAGAAGCTCGGCGGTGGGCGCCAGCGAGCCGGCGCGGGGCGGCCGGGCGGGGAGCGGGACCGCCGGCGCGCTCACGAGGTGCGCCCCCACATCGCCGCGAGCAGGCCGCGCAGCGCGGCGCCGCCCTCGACCGCGGGGACGAGCATCTCGACCAGCGCCTCGACGGCGCGGCGGTGACCGTGCTCGACCGCCAGGGCGCGATCGCGCGCGTCCGTGGCCTCGAGCAGGGCGAGCAGCTGCGCCGGGCTGGTGGCCGGGTCCTCGAGCGCGGCGGCGAGGTCCAGCGCGCCGGCGTCGAGGGCGACGGCGATGGCGAGGCTCGCCTTGCGGCGCTCGAGGTCGCCGCCCACCGGCTTGCCGGTCAGCGCCGGGTCGCCCCACATCCCGAGGATGTCGTCGCGGGCCTGGAAGGCGAGGCCGAGCCGCTCGCCGAGCCGCCAGAAGGACTCGACGGCGGCGTCGTCGCCGTCGAGCGCGGTGGCCGCGCCCGCGGCGCTGGCGGCGGCGAAGAGAGCCCCGGTCTTGCGCGTCGCCAGCCGCTCCCACTCGCCGACGCTGGCGGCGATCGCCCCCTCGGCGCTCATGTCGAGGTGTTGGCCCTCGATCATCGAGAGCGTGGCGCTGTGGATGAGCGCCGCCGCCCAGGGGCTCGCCCGCCATGCCAGTCCCAGGCCGAGCGCCATCAGCGCATCGCCGGCGTTGAGCGCGGGGCCGGTTCCGGCGCGGGCCCAGAGCGAGGGACGCCCGCGACGCTCGCGATCGCCGTCGGCGATGTCGTCGTGCACCAGTGAGAAGGCGTGGATGCACTCGAGCGCGAGCGCCGGCAGCAGCGCCAGGTCGAGGTCGCCGCCGAGGGCGTCGCAGACCTGCAGGCAGAGCAGCGGGCGCAGCCGCTTGCCGCCCCCGGTGACGGGGAGGCCGTCGGCTCCGGCGATGCCGAGGGCCTCGCCGCAGAGCGGACGCATCGTCCCGGGACAGTCGCCCAGCGCCAGGCGCAGCCCGTTGTCGACGCGTCCGCGCAGCTCGATGCTCCGGGCGGGAATGGAGCGAGCGCCCTGACCGATCACCGCCGCCATCAGAAGCTCCTGCAGAGGTCGTCGACGGAGTCGACGAGCCAGTCGGGCGTCGAGGTGCCGCTGGCGATGCCGATCCGCTGCCCTGGCGAGAACCACTCCCGCCGCACCTCGTCCGGGGTCTCGACATGGTAGGTCGGACGGTGGGTGGCGCAGGTCTCGGCCAGCGCCCGGGTGTTGGCGCTGCCCCTGCCGCCGACGACCACGATGACGTCGGCGCTCTCGACCAGCCGGCCGCCGTCGCGGTGGCGCAGACTCACCACCGGGCAGCGGGTGTCGTGCACCTCCACGCTCGGCGAGCGCCGCTCGAGCGCGGCGAGGATCGGGGGGAGGTGGACGCCGGGGAAGGTGCTCTGCACCACCACTCCGAGCGGCTCGCCCGCGGGCACGCGCTCGGCGTCCGCGACGGTGGCGACGAGATGGCCTCCGCCCGCCCAGCCGAGCACGCCGCGCACCTCGGGATGCTCGCCATGGCCGACCACCACCAGGGTGCGACCGCTCTCGCGCACCGCCATCGCCGCCTCCTGGACCCGGCGCACCAGGGGGCAGGTGGTGTCGACGACCTCGAGGCCGCGCCGGCCCGCCTCCTCGAACACCGCCGGCGGCGCCCCGTGGGCGGTGACCACCAGGCGCGCCCCGCCGCCGACCCGCGCGGGGTCGCGCTCCACGCTCAGGCCCCGCAGCGCGAGCCGCTCCTGGGCCTGGGGGTTGTGGACGATCGACCCCAGGGCGACGACGGGGCGCGGGTCGGCGTCGGCGAGGGCCTCCTCCACGGTGGCGAGGGCGTCGCGCACCCCGAAGCAGGGGCCGGTGAATCGGGCGCGGACGGTCTCCAGGGGGGTGCCTCCATCGGCACGGTTGGCGTCCGCAGCCAGTCTGGGCCAGCGCCCTCGCAGCCGCCGTCATCGCCGCCCCCGCCGCGATGGCGAGATTGCGAGCCGTGCGAATCGGCGGAATCGCAGGGCAGGTTTCTCCGGCGGGTGCCGTTGTGATGGCAGGCCAGGGAGGGGCGCGCAGTGCAGGCGCCCCCGGGAAGGGGAGAGTGCTTGCCATGACGTCCATCTCGCGCAGGTTGAGACTTGCCGTCTCGACCGCAGTCATCCTCGCGTGCGGCGCCGCGCTGCTCGGCGGAGGGGGCCGCTCCCTCGCCGCGACTGGAACGACCAGCGTCACCGTACAGACCATGGACTCCTGCAAGCAGGGGATCGACGGCGCCGCCTACACCCTCACCGGTGGCAGCCTGACCTCGCCGCTGATCGCCTCGAGCTCGGGCACCGGGAGGGGCACCGTCGCCACCGGCACCTGCCCGCTCCAGCACGGCAACTGCTCCACCTTCTCGATCGGGTGCGTCACCTTCACCGGAGTGCCCGTCCCCGGCGTCTACAGGATGCACGCCAGCACCACGCCGCCGGGGAACACCAGCAACCCGGAGGGCTACGCGCCCTGCAACGGCGGCAGCGCCTGCCGCAAGGAGGAGGCCACCATCACCGTCGCCGCCGACGGGTCGGTGACCGCCTCCACGCTCAACGTCTATCCGGACGGCACCTCGGTGACCTATCCGTCCACGGGGTCGTACGCGGCCACCGCGACCGACCCGCTCGTCTTCCACCTCTTCGGGCTCGCCGCCCCGGGCACCGCCAACAACACGTCGTGTGACGGCGACGCCGACGCCGACGACCACCTGACCGGGACGCCCAGCTCGCACTGCGCCTACCCCGAGGCCCAGGAGACGAGCGCCTGCATGCCGTACCCGTGGTCGTGCGCCTTCACCGACACCGGCAGCGGCGGCGGCAGCTCGACCACGACCACCACGTCGTCGATCACCACCACCAGCTCGTCGACGACCAGCGGCACCACCACCACGAGCACGACGAGCTCCGCCGGCAGCCCCGGTGGCGCCGTCCCGTTCACCTGCGACAGCAGGGCGACGATCACCTGGCCGTGGCGGGTGGGCAGCTCGGACCAGCGCAGCAAGCACGTTCGCACCGTGCTGGCGGGCCCGGTCAGCGCCACGCTCACCGCGAGCGGCGCCTCCTCCATGAGCATCAACATCCAGGACGCGAGCGGCCACACCATGACGAGCGCCTCCGGGAGCAGCGGCAGCATCACCGTCTCGGTGGGCGCCCTTCCCGCGAACAGCTCGATCTACGTGAACGAGGCCGTGACCTTCCCCACCAGCGGGAAGAACAGCTACAGCCTGGCCGTCACCCACTGCTAGTCCTCCGCATGAGGGGAGGGCGGCAACGCCCTCCCCACCGCGGACCGGCCGCGACCTGCTAGGTTGGCCGGCCATGGCCTCGCAGGAGTGGACCCTCGCCACCCGCGCGGCGCACGCCGGGCTCGGCGCCGACCCGCAGACCGGCGCCATCGCCCCTCCGCTCGTCCTCTCCTCGGTCTTCGCCCACGGCAACCAGGGCGGCTACGAGTACGGTCGCGAGCGCAACCCGCTCTGGGAGCGCCTCGAGGCCGTCCTCGCCGCGCTCGACGAGGGTGCGGCGGCGGTGGTCTTCTCCGCCGGGGTCGCCGCCATCGCCGCGGTGCTCGGCTCGGTCCCCACCGGCGCCCCGGTGGTGGGACCCCACAACGGCTACTCGGGGACCCGGCGGCTCTTCGCCGAGCTCCACGAGGCCGGCCGCATCGAGGCGCGGATGGTCGACATCGCCGACACCGCCGCGGTCGCGGAGGCCTGCTCGGGGGCGGCGCTCTGCTGCCTGGAGACGATCACCAACCCGATGCTCACCGTCTGCGACGTCGCCGCGTGCGTCGAGGCGGCCCACGCGGCCGGGGCGAGCGTGATGGTCGACAGCACCTTCACCACCCCGCTCACCCTCCGCCCGCTGCGCCTCGGCGCCGACCTGGTGGTGCACTCGCTCACCAAGTACGCCGGGGGGCACAGCGACCTCATCCTCGGCGCCGTGGTGGCGGGCGACGCCGCCGACGCCGCCACGCTCGCCAGCGTGCGCACCCGCGACGGCAGCATCCCCGGGCAGCTGGAGACCTGGCTGACGCTCCGCGGGCTGCGCACCCTCGAGGTGCGCTTCCGCCGCCAGATGGAGAACGCGGCCACGCTCGCGCACCGGCTCGCGGCGCACCCCGAGGTCGCCGCCGTGCTCTATCCCGGGCTGGCCGGGCACCCCCAGCACGTCCGCGCCGCGCGGATGCTCGAGGGCGGCTTCGGTGCCGTCGTCGGCGTCGAGGTCACCGGCGGCGCCGCGCGCGCCGACGCGGTCTGCGAGGCGACCCGGCTGTGGACCCACACCACCAGCCTCGGCGGCACCGAGTCGACGCTCGAGCGTCGCGGACGCTACGAGCTCGACGCCCCGCTGTGCCCCGACGGCTTCCTCCGCCTCTCGGTCGGGATCGAGGACGCCGGCGATCTCTGGGCCGACCTCGAGGCGGCGCTGGCGGCGACACGCCGGGGCTGAGCCACCCGGCTCACGCCTCCGGGGGCGGGGGGCGCTCCTCGAGGACGGCGCTGATGAAGCCGCCCTTGGCGACCGCGTAGTCCGGCGATCCGGTCACCCCGCGGGCGATGAGGTGGCGCTTGCGCGACACGTAGTCGCGGACCAGGCCGGTGTTGCGGCGCAGCCGGTCGCGGAAGGTGCGCAGCGCGTCGACCTCGTGGGAGGACTCGGAGATCACGTGGACGTGGATGCGATAGCGGCGGCCGTGGACGCGCACCGTTCCGACCCGCATGGGGCGGTCCTCGGGGAAGGGCTCGCCGAAGGTCTGCGGCTGGAAGCCGAGCGAGTCGACGGCGGCGCGCGCCTCGGCGAGCATGCCGTCGGGATAGACGGCCATGAGGTCGACGATCCCCTTGCCGGCGCAGCCGGGGATGGCCGTGCTGCCCACGTGCTCGACCTGCAGCCGGGGCAGTCGGTGGCGGATCATCTCGGCGACGGTGTCGGCGACCTCGCGAGCGTGCGGGTCGAAGGCGCGGCACGACGCCGGAGTGTGCTGGTACGGCTCGATCGCCAGACCGTCGGTCTCGGTCACACCCACGCATCCCTCGTCGCCGGACGGCGCGACCGCGACGCCGGCATTGGCACCCCCACCGGCGATCATAGCCCGCGATCCCCGCGGGCTCAGCGCCCCGTCGGCCCCGGGCTGGAACCGCCGCCCTGGTGGCCCCCACCGGGCGGCGGCGACTGGTTGTGGCCGCCGCCCTGCGTCGTGGTCGTCGTGGTCGTCTGATTGGTCGTCTGGGTGGGCTGCGCCGGATGGCTCGGTGGCGCGGTGTGCGCCGGTGTCGGAGCGGCCGTCGGCTGGGTGGTCGCCGGCGCCGAGTGTGGCGGCGGCGTCGAGGTCGGCGGCGCGGTGTGCGGCGGCGGTGTCGAGGTCGGCGCCGCAGTGTGCGGCGGCGGTGTCGAGGTCGGAGCCGCGGTGTGCGGTGGCGGTGTCGAGGTCGGCGCCGCGGTGTGTGGTGGC
>DATARS010000237.1:0-6136 GCA_036269455.1 Candidatus Dormiibacterota bacterium | reverse complement strand
CACCGATCGCGGCCGGCCGCAGCACCACGCCGCCGCCGTCGCCGGCGCCCGGGTGGTGCCGAACGCCCCCACCCGCGCCCGCCCGGTGGTGAAGGCGATCATCCACGCCCAGACCGGCGCACCGGTGCTCAGCATCGCCGCGCTCCGCGGCCTCCAGCTCAGCCCCTCGGAGCCGCTGGTGCCGATCGGCCCGCCGATCGCGGGTCCCGGGTACACCTCGCAGCGGGTCGCCTACCGCAGCCAGGGCCTGCGCGTGACCGCCACGGTGCTCCGGCCCGACAGCCGGGGACGCCACCGGCTGGTGATCGCGCTCCACGGGTACTCCAGCCCCGCGACCTACGCGAACGGCGGCGACGCCATGTCGCTGGCCATCCCGCTCGCCGGGCACGGGGTGCTCGTGGGCATCCCCGACTACCGCGGCCTCGGCGGCGGTGACCCCGACCCGCGCACCGAGCCGCTGCCGATCGCCAGCGCCATCGACTCGCTCAACCTCCTCGAGCTCCTGCTCGCCGACCGCGAGGTCGATCCCGCCCACGTCGGCCTCATCGCCCACAGCATGGGGGGCAACGTCGCCGAGGTCATGCTCGCGAGCCACCCGGGGATTCGCACCGCGGTGCTCTACGCCCCCAGCGAGAGCCAGTACTCGGTGCTCTACCTGCGCCGGCCGAGCTACTTCCGGGGACGCCCCGGGATCGGCACCCCGGAGCAGGACCCGGCCCTCTTCGCGGCGATGTCGCCGGGGCTGAACTTCGGCGGCCTCCACTGCCGGATCCTGCTCCAGCAGGGCACCGCCGACCCGGTGGTCCCCGCCGGCGCGAGCGTGATCGCGGCACGCGAGCTGAGCGCCGCCGGCGCCACCGTGGAGCTGCGGATGGTCCACGGCGCCACCCACGACCTCGACAGCCCGGTCTGGGCCACCCCGCTCGCCGAGGGGACGAGCTTCCTGCTCCAGAACCTCTAGCGCAGCCGGCGGGCGTCCTCGGGGCGCAGCGCGACGTGGTGCTTGGTGGAGATCTCCCGCAGGGTGCCGCTGCGCGCCCGCATCACCATGCTGTGGGTCTCGGCCCACCAGTTGTGGTAGAGCACGCCGCGGAGGAGGCCGCCGCCGGTGACCCCGGTGACGGCGACGGCGACCCCGCTCCCCGGCACCAGCGCGTCCATGCTCATCGGCGCCTCGGGGTCGAAGCCCGCGGCGCGCACCGCCGCCGCCTCCTCCTCGTGGCGCACCCAGGGACGGCACTGGAGCTCGCCGCCGAGGCAGCGCAGCGCGCAGGCGGCGAGCACCGCCTCACGGGTGCCGCCGGCGCCGAGCATCACGTCGACGCCGCTGCCCGGGACCGCCGCCATCATCGCCGCGCCGATGTCGCCGTCGCTGATCAGCGCGACCCGGGCGCCCATCTCCCGCACCCGCTCGAGCAGGGCGAGGTGGCGGGGGCGGTCGAGCATGCAGACGGTGAGGTCGCGGACGTGCACGTCCATGGCGAAGGCGACGCGGCGGAGGTTGTTCTCCGGAGTGTCGGCGATGTCCACCGAGCCGCGGGCGGCGGGGCCGACGGCGATCTTGTGCATGTAGGCCACCGGCGGTGCGGCGGCGATGCCCCCCGGCTCGGCGGCGGCGGCGATGCTCAGCGCCTGGGTGAGCCCGCGAGAGACCAGGCTGACGCCGTCGACGGGGACGATCGCCAGGTCGATGCGCTCGCGCCCCGAGCCGATGCGGCGGCCCGCCTCGAGCGCCCCGGAGGGCTCGTCCGGCCCGAGGACGACGTGGCCGTCGAAGGGCATGCTGGCGAGCGCCTCCGCCATCGCCACCTGCGCGGCCTCGCGGGTGCCGGTCTTGTCGCCGCGGCCGAGCCAGCGTCCCACCGAGAGCGCTGCCGCCTCGGTGGCGCGGAGCAGCTCGAGCGCGTGGTTGCGGTCCCGTGCCTGGCCGGCGCGCGAGCGTGAGCCGGCGACCCTGGACACGCTGGTCATCGGAGCCGGCCGGCGATCACACCGGGAGCCGCGGCGCGGAGGTGCGGCCGGGGTCGGCGGGTTCGGAGGAGGACCCCGCCCGGACGCAGATGGCGCCGACGAAGTCGCGGAAGAGCGGATGGGGCACGTTCGGCCGGGAGCGGAACTCGGGGTGGAACTGCGAGGCGACGAAGAAGGGATGGTCGCGGAGCTCGACCACCTCGACCAGGCGGCCGTTGGGTGAGACCCCGCTCACCACCATGCCGGCGCGCTCCAGCGGCTCGCGGTAGTGGTTGTTGAACTCGAAGCGGTGGCGGTGACGCTCGTACACCACCGCCTCGCCGTAGGCCGCCGCCGCCTTCGACCCCGGCACCAGCCGGCAGGGGTAGACGCCGAGGCGCATGGTCCCGCCCTTGTCCTCGATGTCGCGCTGCCCGGGGAGCAGGTCGATCACCGGGTGGGCGGTGAAGGCGTTGAACTCGGTGGAGTTGGCGTCCTCGGACTGCAGCGCCTCGCGGGCGACGTCGATCACCGCGCACTGCATCCCCAGGCAGAGCCCGAGGTAGGGCACGTTGTGATGGCGCGCGTACCGCGAGGCGGCGAGCTTGCCCTCGATGCCGCGGTGGCCGAAGCCGCCGGGGACGACGATGCCGTCGACGCCGTCGAGTGCCGAGACCACGTCGCCCTCGAGGTCCTCGGCGTTGACCCAGTGCAGCTGCACCTCGACGCCGTGATGCACCGCGGCGTGGCGCAGCGCCTCGATCACGCTCATGTAGGCGTCGGGCATCTGCACGTACTTGCCGACGACGGCGATGCGCACCGCCGGACGCGTCGCGTCCATGCGCGCCACCAGGTCGGACCAATGCGCCAGGTCGGGAGGACCGGCGGTGATGTCGAGCTGCTCGACGATGAAGTCTCCGAGCCCCGCCTCCTCGAGGAGCAGCGGCACCTGGTAGATGGTGCGCACGTCGGGGACATTGATCACCGCGCGGGTCTCGACGTCGCCGAAGAGGGCGATCTTGTCCTTCAGCCCCTGGTGGATCGGCTGCTCGCTGCGCGCGACGATGACGTCGGGCTGGATGCCGATGCTGCGCAGCGTGTTCACGCTGTGCTGGGTGGGCTTGCTCTTGAACTCCTCGCTCGCCGAGATGAACGGCACCAGAGTGAGGTGGACGTAGCAGACGTTGCGGCGTCCCACGTCGTTCTTCAACTGGCGGATCGCCTCGAGGAAGGGCAGCGACTCGATGTCGCCGACGGTGCCGCCGACCTCGACGATGACCACGTCGGGCCGGGGCGCGGCGTCCTCGGCGACGCGGCGGACCCGCTCCTTGATCTCGTTGGTGATGTGCGGGATCACCTGCACGGTGGCGCCGAGATAGTCGCCGCGGCGCTCCTTGGCGATGACGCTCGCGTAGATCTTCCCGGTGGTGACGTTGCTCGCCTTGCTCAGCGAGATGTCGACGAAGCGCTCGTAGTGACCGAGGTCGAGGTCGGTCTCGGCGCCGTCGTCGGTGACGAACACCTCGCCGTGCTGGTACGGCGACATCGTCCCCGGGTCGACGTTGAGGTACGGGTCGAGCTTCTGCATCACCACGCTCAGCCCGCGCGCCTTGAGGATGGTGCCGATCGAGGCGGCGGTGATGCCCTTCCCCAGGGACGAGACCACTCCGCCGGTGACGAACACGAACCGTGCCATGCGCGCTCTCTCCAGTGGAGGTTTTTCAAATGCTAGCAGGGTCACGGCCGCTCGGCGGAGACTAGGACGCCAGCACCCTCGGCTCGAGAACCACCACCCGTGTCTCCTCGGTGGTGGGGAGCGAACCGGTCAGGTTGAGCTTCGGCTGGGCGGTCCAGCCCTCGGCGAGGCCCATCTCCTTGGCGAAGCGGTCGACGGGGTCGTACTCGCCGGCGAGCCCGGGGATGGCGTAGCGCACCGGCACGACGATGGCGGGCTCGAGGGCGTTGACCAGCCGCGCCGCCGCCTGGGCCTCGAGGCCGTCGCCGCCGCCGACGGGGATGGCGAGGACGTCGACGTGCCCCAGGGCGTCGATCTCGTTCTCGGCGAGCTGGCGGCGGAGGCGGCCGAGCGCGCAGACGCGGACGTCGTCGACCTCGACGCGCATGATCGTGGTGCTCTCGGCGGGGACACCGAGCACGCTCACCCCGCGCAGCTCGTACTCGCCGGGGCCGCTCACCTCCTGGGGCCGGCCCTCGGCGGGGCGGAGCAGGGAGAGGTCGACGTCGCCCTCGGTGCGCACCACGATGTCGGGGTTCACCCGCGCCGGGCGGCTGCTCGCCCCGGCGGGGATGGGATCGATCACCACCTCGACGTCGCGGCCGCGCAGCCGCACGCACGAGAGGCCGACGAAGGTGAGTTCCATGTGCGGGCCATCCTAGCCAGCCGGCCGGCTCAGCCGCCGCCGACGACCACGCTGAGGGTGCGCTCGGCGCCGGCCCGGACCACGGTGAGCTGGACCCGCTGGCCTTCGGTGAGGCCCAGGGCCACGGCGTCGAGGGGGTGCTGCGCGTCGAGCTGGATGCCGTCGAGGGCGGTGACGTCGTCGCCGGCGATCAGCCCGGCGACGTCGCTCGGACCGCCGGGCACCACCACCCGCACCAGCGCCCCCGGGCGCAGGCCGGCCGCAACCGCGGTCGCGGGGTCGAGGACCACGGCGTCCACGCCGAGGGTGGGCCGGCGGGTGCTGCCGCCGCGCTCGATCGCGGTGACCAGGTCGGCGGCGCTGCGGCCGCTGAGCGCGAGCACCCCGGGCGGGGCGCCGTCGCCGCCGGCGAGCACCACCCCGATCACCCGCCCGGCGGCGTCGAGCACCGGGGCGCCGTCCTCGGAGGGGTCGGCGGTGGCGTCGACGGTGGTGACGTCGACCACCGCCCCCCCGGTGCCCGCGGCCGTGGCCGGGACCACCCGCCCCGTCGAGCTGATCTGCCCGGCGGTGACGCTGGTGGCGGCGAAGGGCGGCGAGCCCACGGTGATGGCGAGGTCGCCCGGCCGCGGCGCCTGGGCCTCGGCGTCGGCGAAGGTCAGCGGGGTGAGCGGCCTGGGATCGGCGGCGCGGAGCACGGCGATGCCGTGGACCAGGTCGCTCCCCGCGACCGAGGCGTCGACGGCGTGGCCGTCGGGGAAGGCGATGCGCAGCCGGGTGGCGCCGGCGAGCGCGTGGGCGCTGGTGACCACCAGCCCGTCGGCGGTGGCGACGAAGCCGACGGCGAAGCCCTGGGGCCGGCCGGCGAGATCGGCGGGGCTGAGCGGCCGGGTGAGGATCTTCACCACCGAGGGCGCCGCGGTGGCCGCGATGGTCTGGTAGGAGGGCTGCGCCGGGCCGCCGCTGTACGGGGGAGGCTGGGTCGAGACGATCCGCTCGACCGGGCCGAGGCGCTGGTACACCCCCCACGCCGCCGCCGCGCCGCCGACCAGGCCGACGCAGGCGCTGAGCAGCACCACCGCGAGCATCGGCGGCCGCCGCCGCGGCGCGGGCCCGGGCGCCGGGAGCACCACCGGCGGTGGCGAGCTCTCCTCTCCGCCTCGGGCGAGGCGGTCCTCCGCGATCGTCACCGCGGCGGCACCGCTCCCTCCGCCCGGGCGCGGCGCCGGGCGAGGTAGCGGGAGATCCCGGCGGCGTTGCTGTGCACGCCGTTGAGCAGCTCGAGCCGGGCCCGCACCTTCTCGTCGAGCTGGTCGGCGGGGGGCACGAAGGCGGCGGAGAAGGCCGCGGCGATCTCCTCGACCCCGGCGTCGGGGCTCTCCCGGGTGACCTGGGCGGCGAGCTCGACCCAGCGGTGGAGCGTCTCCTCGGACTCGGCGAGCGCGGCGGCGGCGTCGGGCACCGGCCCGTAGTGGGTCAGCACGACGTGCTGCGGGCGGAGCGCCACGTACTTGTGGAGCGAGCCCACCGAGAGCTCGAGGTCGAAGTCGGGGGGCGGGACCGCCGGGCGAAGCGACGGCGCCCCGGGGAGGAGCACCCCGACCGAGTCGCCGACCAGCAGGGTGCCGGAGGACTCGTCGAGCACCGCCTGGTGGTGCTTGGCGTGGCCCGGCGACTCGACGAGGGTGAGCTGGTGGCCGCCGCCGAGGTCGATGCGCTGCCCGTCGGTGGCGGCGAGGATCCGCTCCTGCGGCACCGGGAGCATCCGGCCGTAGAGCGTGTCGAGCAGCTCGCCGTAGACGCGC
>DATARS010000236.1:0-2615 GCA_036269455.1 Candidatus Dormiibacterota bacterium | reverse complement strand
CGATGGCCGAGCACAACATCGGGGTCATGCAGCGCTACGAGTTCGACCGGGTGATGGTCACCGACCCGCACGCGTACAACGCCTTCCTCAAGGAGTACCCCAAGCTCGGCGGCAGCTTCGAGACCATCCACTACACCCAGCTGCTCGCCCCGCTGATGGGGAGGCTCTCGCTGCAGCGCTCGCTCGACCTGCGGGTCACCTTCCACGACCCCTGCTACCTGGGCCGTCACAACGGGGAGTACGACGCCCCTCGCCAGTGTCTGCAGGCCGTTCCCGGGGTGGAGCTCACCGAGATGATGCGCTGCCGCGCCAACGGCTACTGCTGCGGCGGTGGCGGCGGGGGGATGTGGCTCGACGGCGCCAACAGCGAGCACATGAGCGAGCGGCTCTCCGAGCGGCGGGTGCGCGAGGCGGTCGAGACCGGAGCCGACGTGCTCGCGGTCTGCTGCCCCTTCGAGGTCTCCCGCTTCGAGGACGCGGTCAAGTCCACCGGGAACGCCGGGAAGCTGCGGGTGCTCGACATCGCGGAACTGATCGACATGTCGCTCCAGGGGGGAGGCGGCAGGGGGGAGGCCCCCCGCGAAGTGGGCGCGTGAGCGCCCCGAGAACCGAAGGAGGCTGACCAGTGCACATCGTGGTGCCGATCAAGGAGGTCCCCGACCTCGTCGAGGAGCTGGAGGTCAACGCCGCCGGCACCGACCTCGATCGGGAGTACCTCAAGTACAAGATCAACGAGTGGGACGAGCAGGCGCTCGAGGAGGCGCTCTGCCTCAAGGACGAGGCCGGCGCCACCGTGACCGCGATTGCCGCCGACACCGGTGACGTCGACACCTACCTGTTCACCGCCCTCGCCAAGGGCGCCGACCGGGCCATCAAGGTCACCGGGAACTTCGCCCGCGGCGGCGACAACCACACCACCGCCGCCGCCCTCGCCGGGGTGATCGGCGGCCTCGGCGCCGACCTGGTCCTCGGCGGGGTCCAGGCCCCCGACGACCTCGACGGCCAGCTCCCCGTCCTCCTCGCCGCACAGCTCGGGCTCCCCTGCGTCAGCGTGGTGAGCGGGGTCACGCTGAACGGCGGCACCGCCACGGTGCGCCAGGAGTACTCCGGCGGCCTGATGGCCGAGATCGACGTCACCCTCCCGGCGGTGGTCGGGGTGCAGGCGGCACGCCAGGCGCCCCGCTACGCGGCGGTGAGCAAGGTGCGCCAGCTGATGAAGACGGTCACCCTCGAGGAGGTCGCCGCGGGATCGGACGGGCAGGGCAGCGGGTTGCGCATCCGCCGGCTCTACCGCCCCGAGGCCGCGGGCCACGCCGAGATGATCGAGGGCAGTGCCGAGGAGCAGGCGAAGCGCCTCTTCGAGATCCTCGCCGAGCGCAAGCTCGTGCGCCGTTAGCAGGAGAACACCCATGGGTGCCACCGTCCTCGTCGTCGGCGAGCAGCTCGACGGCGTTCTCTCCGACACCACCTACGAGCTCGCCGCGCTCGCCCGCCAGCTGGCGGACGGCGGCAGCGTGATCGTCGCCGGCGGCGGTCCCGGCTTCGAGAGCGGCGCCGGCACGATCGCCGCCGACACCGTCTGCGTCCTCGACGGCGCCCAGATGGCCGACTACCTCCCCGAGGCGTACGCCGCGGCGATCTCCGCGCTCGCCGCGGACCGCGGCGCCGAGCTCGTCCTGGCCGCCACCAGCGCCGTGGGGCTCGACACCGCCGCCGCGGTGGCCGCGTCACTCGGCGCCCCGCTCGTCTCCTACGTGGTCGGGGCGACCCGCGAGGGTGGCGCCCTGGTCACCACCAGCCAGCTCTACGGCGGCAAGCTGCTCGCCGAGAGCGAGGTCGACGGCGGCCGCGTGGTGCTCACCGTGGTGCCGGGTTCGACCTCGGGCGAGGCCGGGCGGGGCTCGGCCGGAGCGGTCGAGAATGTCGCCGCGGCGGCCGCGCCGGGGCGGATGAGCTTCCGCCGGATGATCCGGCCCGAGGCGGGCGGGGTCGACATCACCAAGGAGGAGATCCTCGTCTCGGTGGGCCGGGGCATCGAGTCGCAGGAGAACATCGAGATGGTTGAGGAGCTCGCCACCGCGATCGGCGGCACGGTCTCGGCGTCGCGGCCGATCATCGACAGCGGCTGGCTGCCCAAGGTCCGCCAGGTCGGCAAGTCCGGGGTCACGGTGAAGCCGAAGCTCTACCTCGCGGTGGGCATCAGCGGCGCGCCCGAGCACCTCCAGGGGATGAAGGACGCCGAGCTGATCATCGCCATCAACACCGACGCCAACGCGCCGATCTTCGACGTCGCCGACTACGGCATCTGCGGCGACCTCTTCGACGTGGTCCCCGCGCTCACCGAGTGCGCCACCGCGAACGCGTAGGAGGACGCGGTGCTCGCCCTGCAGGACACCCACCGGGAGGTCTTCGAGAACTTCGCCTCCTGGATGGTGACGCTCTTCTACACCCTCGCCGCGGTGGCGGTGGCGGTGTTCCTGCTCGGCATCGCCGTGCGCGTCCGCAAGTTCCTGCGCGGGCACGGCCGGGTGCGCCTCGACCATCCACTCCAGCGGCTGCGCCGGGCGGCGACCGAGGTGGCGACCAACTCCACCGTGGGCCGGGGCGACCGGCTG
>DATARS010000235.1:0-15106 GCA_036269455.1 Candidatus Dormiibacterota bacterium | reverse complement strand
CGACTCCGAGAAGAACCCCTTGGGCACCTTGCCGTTGGGCAGCGGGTAGTCCCAGGTCTTGCCCAGCTCCATGATCCCCAGGTTCTCCTGGTGCGCCGGGTTGGCGTCGTCGCGCGGACCCTTGGGCATCACGTCGACCTTGACGATCTTGGGATGGTTGGTGTCGCTGATGTCCCAGACCCGCACGGTGCGCCGGAAGACGTTGTAGTTCTCCGGTTTGAGCGGATCCTCGACCAGCCGCGCGGGCTCGGCGTAGTCCGAGGTCGCCAGGACGTTGAGGTCCTTGCGCAGCTGGATGCCGTGGGGGTTGGCGCAGCTGCCCAGGTCGGGGCAGGTGGGCAGGCCGTTGACGTCGGTCGGGGGAAGGCCCTCGGCGGCGGTCGCCGGGAACTCACCCATGATCTGGCCCCTGGGGCCGATGTGCACCACCTCGCCAGGGGTCATCCCGTAGACCTGCAGCGGGCCGCCCATCAGGGTGCCGTAGGCGGTGCCGTCGGGGAGGGTGGCGAAGGCGTCCCAGATCGACCCGCCCGGGGTCGCGAAGGGCTCCTGGGTGCTGATCAGGTTGAGCTTGGGCAGCGCGCTCGCGTCCCAGGTGAAGAGCCGCGAGCTGAACAGGCCGCCCGCCCAGAGCGGCTGGCCGGGGAACCACATGTACTGCATATGGTGCGGCTCGTTCTCGACGCCGTCCGCGCCCGGGATGAGCGCGACGTCGACGACGTTGCCATAGGTGTTGCAGCCGCGCTCGGCGTCGATCACCACCTCCATGTCCTGTCCTGGCATCGTCTCCTGCGGGAGCACGTCGCGGATGGCCTGGGGGTTGACGGCGCCGCCGTTGGCGAAGATCAGCGCATCCTTGCCGGTGAGGTCACCGGCGTTCATCTTGCCGGACCACACCACCATGTACTCGTGTCCCGGCCCGGGGCCGGGGCAGCCCGCCGCCGCCGGCGTGGCCCGTGTGGTCACCCCGGCCGGCAGCGCTGCCGGGACCGCGGCGCGCGCCACCGCGCGCGGGGGTGTCTGCACGGTGTAGTTGACGATGCTCTTGACGCCGCCGGGTGTCTCCACCGGGCTGACGCTCCGCACCACCTTGACCGCGGTCGAATGGCCGAGCAGGTCGGGGACCACCGTGCCGGCGCCCACCAGCGCCGACGGGACCAGCAGGGCCGCTCCCCCACCTGCCAGAAGTGCTCGTCGAATCCTCATACGGAAATCCGTCCCTATCCGTCCCATCTTTCACAACACGTCGAGACACGCGTGGTCCTGCTCTGGCATCACCTCCTCGCGGGCGCTCCGGCCCCTATCCCACGACGACATCCCCCGGGGCCGCGACGTTGCGGCAGCGCCGCCGATCACCCCCAAAGATCACCCGGGGGAGGGCCGAAATCGCATATCCGTCAACCATATGCGCCCATGTCGCACGCGCATTCCGCATACACGGGGGCGCGCGCGCCGCGGGCACAATGGGGTCGATGGAGCCCCAGGACGAACGCCGCCGGATGGGCGCCGCGATTGCCGCGGCGCGCGCCGCTGCGGGGCTGACCCAGAGGCAGCTGGGTCAGGCGACCGGGCTGGGACAGGCCGCGATGTCGCGCGTCGAGTCCGGCGAGCGCCGGGTCGGGTCGCACGAGCTCACCCGCCTGGCCGGGGCGCTGGGGGTGGAGATCGGCGCGCTGATCGGAGGCGGCGGCCCCCGCGACTACCGGGAGCGGCTCGAGGCCGCAGGCGACCCGGAGCTGACCGCGGCGCTCGACTGGGTCCCCGGCTTTCTCGATGACCTCGACCGGCTCGAGCAGCTGGCACGGGGGTGAGCGAGCTCCGCCCCCTGCTCGAGGGACGCGAGAAGGCCGAGGCGCTCCGCTACGAGCACGGGCTGGGCGCCGCCCCCATCCGCGACCTGGTCGGGCTCATCGAGCGCATCGACCCCGACCTGCTCACCGTGCGCCGGCCGATGCCCGGGGGCCCCGACGCGGTGCTGCTGCGCGCCCGCGGGCGACGGCTCATCGCCGTGAACACCGACGGCCGGCTGATGCGCAAGCAGCGCTTCGTCACCGCGCACGTGCTCGCGCACCTGCTCTTCGAGGGCGCCGACCCCGCGGTGACCCTTCACGTCGACCGCCAGGTGCTCGGGGGCACCACCGCCGTCGAGCGGCGCGCCGACGCCTTCGCCGCCCACCTGCTCGTCCCCGCTGCGCCACTGCGCCTCCAGCTCGGTGGGCGCGACCCGCTGAGCTGGACCCACGAGGAGCTCGTGGTGCTCTCCCTCGAGTGGGGCCTGAGCATGCGCGGCCTGCTCTGGCACCTGGGCCACGCCCTGGTGCTGAGCGACGCCGGACGCCGTCACCTCGCCTCGCTCGGGGAGCCGACCCTCGAGGAGTCGCTCTACATCGGCAGCCGCGCCGGTCTCTGGGAGCTGGTCCGCGCCGGGCGCTCGGCTCGGGACACGCTGGGCTGGCCGCGGCGCTACGTGGCGCTCGCCGCGGCCGCGTACGACCGCGGCCAGATCGGCGAGGAGGAGCTGCGTCGCCTGCTCCACGACGAGGACCTCGCCGCCGACGTGGTCGAGCTCGCCGGGATGGTGGGCAGGGAACCCGGACGCCACCGTTGGGGGGAGTGGCGCCCGGGCTCAGACGAAAGGCGTGGGGCAGAATAGCACATCGATGTAGTCAGATAACCTGCATGCGCGTATCACATGTACGGGTCGGCGGCGGGCAGCCGCGCATGCGGGTTCCGCACGCGCATTGACAGGCGTGGCCGCGTCGACCACAGTCGCGGCATGAGGCGCCTGCGCATCCTGGCGGCCTGCGCGCTGCTGCTCTCCGCCGCGCTGGCGACGACGGCCACACCGGCCCGCGCCCAGGGCGGAGCGGTCTGCACCTTCGCGGCGAGCTTTCGTGTCCTCCCCGGATTCACGACGACCCCGACCCGCGGCACCTTCACCACCGGGGGGGAGACCGGCACCATCGAGTGCGTCGGGGCGATCTTCGGCCAGGCGATCCTCGGCGCCGGCACCTTCGGCTTCGAGGGCGAGTACGGCACCGGGCCGTCGGGGGGCGACACCTGCTCCGACGGCGTGGGCCGCGGCACCTACTCGATGCACGTCCCCACCAGCCTCGGGGTGGTCCACGCCACCGGCACCTTCACCGAGTCGTTCCTCGGCAACGCCGGGCAGATGGTCGGCTCCGGGCCGGTGATGGAGATCTCCTGCCTCTACCAGTTCCACCCCACCGAGGGCGACTGCGTCACCACCCCGGCGCGGGCGGAGACGCTCACCGGCCAGGGCGCCGTCATCGGCTGAGTCCTGACTCGGCCCGCTCGGGTAGGCTCGTCACAGTGACGTCGACGAGCGCCGGCGAGCTGAAGGTCGAGACCGTGCGTCTCCATGTGTGGTTCGGCACCGCGCTCGTCCTCCGCGAGGTCGATCTGCGTGCGCCGGCCGGCGCGGTGACGGCGCTGATGGGGCCGAGCGGCTCGGGGAAGAGCACGCTGATCCGCTGCATCAACCGGCTGAACGACACCGTGCCCGGGTTCCGGATGAGCGGGAAGATCCTCGTCGACGGGGAGGAGGTGACCTCCCCGGAGGAGAACGTCGCGACCCTGCGCCGCCAGGTGGGGATGCTCTTCCAGCGGCCCAACGTGTTCCCGATGTCGATCGCCGACAACATCCTCTACGGCCTGCGCCTCTGCGGTCGCGTCGAGCGCAAGGAGGGGATGCGGATCGTCGAGAGGACGCTGAAGGAGGTCGGCCTCTGGAAGGAGGTCAGCAGGCGTCTCGACATGTCCGCGCTCCAGCTCTCCGGGGGCCAGCAGCAGCGGCTCTGCCTCGCGCGGGCGCTCGCCGTCGACCCCGACGTGCTGCTGATGGACGAGCCCACCTCGGCCCTCGACCCCAAGTCGACCCGGGTGCTCGAGGAGCTGATCCGCACGCTCGTCCCCCAGCGCACGGTGCTGATCGTCACCCACAACATGCAGCAGGCGCGCCGGGTGTCGGACGTCGCCGCGTTCCTGATGGCCGACGACGACGGCGTCGGCGAGCTCGTCGAGCAGGGGCCGGCGTCGGTCATCTTCGCCTCCCCCACCGACCCGCGCACCGCCGCCTTCATCCAGGGCGACGTCGGCTGACCGGCCCTACCGCGCCGCCAGCCAGATCACCAGGACGAGGATCCCGACGAGCACGCCGGCGAACACCACCAGGTCGCTGATCCCCAGCGAGTTCGCCGGGGCGCGCCGCCGGGTCACGCGTCGGGCACCGCTCAGCGCCTCGACGGGGCGGCGGCGTTGCGGCGGATGAGCAGTGCCAGCGCGATCGCGGCGGCGAGGTCGATCACCACGAAGAGAGCATAGAGCCACCAGGCGCCTCCCTCGGGCGCCGGCGACGCGGTGCGTGGGGCGAGGACGGTCGCCGGGGCCGGCAGCGCGCCGCTGCCGAGCGGCGGGGCCTGCACGATCGGCACCGCGGCGACAGGACGGGCGACCGCGACCACCACCGGGGCGGGAGCGGGCGGCGGCGCCGCGGCGTGGACGGCGGTCACCCGCGGCGCGGCGTGTGCCGGCGCGGGGGCGGGCCGGATGGCGACGGTCGCGGGCGGCGGCGCGGCCGCGGCAGGGGGAGCCGACTGCGGGGTGCGCGGCTGCGGCGCGACCGGCGCCGGCGGGGTCGCGGGGAGCAGGCAGGTGCCGCCCACCCCGAGGACGCAGGGGGTGCCGAGCAGGCACACCGGCAGGACGCAGACCCCGGCGTCGCCGCCGATGCTCAGCACCTGGCCGAGGCGCAGGGTGGCCCCCTCCGCGGGGCGCGGGGTCACGAAGTTGATCTGGAGGGCGATCATCGCCAGGTAGCCGGTGATCGCCGCTGCGGTGACTCCTCTCATCTCGCTCACCCTCTTCCGAACAGCCCTGACCGGACCGTTCCCGCCGCGGCCTGTCCCCTGGATCCTAGAACGACGAACGCATCAGGTCAACCGCTCCGGTCGAATCCGGCGTTCAGCGCAGGCGCGTGATCAGGAAGATCGCGCCGCCGCCGACCACCACCAGGAAGGCGAGAACGGTGAGCGGGAGGACGCTGCTCGAGTCGCCACCGGACTGAGGGTTGATCACCGTGCTCGCCCGGGTGGCCTGGCTCGTCGTCGTCGCCTCACCGGGGGCGAGGGCGCTGGTGCCCACGTCGGTGATCTCCGCGGGGCTCGGCGAGGGCGTGGGCGGCGGCTTGGGGGTCGCGGTCGGGGGGATCGTCCCCACGTTGCCGGGGAGTACCGCGTAGGTGAGCGTGGACTGGGTGGTGGCCTCGGTGGTGGATGTCGTGGTGGTGCTCGAGCTGCCCGGCAGCGAGCACGGGGTGTTGAGCAGTCCAGTTGGACACGGCGTTGGACTGGGGGTTGGCTTCGCAGTGGCCTCCGGCGCCACGGATGCCGTGGGGATCGGCGCGGGGGTGCCGATCGCGAGAGTGCTCACGGGACTCAGGAGAAGCGCCACCAGTCCTGCGAGGAGGACGGTCGCGGCGATGGCACCACGGCGGGCGGCGCTCATCCAGGTGACTTCCGCTGAGAGGGTCTGAGGGACATCGCCTTGAAGGGATCGAACTGTACAGGGCCGCGGGGCCCCGCCGTTCCCTGAGCGTCGCACCCCGCCGCCGGCGGCGCATGACCGATCGCCGACAGGACGACCACGGGCGCGTGACACCGGCCGACCGGGGCCCCGGCAGGGCTCAGAGTGACCCCATGCGAGACCCCCGCTCCCGGCTGCTTCTGCTGATCGTCCTGGGAGCGGTGCTGACGCTCCCCCTGCTCGTGGTCATGGTCCTCACCGTGGCCACGGGGTATCGCGCCGGCGACGGCGAGCGGACCCTCCTCTCCCTGCTGCCGGTGGCCGGCGGCGTCCTCCTGCTGATCATCACCTTCGTCTTCCTCTTCATGGCGCGCCGGGGAGCCGGCGGCGGCGGCGGCCGGATGAGCATGGGCAACATGCCCCGCCGCGAGGTGAGCCGGCCGACGCTGCGCTTCACCGACGTCGCCGGCGTCGACGAGGCCAAGGAGGAGCTGGCGGAGATCGTCGAGTTCCTCCGCGATCCCGAGCGGCTGCGCAGCCTGGGCGCGACCATCCCCAAGGGGGTGCTCCTCGCCGGCCCTCCCGGCACCGGCAAGACGATGCTGAGCAAGGCGGTGGCCGGTGAGGCCGGGGTGGCCTTCATCGCGCTGAGCGGCTCGGAGTTCGTCGAGATGATCGTCGGCGTCGGTGCCAGCCGCGTCCGCAACGTCTTCGCCCAGGCCCGCAAGCAGGCGCCCTGCCTCATCTTCATCGACGAGATCGACGCCGTCGGCCGGCGCCGTGGCAGCGGCCTCAACAGCAACGACGAGCGCGAGCAGACCCTCAACCAGCTGCTCGTCGAGATGGACGGCTTCGACGACCGGGCCAACATCATCGTGATCGCCGCCACCAACCGGATCGACGTGCTCGACCCGGCGCTGCTCCGCCCCGGCCGCTTCGACCGCCAGGTCACCGTCGACGTCCCCGACATCGCCGGTCGCGAGCGCATCCTCGAGGTGCACGCCCGCAACAAGACGCTCTCTCCGGCGGTCGAGCTGCGCACGATCGCGCGGCAGACCCCGGGCTTCTCCGGCGCCGACCTCGCCAACGTCCTCAACGAGGCCGCCCTGCTGGCGGCGCGCCGCGATGCCAAGGCGGTCGAGATGGAGCACCTCGAGGAGGCGATCGCCCGGGTGCTCGGCGGCGCGGCGATGCGCAGCCGCATCCTCACTGAGCGCGACCGCGCGGTCATCGCCCACCACGAGACCGGCCACGCCATCCTCTTCCACGTCCTCGCCGACGCCGACCCGGTGCACAAGATCACCATCGTCAGCCGCGGCCGCTCGCTCGGCTGGACCATGGCCCTGCCCGAGCAGGAGCGGGTGCTGCTGAGCCGCGCCCAGCTGCGCGACCAGCTCGCCGCCATGCTCGGAGGCCGCTGCGCCGAGGCGCTCGTGTACGGCCCCGAGAACGTCACCACCGGCGCCCACGACGACCTCCACCGTGCCACCGAGACCGCCCGCCGGATGGTCACCGAGTGGGGCATGAGCCCCCTGGGGCTGCGCACCTTCTCCGGCACCGGCGCCGACAGCCTCGGCCGCGACCACTCCGAGCACATGGCGCTCGCGGTCGACGAGCAGGTCGAGCGGCTGATCGCCGAGGCCGAGGGCCGCGCCCACCAGACCCTGCTCGCCCACCGCGACGCCCTCGACGCGGTCGCCCGGCGGCTGCTCGAGGTGGAGACGATGGAAGCCGTCGAGATGGCGAGGATCGTGGACGCGAACCCGCCCACCACCGAGCTGCGCGCCCTGGCCTGAGCGCGGGGGCGCCCCTCCGGTACATTCCCCGGGCATGGGTGAGCCGGTCGTCGCGCGCCCGCTGGTCGGCCGGCCGATCCCGCGGGTCGAGGACGCCCGGCTGCTCCGCGGCCGCGGGCGGTTCGTCGCCGACCTCTCCCCCACCGCCGGCATCCACCACGCCGCGATCGTCCGCAGCCCCCACGCCCACGCCCGGGTCCTGAGCGTCGACGCCGCCGCGGCGCGCGCCCTCGACGGGGTGCTCGCGGTGGTCACCCCCGACGACGCGCGGCGGCTGCTCCGCCCCTTCGGCGTCGGTGTCCCCGGCGCCGACCCCTACTGGCCGCTCGCCCTCGACACCGCGCGCTACGCCGGCGAGCCGGTCGCGGTGGTGGTCGCCCGCGACCGCTACGTCGCCGAGGACGCCGCCGACCTCGTGTTCGTCGACTACGAGCCGCTCGACCCGGTCCTCGACGTCGAGCGCGGCCGGGTGGTCAGCGCCCGGTCCTTCCGCTACGGCGAGCCCGACGCCGCCTTCGCCGCCGCCGCGCGCACCGTCGAGGCGAGCTTCCGCTTCCCGCGGTACAGCTCGACGCCGGTGGAGTGCTACGCGGTGCTCGCCGAGTGGGACGACGCCGCCGGGGAGGTCACGGTCTGGAGCAACTTCCACGGCCCCTTCGTGATGCAGCCGCTGGTCGCCGCCAGCCTCGGCATCGCCGAGAACCGGCTGCGGCTGGTGGTGCCGCCCGACATCGGCGGCAGCTTCGGGATCAAGTCGGGTGTGTACGCCTACATCCCGCTGATCGCCCTCGCCAGCCGGATCGCCGGGGTGCCGGTGCGCTGGACCGCCGACCGCTGGGAGGACCTCGTCGCCAGCCAGGCGGGCACCGCCCGGCTCACCAGGGCAGCCGCCGCCGTCGACGGTTCCGGCCGGATCACCGGGCTGCGGCTCGAGATCCTCGACGACGTCGGCGCCCACCTCCGCCCGCCCGAGCCGGCGACGCTCTACCGCTGCTTCGGCAACCTGGTCGGGCCCTACGCCATCGAGCACCTCGCCGTCGAGGCGCGGGCGGTGCTCACCAACCGCGCCCCCACCGGCCTCAACCGCGGCTTCGGCGGCCAGCAGCTCTACTTCACCGTGGAGCGGCTGGTGGAGATGGTGGGCCGCGACGCCGGGCTCGACGCCGTCGAGGTGCGCCGCCGCAACCTCATCCCCGCGGAGCGCATGCCCTACCGAACGCCCTCGGGCGGGGTGTACGACTCCGGCGACTATCCCGGGCTGCTCGACGCGCTGCTCCGCGAGGGCGACCACGCCGGGCTGCTCGCCGAGCGCGACCGGCTGCGCGCCGCGGGACGGCTCGCCGGAGTGGGGATGGCGCTGGTGGTCGACCCGTCGGGCACCAACCTCGGCTACATCGACCTGGCGCGCACCCCCGACGAGCGCGCCCGCGGCCTGGGCAAGTCGGGGTGCATCGAGACCGCGACCCTGACGATGGACCCGATGGGCGCGGTGCGGCTGCGCATCGCCACCGCCCCGGAGGGCCAGGGCCACGAGACCGTCGCCGCCCAGATCGTCGCCGACGAGCTCGGGATCCCGATGGACCAGGTGCGCGTCGACCCCTCGATCGACACCGCCGCGCAGCAGTGGAACGTCTCCAGCGGGTCCTACTCGAGCCGCTTCGCGCCGATCACCGCCTCGGCCATCCAGCGCAGCTGCGCAGCGCTGCGCCTGCGCCTCTGCGCCATCGCCGCGGAGATGCTCGAGGTCGACCCAGCCGACCTCGAGCTGGTCGACGGCACGGTGCGCACCCGGGGCACCGACCGCTCGGTGCCGCTGCGCCGGGTCGCCGGACTCGCCCACTGGGACCCCGGGTCGCTCCCGCGGGGGGTCGACCCGCTGCTGACCGTCACCGCCTCCTTCAGCAGCGAGCTGGCCCGCGGTCCGGCGGCGGACGACACCGTCGACTCCTCGATCTGCTACGGCGGGGTCGCCGACCTCTGCCTGGTCGACATCGACCCCGAGACCTGCGAGGTGCGGGTGCTGCGCTACGCGAGCGTCCACGACTCCGGGCGCATCCTCAACCCGCTGCTCGCCGACGGGCAGGTCGCCGGGGCGCTCGCCCACGGGCTCGGCGGCGCGCTCCTCGAGGAGCTCGTCTACGACGCCGACGGCACCCCGCAGACCACCTCCTTCATGGACTACCTCTGCCCGTCCGTCCGGGAGATGCCCGAGCTGCGCATCCACCACCTGGACGGCGACACCGACTTCGTGCCCAGCGGTGCCAAGGGCATCGGCGAGGGCAACTGCATGGCGGCGCCGGCGGCGATCGCCAACGCGGTGACCGACGCGCTGCGCGCGCACGGCATCGAGGTGAACGAGCTGCCCGTCCACGGCGGGCGGATCTGGGAATGGCTGCACAAGGGGGAGCGATGAGCGAGATTCGCGTGGAGCGGCTGGCCGACCGGCCCGTCGCCCGGCTCACCATCGACCGGCCGGAGAAGCGCAACACCATCACCTGGGAGATGCGCCAGGAGATCGCCGACCGCATCACCGAGCTCGGCGCCGACCGCTCGGTGCGGGTGATCGTCATCACCGGGGCGGGCGGCTACTTCAGCTCCGGCGGCGACATGCGCGGGTTCCTCGAACGCGAGCCGTACGAATTCGCCCATCTTGGCGAGAACCTGGCGGCGGTGGAGGAGGTGCCCCAGCCGGTGATCGCCGCCGTCGACGGCTACTGCTTCGGCGCCGGCATGGAGCTGGCGCTGATGTGCGACATCCGGGTGTGCAGCACCCGCGCCGAGTTCGCCCTGCCGGAGTCGACCCGGGGGCAGATGCCCGGCTCGGGCGGGAGCCAGCGGCTGCCCCGGCTGATCGGCTGGTCGCGGGGGCGGGAGATGATCCTGCGCGGCCGGCGAATGCTCGCCGAGGAGGCGCTGCACTGCGGGCTGGTCTGCGAGGTGGCCGCGCCCGAGGGGCTGGAGGACACCTCGCTGCGCATCGCCGACGAGCTGGCGAGCCGCTCGCCGCTGGCGATGGCGACGCTGAAGTCGGCGCTCAACCACGGGATGGACACCAACCTCCGCGCCGCCATGGAGATCGAGCGCAAGGCCTACGCGATGCTGCGCAGCACCCGCGACTACCACGAGGGCGTGACCTCGTTCTTCGAGCGCCGCGACCCCGAGTACGAGGGCCGCTGAGCTGAAGCCGCCGCCGCTCGAGCACGTCGCCCCGACCAGCGTCGCCGACGCCGTCGACCGCCTCGCCGAGGCCGGGGACGAGGGCCGGGTGCTCGCCGGCGGCCAGAGCCTGATGCCGCTGCTCGCCTTCCGGCTGGCGCGGCCGGCGCTGCTCGTCGACCTCCACCGTCTCGGCGCCGAGCTCGGCGGGATGCACGCGGAGGACGGCGTGGTGCGCATCGGCGCGCTGGCGCGGCAGCGCGAGGTCGAGCGCGCCGGGCTGCTCCCGGTGCTCACCGAGGCGCTCGGCCACGTCGGCCACCCCGCGATCCGCAACCGCGGCACCGTGGTGGGGAGCGTCTGCCACGCCGACCCCGCCGCGGAGATGTGCGCGGTGGCGCTCGCTCTCGACGGCAGCCTCGAGCTGCGCTCGGCGGGCGGAGGCCGCGAGGTGGCGGTCGACGACCTCCTCGCCGGACCCTTCACCACCACCCTCGTCACCGGCGAGCTGGCCACGGCGCTGCGGCTGCGACCGCCGCCGGGGTGGCGCTGGCGGGTGCTCGAGGTCGCCCGCCGCGCCGGCGACTTCGCCCTCGCCGGGGTGGTCGCGGGGGTCTCGCCCTCGGGCGGCGAGGGCCGGCTGGCGGTCTTCGGCGCTGGTCCCCGCGCCTATCTGGTCGAGGGCGACCCCGGCGAGCTCGCCGAGCGCGCCATCGCCGCCGCCGCGCCCGCCGGCGACCTCCACGGCAGCGCCGCCTACCGCCGGCACCTCGTCGGGGTGGTCGCCCGCCGCGCCCTCGCCGCGCTCGGCGCCACCGCCGCATGAGGGAGCTGCGCCTCTCGGTCAACGGCCGGGCCGTGCAGGCCCGGGTCGAGCCGCGCACCACCCTCGCCGACGCCATCCGCGAGCAGGCCCTGCTCACCGGCACCCACCTCGGCTGCGAGCACGGCGTCTGCGGCGCCTGCACGGTTCTCCTCGACGGCGTGGCGGTGCGCTCCTGCCTGCTCCTCGCCGTCCAGGCCGAGGGGGCGGAGGTGACCACCGTCGAGGCGCTCGCCAGCGGAGGTGAGCTGCATCCGCTGCAGCGCGCCCTCCACCTCCGCCACGGGCTGCAGTGCGGCTTCTGCACCGCGGGGATCCTGATGTCGCTGGCCGAGCTCTGGCCGCGGCGGGGAGAGGTGACCCGCGATGAGATCATCGACTGCCTCGGCGGCCACCTCTGCCGCTGCACCGGCTACGTCGGCATCGTCCGCGCCGCGGAGGACGCCTTCGGGCTGGCACCGGAGGAGACGGGATGAGCGCGGTGCGGGTGGAACGGGACGGGCCGGTGACGGTGGTGACCATCGACCGGCCGGAGGTGCGCAACGCCGTCGACCGGCCCGCCGCGGAGGCGCTCGCCGCCGCGTTCCGGGCCTTCGACGCCGACGAGGCGGCGAGCGTCGGCGTCCTCACCGGGGCGAACGGGGTCTTCTGCGCCGGGGCCGATCTCCACGCCGTCGCCGGCGCGGGCGAGCGGATCAACCGGATGGCGCCGGACGGCGATGCGCCGCTGGGCCTGGCCCGGCTGCGCCTCGGCAAGCCGGTGATCGCCGCGGTCGAGGGCCACGCCGTCGCCGGCGGCCTCGAGCTGGCGCTCTGGTGCGACATGCGCGTCGCCTCCGAGACGGCGGTCTTCGGGGTCTTCTGCCGTCGCTGGGGGGTGCCGCTGATCGACGGCGGCACGGTGCGGCTGCCCCGGATCGTCGGCCAGGGCCGCGCCCTCGACATGATCCTCACCGGGCGCCCGGTGGCCGCCGCGGAGGCCCACGCCTGGGGGCTCGCCGACCGCCTGGTGCCCATGGGCGGAGCGCTCCCGGCCGCGGTCGAGCTCGCCCACGAGCTCGCCGCACTGCCCCAGGCCTGCATGCGCGCCGACCGCACCAGCACCCTCGAACAGTGGTCGCTCGACCTGCCCGGCGCGCTCGCCAACGAGTTCCGTCACGGCGTCGAGGTCGTGCGCTCCGGCGAGACCCGGCGCGGCGCAGCGCGGTTCAGCGGCGGAGCCGGACGGCACGGCGCCGCCGCACCGGAGCGTTCCCCCTCCGCCTGAATCGCGTGACGGGTTCCGGCCGTGCCCAGTGCAGCGCGTGCGTTTGCGTCAGATGAAGAAAAAAGGGCGCCCCCGGAAACCAGGGACGCCCCGAGAGGGGGGGGAACGAGTTCAGAGGCTCCGAGTATACACGCAAACCTCCGCAAGGTTGCGCATCGCCATGGGCATGCCCATGACATTGCCCACGATGCCCGGACCCGCCGATCCCGTCTCGCCCACCACTCGCCGGGGCGCGCCGTCAGTCGGTGTCGGGGTCGTCCTCGTGCCGCTGCTCGATCGCCGGCCGGCGGCGCTGCCACCAGCGGCGGGTCGGCTCGCCGGCGTCCAGCGCCTCGGAGTCCCCGCCCTCGGGGCCGGCGATGCCGGGCCGGCGCAGGGTCATCATGCCCAGGATCTGCCGCAGCTCGGCCTCGGCGTCGACGGTGCGGTCGCGCGACGTGCGCACCTCGTCGAGCAGCACCTGCAGCGCCTGGTTCTCGGCGCGCAGGCGGATGAGCTCCTCCCGCTCGACACTGATCACCTCGGTGACCGGAGGCGGAGGCGGCGCCACGATCAGCGAATCGTCGAGGTCGAGCATCCAGCGGCCGCTCGCGTCCTTGTGCGCGGGCAGGTCACCCCGATCGATCCTGCGCCGGATCGTGTCCATGCTGACGCTCAGCAGCCGCGCCGCCTCACGGATCCCCACCGTGGCCATCTCTGACTATCTCCCGGAGGCGACCCTGCTGCCTTGGCATGCACTGGGCATCCTTCCTGAAAGTCATAACGAGCGGCGCGGCTGCATCTTTCATGTCGCCCCCCATGTCGCCCCCAACCGCACCTCAGATGTTATAGTCTGCGTATCAGTTCTCAGGGAGAGGGTACAAGGCACATGGGGATCCGGACGCTGGTGGCCGCGAGACGGGGGAATCGCGGCCGCGTGGTCGGTCTGCTCGAGGCTGCGGGGGCCTACATCGTGGTCGCCGAGGCCGAGGACGGGGTGAGCGCCGTCCAGCTCGCCGAACACCACCAGCCGGACCTGGTGGTGATCGAGGCCGAGCTGCCCGAGCTCGGCGGCATCGAGGCGACCGCGCCGATCCGCTCTCGGGTGCCCACCTGCACGATCGTGGTGCTCACCCGCCAGGCGGGCGGCCGGCTGGCGATGCGTGCCGGCGCCGACCGCTCGGTCTCGGTGGAGAGCACGGACGTCGCCCTTGTCGAGGCGGTGCGCGCCGCGCTCCCCACGGAGCTGCTCGGCCACTCCGCACCCGGGGTCGCTCAGCTCGGCTGACCGGGGCTCGTATCATCCGGCTCCGAGGCGGAGGAGGCGCGGATGGAGGCGGTCGGCCTGGCCCTGGAGGGCGTCGCCCCGGCGGACCTCGCCGGTGCCGGCGCCAGCCTCAGCGTTCCGGAGGGAGAGACCGCGGTTCTCGCCGGGCGCGAGGGGGCGGGAAAGAGCCGGCTGGTGCGCGTGCTGATGGGGCTCGATCCCGGCCGCGGCCGGGTGCGGATCGGAGGGGAGGAGCACGACCTCGACCGCGGACCCCTCCCCGCCGGGGCCGGGCTCGGCGCCATCCTCGACCCCCCGGTGCTCCAGTCGGGGCTCGAGTGCGGCGCCAACGTCAGCTTCGCCGAGCGGGCCGCCCCGCGCAGGCTCCGCCGCCGCGCCCAGGACGTCGTCGAGGCGCTGGGGATCGAGGAGCGCCTCCTCGGCCTGCTGCCCCAGCACGTGCCGCTGCGCGGCCGCCAGCAGGTCTCGCTCGCCCAGATGCTCGCGGCGGGCAAGACCGCCGTGGTCTGGGACCTCGCCCGCTCCGACCTCTGGGCCGACCTCGACCGCGCCCGCGCGGCCTTCCCCGAGGTGACCTGGCTGGTGCTGGTGCAGTCGGCCCGGGCGGCGGTGCGCCACGGGCAGCACGCCGGCATCCTCGAGCGGGGATGGGTGACCTGCTACGGACCGCGCGCCGAGGTCACCGAGCGGCTCGCCTTCGGCATCGCGCTGCGCGCCGAGGAATAGGGCCTACTTCGCGCCGGTCTGGCCGTGCTCTCCCGGGGGCCAGGCGGGCGGGCCCGGCTCCATCATGTAGGAGAAGGGGGAACGGCGGCGCTGGTCGGCGATCAGCTCCGCGAGCGGGCCCTCGAGGCCCTTGCGGAACGCCGCCAGCTCCTCGAGAAGGGCTCGCAGCTTGTCGTGGAGGTTCAGTTCGTCCATGGCGGCACATGGTCGCATCCCGGGCGCCGGGCGACGGTCACGCGATCGCAGCACCGTCTTCACATCTCTGAACGGCGGCTTCACGGTGGTCGCCACAGCCCCCTGAGACGCTGATGACGCAGCCGGACCGGCGGCGCACCAAGCATCAACCGGTCAGGGGAAGGGACACCGACATGACCCGCATCGCCATCACCTGCGAGGACTGCGGCCGCCGTCACCAGCTCGAGCGGCCGGTCGCCGAGTCCGGGATGCTCTGGATCGTCTGCCACGACTGCGAGCTTCCCCTCCACGCCGTCTTCGAGGGTGCCGCCGCCTCGTCGTCCTCCTCCACC
>DATARS010000234.1:0-9978 GCA_036269455.1 Candidatus Dormiibacterota bacterium | reverse complement strand
ACTGGCCCTGGAAGACGTCGAAATGGACCTTGCGGCCGTAGAGCTCGTAGCGGGTGTTGATGAAGGTGGCGGCCCGATCGCGGAAGTCCTGCTCCTGCTGCGGGCTGCTGCTGAGCCCCTGCGACGCGATGATGGCGTCGACGGCCGCGTTGCGCTTGGGCCGGTAGAGCACCACCTCGATGCTGGTGCGGGTCACCCCCTGCGAGGTGGCGCCACCGTTGTCGCCGCCGCCCCAGGTGGGGGCGCAGGGCGGGGCGATGACCAGGCCGCCGAACTGCAGCCCGTTGACGCAGTGGTGGGTGTCGCCGCCGGCGCGCCCGCCGCTGCCCGGCAGCGCCGCGGTCACCCCGGTCCTGCCCCCGACGCCGCCCGCCGTCCCGGTCACGCCCGCGGCACCGCCGGTGGTCGCGGTGCCGCCCTGGTCGGTCGTGGTGCTGTCCGCGCCGCCGCCGTCGGTGCCCGGCGCGCTCAGCGCGAGCGGCGGCGGCGTCGAGGCGGGCGCGGGCGCGCGCGAGGGGAACGCGATCGCCAGCACCAGCTGGGCGATGGCGAGCAGAAGCAGTGGAGACCAGCGCCGGAGTCGGACCACCCCCGGTCCTCCCTTCCCCTCATTCGGGCAATGCGCCGAAGGGTTGCATGCCCCCGCCGCTTGCGTCAACTTCGCCGAACGATCAGCGAACGGTGACGTTGAACGAGGCTCCGTCGGCGGTCACCGTCGAGGGCTGCGCCTGCACCTGTCCGTTGGAGCGGACCATGGTGATGACGTCGGCGGACCAGGTCGGCGAGTTGATCGTCCCCGACGTGCTGCCGGCGTTGGCGCTGCAGCCCGAGAAGCCGACGCTGCCGAAGTCGGCGAGCGGCAGCACGCTGCAGCTGGTCCCGTTGCACGTGGAGGGGGCCTCGGCGATCCACTCCGCCGAGCTCAACGGCCCGTTGGCGCCGTGCCGCGTCGTCGCGAACACCCGGCCGGTGGTGACGTCCCGAATCGTGAGCGAGGTGCCCCCCGGGACGGAGCTGACGTCCGCCTCGAGATGGTCGCCCGGGTGGATCACCATGGCGATGCGCACCCGCTCGGCGGGGTAGAGCTCGTACCAGGCGTAGTAGGCGGGCTGGTTCGCCTGCACGCAGTCGGCCCCGGTGCCGACCTGCTCGACGTAGTTGGAGAGGTAGCCGTCGAGCCCGATCCAGAAGCTGGAGTAGCTGCCGCCCTGGGCGCAGGAGAGGATGGGCTGGACCCAGTTGCCCCGGACCTCGGTGAACTGCATCCCCGGACGGTGGACCGCGTAGCCCGCCCAGTTGGGGCTCGACATCGAGGCGCTGGCCGCCGGAGCCTCGTGGATGGTCGTGACCGTCGGCGACCCCGCCGCCAGCAGCGCCACGGCGCCCGCGATTCCCGCGAGCAGCCGCCGAAGCGCGCCTGACGGGCGCGCTGACCCCCCCGGACGAGTGACCACCGTCAAGCCTCCGTCGCCACCCTGGGACTCCCTTCCTCCACTCGGTCCGGGATCTTAACGCTGCCACCGAAATTTAGCGAGGGGGAAATCGCGGGAGGGGGATGGGGGAGGGCGGGTGTATCCTCGGCACCTCGCCGAGCAGGAGGGTCGTCCCGTGCCGCTGACCACCTCACACTGGCCCGCCGACACCAGCGTGGACGTCGCGGAGACGACCGTCGGCGGCCTGCTGCGCACCGTCGCCGCGGAGCGGCCGGGCCAGGACGCGCTGATCGACGGCACCCCCGACCCGGGGTCGCGGCGGCGCTGGACCTACGAGCGGCTGCTCGCCGACGCCGAGCGGGTGGCACGCGCCCTCCTCGGCCGCTTCGCCCCGGGCGAGCGGGTGGCGGCGTGGGGACCGAACCTCACCGAATGGGTCCTGCTCGAGTACGGCGCGGCGCTCGCCGGCATCGTGCTGGTCACCGTGAACCCCGCCTACCGGCCCGCCGAGCTCGCCTACGTGCTCCGGCAGTCGGGGTCGGCCGGGGTGTTCCTGCTCCCCGACTTCCGCGGCAACCCGATGGCGACCGCGCTCGCCGGGGTGCGCCCCGACCTCCCCGAGCTGCGCGAGGCGATCCTCTTCACCGAGTGGGAGGACTTCTGCGCCGGCGGCTCATCCACCCAGGCGCTGCCCGCGGTCACCCCCGGCGATCCCGCCCAGATCCAGTACACCTCGGGCACGACCGGCTTCCCTAAGGCCGCGCTGCTCCACCACCGCGGCATCGTCAACAACGCCCTGCTGATGACCCGGCGGATGGGCTGGGGTGCCCGCGACGTGGTGGTCAATCCCTTCCCGCTCTTCCACACCGCCGGGTGCGTGCTGGGGGTGCTGGGCGCGGCGCAGAGCCGGGCGACGCTGATCCCGGTGGTCGCCTTCGACCCCGGGCTCTACCTCGAGCTGATGGAGACCCACCGCGCCACCGTCACCTGCGGCGCCCCGACGATGCTGATCGCCGCGATGGAGCATCCCGACCGCACCGGCCGCGACCTCTCGGCGCTGCGCATCGTCACCTCGGGGGGCGCGACCGTTCCCGTCGAGCTCGTCCGCAACGTCGAGGCCACCCTGGGGGTGCGCTTCACGATCATCTTCGGCCAGACCGAGGCGTCGCCCTGCATCACCGGCACCCACCCCGACGACACCGCCGAGGACAAGGGCGAGACCCTGGGACAGCCGCTGCCCCAGACCGAGGTGCGGATCGTCGACCCGCTGACCGGCGAGACCGTCCCCTGCGGCGCCGTCGGCGAGCTCTGCTGCCGCGGCTACCTGGTGATGACCGGCTACTTCAACATGCCCGAGGCCACCGCCGAGGCGATCGACGCGGACGGCTGGCTGCACACCGGTGACCTCGCCTCGATGGACGAGCGCGGCTACTGCCGCATCGAGGGCCGGCTCAAGGACATGATCATCCGCGGCGGCGAGAACATCTATCCCCGCGAGATCGAGGAGCTGCTCTTCACCCACCCCGCGGTCGGCGACGTCGCCGTGGTCGGCGCCCCGGATCCGAGGTGGGGCGAGGAGGTGGCCGCCTTCGTCCGTCCCGCCCCGGGGATGTCACCCACCGAGGAGGAGCTCTTCACCTTCGTGCGCGCCCGCCTCGCCCCCTACAAGGCGCCGAAGCGCTGGATCTTCGTCGACACCCTGCCGACGACACCGTCCGGGAAGGTCCAGAAGAACGTGCTCCGCGAGCGCCTCGCCGAGCAGGAGGCGCCTGCCGGGACGTAGGGTTCCACACCCTCGTCCACAGGTTTTCCACAGACTGTGCATTTCCTTCGCTCAGGCGAACTCAACTCGCCCAGGCGGGCCGGGAGGTCGCGTCGAGGGCGGCGCCGTCGAGGACCTGGCGCGGTGCCGAGGGGGTGGCGCCGGCGGCGCCCGACAGCCACCAGAGGGTGAAGTCGCCGCCGTCGGGCGCCGGCGCGAGGTAGGCGAGCCCGCTGCCGTCCGGCGCCCAGGTGGGGAAGGCGCAGAGCGCGCCCGCGGCGAGGACGCGCGGGGTGCCGAGGGTGCGGCCGTCGAAGCCCGCCACCTCGAGGTGGGCGGTCTGGCCGCCCTGGGTGCAGACCATGGCGAGGGTGGCGCCGCCGGGGGCGAGGTCGGGCTGGGAGCAGTCGTCGTCGGTGGTGGTCAGGGCGTGGCCGGGGTCGCGGGGGCCGGTCTGCAGCCAGAGCTGCGAGCGGATCCGGGTCCGGTCGTCGATGAGGTGGCGCACATAGACCACCCCGCCGGAGGCGAGCGGCAGCGGCTCGACGTCGCCGCCGGTGTAGCCGACCGGCGAGGACCAGCGCGCCGCCGCCCCGGTCGCGGGCCGGGTCCACACCGCGAGGTCGACGCGGAAGCCCGCCTTGGGGGCGTCGTAGCTGTACCAGACCCGTCCGTCGGCGCCGGCGCGGGGGTGGAATGCCCAGTGGTTGCGCTCGAGCGAGCCGTCGCGCAGCGGCGCCGCGGCGTCGTCGGTGAGCCGGCGCAGCCCTCCGCCGTCCGCCCCGGCGGCGTAGAGGTCGGAGCTGTCGGCGCCGCGGGCGACCACCAGCAGCGAGCCGCCGGCCGCCACCACCGCCGGCTGCATCCAGCGCCGCGCCGGGTCGTGGTGGAGCACCGTGCCCACCGCGTCGTCGCGCACCCGGAGCAGGTCGCCGCCGGAGGCGACATAGACGCTGCCGGGCAGGCGCAGCAGCGAGCGCAGCTCGGCGGGGTCGGCCGACGCCGACCCGGCGCCGCGGTCGTGGAGGCGGTGCACCAGCCCCAGCCCGGCGTAGACGGCGAGTCCGAACCCCGCCATCAGCGCCACCAGCAGCACGGTCAGGGCGAGGCGTCCGCGCATCACGGGAAGCTCTGCGCCACCCGCTCGCGGATCCGATCCCAGTCGGGCTGGAGCACGGACTGGCCGTCGACGGTGGCGTCGCTGGTGACGGGCGGCAGCAGCAGCACGTGCTCGACGTTGCCGAGCTGCAGGCCCGAGGCGATCGGCAGCAGGTCGGCGACCTCGGGCAGGCTGAGGTCGGTGAGGATCTCGCCGCTCAGCGCCGAGGCGATGTCGGGAAGGTCGGTGAGCCCGACGGTGTGCGCCCGGGTGCGCAGCGCGAGCAGCACCTGCTGCTGGCGCTCGGAGCGGCCGAAGTCCTCGCGCAGGTCGTCGTGGCGGGAGCGGACGTACTCCATCGCGGTGAGACCACTGAGGTGCTGTGCCCCGGGCATCACCGCGACGCGCTGGTAGCCATAGGGATTCCCGCCGGCGAGGTCGGCGGGATAGAAGTCGTCGAGCACCGGGTTGGTGGTCACCACGTCGACGCCGCCGAGGCGGTCGATGAGGTTGACCAGGCCGCGCAGCCCGATCCAGACGTAGTGGTCGACGTGGACGTTGAAGTCCTGCTCGACGGTGGCGATGGCGGTCGCGGCGCCGCCGTCGGCGTAGGCGGTGTCGATCTTCGCCGTGCCTCCCGAGGAGATCGGCACGTAGAGGTCGCGGGGGATCGAGAGCATGGTCACGTGCCCGCTCGAGGGCTCGACCCGCACCAGGATCATCGACTGGGTGAGCAGGTGGCCGGGGACGAACTTGGCGTCGTCGTCCGAGCCGAGCAGCAGCACGGTGAAGGGCTGGTGGTCGGAGGGCGAGCGCTGGGTCAGCGCGCCGACCACCGACTGGCCGGTCGCCCCCAGCGTGGTGGCGAGCACCGGCAGGAAGTAGGCGACGGCCCCGGCGAGGCCGGCGGCGGTGAAGCCGATGACCAGCAGCACGACGGTGGCGGCGCGGCGGCGCATCGCGCCGATGGTACGGGCCGGGGATGCGGAACGGGGGCGGGGCCACGCTGGCCCCGCCCCCGTCCGAGAGGTCGGTTCTCCGCGAGGAGACTTGTTGGTCTAGCAGTTGCCGAGCAGCGAGAGGATGCAGCTCACCGAGGAGAGACCGGGGAGGCTCAGGCCGATGCCGCCGCCCGAGGTGGAGACGCTCGGGGCGGTCGCCGAGACCGAGCCGTTGGCGACGTTCAGGGCGCCGCCGGCGATGTTGAGCGCGGGCTGGGTGATGGTCGGCGCCACGCCGCCGGCCAGGTTCTTGACGGTGTTCAGCGCGCCGGTGGCGGTGCCGAGCACCGAGCCGAGCGGAAGGCCGCCGGCCAGGGACTGCACGGTGCCGGTCACCGACCCGAGCGACGGAACCGCGGGGAGCGCGGGCAGCGAACCGGTCACCGAGCCGAGCACGCCCTGGACGGTGCCGGTCACCGAGCCGATCGAGGGCAGCGCGGGCAGGGCGGGAAGCAGGCCGGTCACGGTGGAGAGGCCGGGCAGCGCGGGGAGGCCGGGCAGCGCGGGCAGCGAGCCGGTCAGCGAGCCGCCGGTCGAGCCGGTCACCGAGCCGCCGGTCGAGCCGGTCACCGAGCCGGTCACCGAGCCGGTCACCGAGCCGAGCACCGACTGCACCGGGGCGGTCACCGACGCGACCGAGGGAAGGCCGGGGAGGCTGGGCAGCGAGACCGGGAGCGTCGACAGGCTGGGCAGCCCGGGGAGCAGGCCGGTCACGGTGGAGAGCCCGGGCACCGAGGGCAGCGCCGCGGTGATGTTCCCGGCGGCGCTGAGCGGGCCTGCGCTGGCGGCGATCGAACCGGAATCGCCGGAGAAGAGTGCCTCGGCGCTGGCGCCGCCCAGGCTGAGGGCGGAGGCGACACCGGCGGAGAGGGCACCGGCGGCGGCGGCGGAACCGATGGCGGCGAGGACGAGCTTGCGAGCGGTCATGTCACGTGTCCTTTGGTGGGCTGGCACCCCACCTGGGTCATCGGGTGAGAGAGGAACCCGAATCACACCTGGAGACGACCGCGGACGCCGCGAACCTGCGGCTCCGGAGAAGCTGTTACAAGCACAACAGCGCCGTCACGACCGTCATCTCGGTGACGTCGCGATCGGCCCCGTCGCCTCGATGAGGAACACGGGGTACGCGGGCGCGATTCGGAGCAGCTCCGAGTCCGGGGCGCCGGCGCCGAGACCCTCGATCCGGTTGCTCGTGTCGGGCCGCCACTGGCGCAGGTGCGCGCGCAGCAGCGGCGGACGCTCCGCCTCGGGGACCTCGATCGCCCGGATCGGCTCGGTGCGCCGGCCGAGGCGCAGCTCGGCCTCTGAGGCGGCGCGCAGGCTGCGCACCCAGGGGGTGACGCCGCGATGGGCGACGACGTAGCGGCGGCCGCGGTGGCGGAGAACGGTGACCGCGACGACTCGGGTGCGGCCCCCGCCGGGCTGGCGGATCGAGAGCAGGTGGGTGCCGAGCACGCTCACGCCCGCGAGCGCGAGCACCGTCGGCGCCTGGCCGAGCAGCCGCCGCGCGATCGGGCGGGCGAGCAGGTGCTTCTCCAGGTTCCTCATGTTCCTCAGCCTACCTGGGCGGGGCGCGATCGGTTCTGTGCGGACCTGGGCGGTCTTGGCGCGCCCGGCGCGTTCTCGCCCCGTCGGGGGCTTGGCGGCCGGGTCGGGTTCGGATATGGTTGCGGGGCAGCCTGTCCACCGGGCGGCCGGCGAAGGGCTGGCCACCGGCTCCCTGGTAACGACTCTCATTCGCGAGTTCTTGCCATGTCGTGTCCCATCGCTCGGCGACGGCTGCCGAGGTGCGGGGGGGTCTGGGTGACGCCTGGTGGAGGCGAGAGAAGAACCATGGGACGTGAGGCTCCCTGCACCCTGCGCTTCGGCGAGCGCGTGGGCGAGGGCACCGCATATCTGGACACCGACGGCCTGGTGCTGCGGCAGGAACGCCGGTTCGCCGTCCCGGTGAGCGAGCTCACCGTGGTCGAGGGCGCCGACGGCCGTGTCGAGGTGAGCTTTCCCGGCGGCGCCGCGGTGCTCCACCTCGACGGCGCCGCCCATCGCTGGGCCGAGAGCCTGCGCGAGCCGCGCACCCGGCTCGACCGGGCCGGCGTCAAGCCGGGGCAATGCGTCGGCGTGGTCGGCACCGTGGACGAGGCGTTCGTGGCGGAGCTGCGCGGTCGCGCCGCTGTGGTGGTGACCGGCCGATCGGTTCCTGCCGGAGCTGACCTCATCTTCCTGGCCGCGAACCAGCGCGAGGAGCTCGGCCGGGTACCGGGGCTGTCGAACTGCGTCACCCCCGGCGGGGTGCTCTGGGTCGTCCGTCCGCGGGCGTCGCGGGAGATCACCGAGCAGGACGTCGCCGCCTCGGCGAAGGGAGCGGGGCTGACCGTCGGGCGCGCGGTGCGCATCTCCGCCACCCACGTCGCCGACCGGCTGATGCTCCCCGCCCGGCGGCGCCGCCGGGCGGCGCCCGCCTAACCCACCGGCACCGCGTCGCCCACCGCCTCGACGAAGCGCACCGCCGCGCGCGCCGACTCCAACCGCCAGGCGAGCAGGGTGCGCCCGAACCCCTCGGCGGTCGCCAGCCGTTCGGCGAGGGCGTCGACCAGCGGCAGCAGCCGCTCGCGCTGGGCCGACAGCAGGGGGACGGGGTCGCCGCCCACGCGGTCGAGCAGCGCCAGCTTGAGCATCAGCAGCGAGCGGACGTCGCGGAGGTGCCTCACGGGCAGGGTCAGCCAGGTCTGGAGCGCCGCCACGCCCTCGGGGGTGGCGCCGAGGAGGACGCGGTTGGGGCCGCGCTCGCCCCGCTCCTCGCCGGCCGGCGCCGCCAGGCCGCGGTCCTGGAGGGTGGCCAGCGCGCGGTAGACGAGCGGCTTGGGCAGCGCCCACACCTGGCCGACCTCGCCGCCGGGCGCCATCAGCCGGGCGAGGGCGAAGCCGTGGCGGTGCTGCTCGGTGATCAGCCCCAGGATCGCCCACTCGCCGCAGGCGAGCCCCGGTGGTGCCGTCGACGCGTCCATCAGGAGAGAACGGTAGCGCACCGTCTGAGGACGGATCACGCCACCGATGCTCCACAAGCCGCCGGTTGGTGGATACTGGTGGTTGCCGCAACGGGCGGCGGAAGGGAACGGCGCGACGCCGTCGATCTGGACAGGGAAGGGAGAGATGCGCGAGGAAACGCCTCGTCACCACCGCATCGACGCCTCGGAGGCGTGCGCCCGCGCCCGGCGCCGAGGCCGACATGGGCTCGCCGCGGCCCTGCTCACGGGCGCCGGTGCCATGCTCATCGGCGCCGCCGTCACCGGGCCGGGCCCGCTGAGCGCACGCGCCGCCACCCAGGCGCCGGTCGCCAGCGCCCCGGCGACGAGCACCCCCCACCCGACCAGGACGCCCAAGCCGACGAAGACGCCCAAGCCGTCGCCGACGCCGAAGCCGACCTCGACCCCCAGGTCGACGCCGCCGCCGCCTCCTCCGCCTCCGCCTCCGCCTCCGCCTCCGCCGCCCCCGCCGCCGCCGACGCACCGGCCGGCGCCGCCTCCGCCGAAGCCGACCACGGTCCCGGCGCCGCCGGCGCCGCCCTCGCCCCCGGGCGCCCCGGCCCCCGCGGCGGCCCCGCCGCCCCCGGCCCCGCCCGCAGCGCCGCCGCCCGCGGTGATCGCGACCCCGCCGACCCCGCCCCCGACCGATCCGCCCGAGCCGAGCTCGAGCGCCGCGCCGGTGGCGGCGATCCCCGCCAGCGGCCCCGGCCTCGGCAGCGTCCCGACGCCGCCCGAGGGCGGCGGTGGCGGTCCCGCCCCGGTGCTCGCGCTGCTCGGCGTCCTCCTGCTCGGCGGCACCGGCGTCGCGCTCACCGTGCGCAACCGGCGCCTCCCCCAAGCGGGGGGCGTTGCGGTGCACACCATGGCACCGCTCTCCCCGGTCATCCCGCTGCACCCGGCCGGCGTGCCCGCGGCCCCGCTCGCCTCGTCGCTCGCCTTCGAGCGGCTGCCCGACCACGTCCAGAAGGACCTGCTCGAGATCTCCGACATCCTCCGCGGGATGGCGGAGGCGGAGGGGTAGCGCCGGCTACTTGACGGTGAAGACGATCGGCTGGGAGTAGACCCTCGGGCTGAAGGGGAAGTGGTCGGACGCCACGAACTCCGCCTTGATGGTGTACGTCCCCGGGTGCACCGGGAAGTCCTGCGACAGGGTGTAGGCCATGTACTGCAGGTTGCCGTCGATGTAGAGGTGGACGTGGCCCTCGGTGGGCTTGATGTTCGAGCTCGTCGCCTGCACCACCGTCGCGTTCTTCAGGTCGACGACGACGTGAATCATCGTCCCGGTCACCGTGCTGCCGTTGACCGGCGAGGTGATCGAGATCTGGGCCGGCGAGGCGGGCCGAGGACCTGACGGCGTCGCGGTCGGCGTCGGCGAGCTCGTCGCGGGGGGAGTGCTCCCGCATCCCGCGCATCCCACGACCGAGGCGACCAGAGCGGCGAGGACGAGGAGGGTGCGGGCAGGTCTCATGCGGTGACGGCTCCTCAGTGGACGGTGATGTCGATCTTCGAGTTCAGCTGCTGGCAGCCGCTGACCGCCGAGATGTCGAAGTGGTTGAGGCCCTTCTGCACCGTGGCGTCGGCGACGTAGTGACCGGGACCCAGCTTACGCAGGGGCAGGCTTGCGGCGACTCCTCTCTCCACGACGGAGTTCACCGTCGCG
>DATARS010000233.1:0-10565 GCA_036269455.1 Candidatus Dormiibacterota bacterium | reverse complement strand
ATCCCACCATGGAGCATCCGCGCTGCGTGCTCCAGGTGCTCCGCCGCCACTTCGCGCGCTACACGCCGGAGCTCGTCGAGCGCGTCTGCGGCACGCCGCGCGCCCAGTTCGACGCGGTGGCGCGGGCGCTCGTCGAGAACTTCGGGCCCGAGCGCACCACCGCGCTCTGCTACGCGGTGGGCTGGACCCAGCAGTCGACCGGGCCGCAGATCATCCGTGCCGCGGCGATCCTCCAGCTGCTGCTCGGCAACATGGGCCGCCCCGGTGGCGGCATCCTCGCGCTCCGCGGTCACGCCAGCATCCAGGGGTCGACCGACATCCCGACCCTCTCCGACCTGCTTCCCGGCTACCTCCCCCAGCCGCTCGCGGGAGGGGTCCACGCCGACCTCGCCGCTTATGGTGCGGCGGTGTGCCAGCCGCGCGGGGTGTGGTGGAACGCGCCGAGCTACATCGCCAGCCTGCTCACCGCCTGGTACGGAGACGCCGGAGGCGCCGACCGCGGCTACCGCTGGCTCGCCAAGCGCACCGGCGACCACACCGAGCAGGCCGCCTTCGCCGACATGCTCGCCGGCAGGATGAGCGGTTACCTCGTCCTCGGCCAGAACCCGGCGGCGGGGAACACCAACGCCGCGCTGGTGCGCGAGGCGCTGAAGAAGCTCGACTGGATGGTGGTGCGCGACCTCTTCGAGACCGAGACCGCGAGCTTCTGGTCGAAGGCGCCGGGCGCCGATCCCTCGACCATCGGCACCGAGGTGATCCTCATGCCCGCGGCGGCGTCGGCGGAGAAGGACGGCACCTTCACCAACACCATGCGGCTGCTGCAATGGCACGAGAAGGCGGTCGACCCGCCCGGCGACGCGCGCAGCGAGAGCTGGTTCTGCTTCCACCTCGGGCGCCGCCTCAAGGAGCTCTACGCGGACTCGACGCTCGAGCGCGACCGTCCCATCCGGGCGCTCACCTGGGACTACGCCGCGCACACCCCGACCCGGTTCCGGATCGCCGACGAGCCCGACGCCGAGCGGGTGCTCGCCGAGATCAATGGCTGGCAGGTCGGCGAGGGCGGCGTTCGCGGCGCCCAGCTCACCGACTTCGCCGAGCTGCGCGACGACGGCTCCACCGCATGCGGCGCCTGGATCTACTGCGGGGTGATGCCCGCCGAGGGCCGCAACCTCGCCGCCGCGCGCGACCCGTCCGGACCCACCCACCAGGGGTGGGGCTGGGCCTGGCCGCGCAACATCCGCGTCCTCTACAACCGCGCCTCCGCCGACGCCGAGGGTCAGCCCTGGAGCGAGCGCAAGCGCTACGTCTGGTGGGACGAGGCGGCGCAGCGCTGGACCGGCGTCGACCAGCCCGACTTCCCGCCGGCGACGCGGCCCGACCACCGTCCCCCACCCGAGGCGACGGGGATGGCGGGAATCGCTGGCGACTCGCCCTTCACACTGAAGCCCGACGGCAAGGCGTGGCTCTTCGCGCCCACCGGTCTGCTCGACGGGCCGCTGCCGACCTTCTACGAGCCCACCGAGGGGCCGGGGCGCAATCCCCTCTACCGCCAGCAGGGCAACCCGCTGATCCGGCGCCGCGACGACCTCCCCGGGAACCGCAAGGTCGCGCCCGCGGATCCGCGCTACCCGCACGTGCTCACCACCTTCCGGGTCACCGAGCACCACGTCTCCGGGCAGATGTCGAGGTGGAGCAGCTGGCTTGCCGAGCTCCAGCCGGCGCAGTGGCTGGAGCTGAGCCCCGAGCTCGCCACCGAGCTCGGCGTCACCGCCGGCGGCTGGGTGACGGTGGAGACGCCGCGGGCGACGATCGAGGCACGCGCCCTGGTGACCCGGCGGCTGCGACCCTTCCGGCTCGGCGACCGCACCGTCCACGAGGTGGGGATCCCCTTCCACTTCGGCTACAGCGGGCTGGTCACCGGCGACATCGCCAACGACCTGCTCTCGCTCACCGAGGAGCCGAACGTGTTCATCAACGAGACCAAGGCGCTGATGTGCGCGGTGCGCCCGGGGAGGAGGCCCCGCTGAGGACCCTGCCCGCCGTCACCAATCCCTGGGCGCGGGCGCAGCCGCGTCCGGCGCGGCCGACCGTCGGCTTCCTCACCGACTCGACGATCTGCATCGGCTGCAAGGCGTGCGAGGTGGCGTGCAAGCAGTGGAACCGGCTCCCCGCCGACGGCAACAACTGGCTGGGGATCAGCTACGACAACACCGGTCACCTCGGCGGTGACACCTGGCGGCACGTGAAGTTCCTCGAGCAGTTCGACGCCTCGCGCGAGGGCGGCCGCTGGCTGTTCGTCTCCGACGTCTGCAAGCACTGTGAGGACGCCGGCTGCATGAACGTCTGCCCCACCGGTGCGATCGTCCGCACCGAGTTCGGCACCGTGCTCGTCCAGGACGACATCTGCAACGGCTGCGGCTACTGCGTCGGCGCCTGTCCCTTCGGGGTCATCGCCCGCTCCGAGGTCGACCACGGCGCCCACAAGTGCACGCACTGCTACGACCGCCTGCAGATCGACGAGCAGCCCGCCTGTGCGAAGGCCTGTCCCACCGGGTCGATCGCCTTCGGCCCGCTCGACGAGCTCGCCGAGCGCGGCCGCGCCCGCGTCGAGGAGCTGCGCCGCCGCGGCGCCTCCGGGGCACAGCTGTGGGGCGACTCCCCCGAGCTCGCCGAGGGGCTGCACTCACTCTTCGTGCTCAGCGACGACGCGCGCCGGCACGGCCTGCCGGTGGCGGCGCGGACCGGGCGCCACAACCTGCTGCCCAGCTATGCCGGTCACCTCGCCATCGGCCTGGCGTGGGCGGCGCTCTCGGCCTTCTCGCTGCACCGCCGGGCGCGGCGGTGAGCCCGCGCCGCGAGGCCGCGCCGCCGGTCGCCCATCCCGATCGTCCCGGTTACGCCGGCCAGCCGGTGCTCAACGCGCCGCCCTGGCACCACCTGATCATCTGGTACTTCTTCCTCGGCGGCATCTCCGGCACCGCGTACGTCATCGCCGTGCTCGCGCGCTGGTTCGGCGGAGCGCGCGGGCGGCCGCTGGCGCGGGCGGGCCACCTCGTCTCCGCGGCGGCGATCGCACCCGCGCCGGCGCTGCTCATCCTCGACCTCGGCCGGCCGGCGCGCTTCCATCACATGCTCCGGCTGTTCAAGCCGCTCTCGCCGATGAACCTCGGGAGCTGGGCCTTCACCGGCTTCTCCGCGGCCTCCGCGCTCGGCGCGCTGCGCACCCTGTCCCACTCCGCCGCGCCGCTGCCCGCCCTGCTCCGCCGCGCCGGCCGCCTCGTCCCCGAGCTGCTCAGCCTGCCCGGCGCCGTGGTCGCACTCTTCTTCTCCGGGTACACGGGCACCCTGCTCGCCGCCACCGCGGTGCCGCTGTGGGCGCGGACCCCCCTGCTCGGCCCGCTCTTCACCGCCTCGGCGGCGGCGACCGGCGGCGCTGCGGTGCAGGGCGTGCTCGCGGTCACCGGCGACGATGGCGCGGCGCTCGAGCTGCCCGAGCGCGCGGCGCTCGCCGCCGAGGTCGCGCTCGCCGCCACCTGGCTGCACCGCCTCGGGCCTGTGGCTCGGCGGCCGCTGATGAGCGGGCGCCAGCGCGGGCTCTTCTGGGGCGGCTACGCCGGCGCCGGGCTCGCCCTGCCGCTGGCGCTCTCGCTGCTGCCGGGCGATCTCCGCCACCGCCGCTCGGTCCGCCTCGTCAGCGCCGCCGCCACCCTCGCCGGCGGGTTCTGCCTGCGTGCCGCGGTGGTGCGCGGCGGCGAGGCCTCGGCGCTCGACCCCGAGGCGGTTCTGGGGGCCGCCGGCGGCGGCTGAGCCTGCATCTGCAGGTGGTCGGGGCGTGAACATTGACACCCCCTTCGGCCGTGCGTATGGTCACTCGGACAACGCCGCGCGTCCTCAGTTGTGCACTCGTCGGAGGGGCCCGTGCCGACCGTCAGCCGCCGTGGTTTCCTCAAGCTCGGCGCCGCGGGCGGCGGTGCGCTGGCGCTCAGCGGGCTGGGATTCGACCTCACCGCGGCGCGCAGCGTCTCCCAGCAGCTGCGCATCCAGGGGGCCACCGAGTCGCACTCGGTCTGCCCCTACTGCGCGGTCGGCTGCTCGCTGGTCGCCTACACGCGCAAGCAGCCCGACGGCTCGGTGCAGCTGCTCCAGATCGAGGGCGACCCCGACAGCCCGGTCAACGAGGGCCGGCTCTGCCCCAAGGGCGCAACGGCGATGCAGCTCGCCACCTCGGCGCGGCGGGTCCAGCAACCGCTCCACCGGCCCGCGGGCGCGACCGACTGGCAGCCCATCCCCTGGGACGCGGCGCTCGACCGCATCGCCGCCAACATCAAGAAGGCGCGTGACGCGACCTTCGTCACCCAGGACGCCAACGGCAACACCGTCAACCGCTGCGAGGGCATCGCCTTCGCCGGCGGCGCCGCCTTCAGCAACGAGGAGGGCTACATCGCCACCAAGGTGATGCGCGCCCTGGGGGTGGTCCACCTCGAACAACAGGCACGGGTTTGACACGGCCCCACGGTGGTCAGTTTGGCCGCCACGTTCGGCCGGGGGGCCATGACCAACCACTGGCGCGACATCCGCAACGCCGACCTCATCCTCATCAACGGCGCCAACCCGGCTGAGGCGCACCCGGTCGGCTTCCAGTGGTTCATGCGGGCGAAGCTCGAGCGCGGCGCGAAGATGGTCCACACCGATCCGCGCTTCACCCGCACCTCCGCGGTCGCCGACGTGCACCTGCCCATCCGCACCGGCACCGACGCCGCCTACTTCGGCGGCCTGATCAATTACGTCCTCCAGAACAACCTCACCCACGACGAGTACGTGCGCAACTACACCAACGCCTCGTGGGTGGTGAAGGACGGATATTCCTTCCAGGACGGGCTCTTCTCCGGATACAACGCGGACAAGCGCAGCTACGACCTGTCGACCTGGGGCTACGAGGCGGCCGCGGCTGCCGAGCCCGCGGCGGGGGGGCCGCCGGCGACCCCGCTCGACGCCTTCGCCCGCCGCGACCCCACCCTGCAGGACCCGCGCTGCGTGCTGCAGCTGATGAAGGCGCACTACGCGCGCTACACACCGGAGATGGTCGAGCGGATCACCGGCATCCCCCGGGCGCGCTTCCTCGAGGTGGCGCAGATGGTCGGCGAGATGGGCCGGCCCGAGAAGGTGATGACCATCGTCTACGCGGTCGGCCTCACCCATCACACCACCGGATCGCAGCTGATCCGCTCGGCGTCGATCCTCCAGCTGCTGCTCGGCAACATCGGGCGCCCCGGCGGCGGGATGAACGCCGAGCGCGGCCACGCCAACATCCAGGGCAACACCGACAACGCGATCTCCTGGGAGATCCTCCCCGGCTATCTGAAGGTGCCCGCCCCCGGGCAGAGGACGATCGCCGACTACGTCGCCCAGAGCGCGAGCAAGCGCAGCGATCCCCACTCGTGGAACTTCTTCGGCACCAACTACCGGAAGTTCACTGTGAGCCTGCTCAAGACCTGGTTCGGCGACGCCGCCACCGCGGACAACGAGTTCGCCTTCGACCATCTGCCCAAGCCGGCCCAGAACTCCTCGTGGATGTCGATCTACGACAACGCGCTCAAGGGGAAGATGAAGGGGGTGCTGCTCTCCGGGATGACCGCGACCAGCATCGGTCCCGACAGCAACCAGGTGATGAAGGCGCTCGGCAGCCTCGACTGGCTGGTGGTGATGGATCCGCTGCCGACGACGAGCTCGGAGTTCTGGCACGCCCCCGGGGTCGACCCCGCCTCGGTGAAGACCGAGGTCTTCATGCTGCCGACCACCCACTGGATCGAGAAGGACGGCTCGTTTGTGAACAGCGGCCGCTGGATGCAGTGGAAGGACCAGGTGCTGCCCCCCGAGGGCCAGTCGCGGCACGACCACTGGATCCTCGCCGACCTGCTGATGCGGGTGCGCAGCCTCTACGACAGGCAGGGCGGCCGCTACCCCGATCCGCTGATGCAGCTGACGATGGCCTACGCCGACCCGCGCAAGCCGACGCTCGACGAGGTCGCCCGGGAGGTCAACGGCAGCGACCTCACCACCGGCAAGCGGCTGGCGAGCTTCGCCCTGCTCAAGGACGACGGCACCACCACCGCGGGAAACTGGATCTACACCGGCGGCTACCCCGAGGCCGGCAACCTCGCCAAGCGCCGCCAGGGGGTGGACGACCCGAAGAAGAACGACCCCACCGGCATGGGCTACTACCCCAACTGGGCGTGGAGCTGGCCGCTCAACCGCCGGGTGCTCTACAACCGCGCGAGCGCCGACCTCGAGGGCAAGCCCTGGGATCCCACCCGCGCCGGCATCCAGTGGAACGGCAGCAGGTGGGTGGGCGACGTCCCCGACTACCCGCCGACGATGAGCCCGTCGGATCCCAACGCCTGGCTGCCCTTCATCATGAACGGCGAGGGGGTCGGGCGGCTGTTCTCGAGCTCGACCATCGACGGCCCGCTCTCCGAGCACTACGAGCCGGTCGAGTCGCCGATCACCAACCCGCTGCACCCCCAGGTGTCGGCGTCGCCGGCAGCCTTCCTCTACGACAAGGCGGCGGGCCGCAAGAACCGCTTCGGCACGGTGAAGGACTACCCCTACGTCGCCACCAGCTACCGGCTCACCGAGCACGAGCACTACGTCACCCAGCACGTCCCCCTGCTGGTGGGGCTGCAGCCGGAGCCCTTTGTGGAGCTGCCGCCGCAGCTCGCCGCGGAGAAGGGGATCCACACCGGCGACAGGGTGCGGGTCTCGTCGATGCGCGGGAAGCTCGAGGTGCTCGCGCTGGTCACCCCGCGGCTGCAGCCGCTCACCGTCGACGGCAGGACCGTGTACCAGGTGGGCATCCCCATCCACTGGGGCTTCGTCGGAGTTGCCGCCGACAACGACCCCAACAAGGGGGCCAACTGGCTGGCCAACGCGCTGACCCCGTTCGTCGGCGACGCCAACGCCCGCACCCCGGAGTTCAAGGCCTTCCTCGTCAACGTGGAGAGGGTGTGATGGCCGCGGCACTCCACCTCGACACCCGCTGGGAGGACCGCCGCCGCCGCGGCGCCGAGCTCATCCCCCGCTATCCCTTCGCCGCCGAGGTGCTGCGGCTCCACGGGGCGCTGCTCGACGTCCAGGAGCGTGCCTTCGCACGCGCCCCGGCGCTGGCGGGGCTCGACGAGGTGGCGGCGCACGCCGCCCACGTGGTGCTGCCCGAGGTCGTCGAGGCCACCGCTGCCGCGGGGCCGGAGTCGCTCGGCGAGCGTGCCGCCGGGCGGCTGCGCGAGGGCGGCCTGGAGGAGATGGTGGGCGCCTGGCTGGCGGGGGAGGAGCAGGATCAGGTCGAGCGCTATCTCGCCCGCGCCGCCGCCTCGCCGGTGCTCGAGGCGGCGGGCGACGCGCTCGCGCCGGCGGAGCCCGCCGACGCCCGCCACTGCCCGCGCTGCGGTGGGCTGCCCCAGCTCGCGGTGATCGAGCCCGGGGAGACGCTGACCGGCTCGCGGCGGCGGCTCGTCTGCTCGCGCTGCCTCGCGGCCTGGGCGTACCCGCGGATGGTGTGCGCCGGCTGCGGCGAGACCGAGACCCGGATGCTGCCCATCTACGAGGAGGGAGACTGGATCCCGCACGCCCGGGTCGAGGGATGCGAGAGCTGCCGCCGGTACCTGATCAGCGTCGATCTTCGCCGCGACCCCGACGCCGTGCCCCTGGTCGACGAGCTCGCCGCGATGCCGCTGGCGCTCCACGCCGAGAGCCTGGGGCTGACCAAGATCATGCCCAACCTCATGGGGTTGTAGCCCGATGACCGTCAGGATCTCGCCGGGCACGGCATACGGCTTCTTCACCGACACCAGCATCTGCATCGGCTGCAAGGCGTGCGAGGTGGCCTGCAAGGAGTGGAACCAGCTCCCGGGCAACGCCGCGCGCTTCCTCGGCGACAGCCTCGACAACACCGGCCAGCTCGACGCCATGAACTGGCGTCACGTGCAGTTCGTCGAACGCTTCACCTCCGAGCGCCACGCCTGGCTGATGATGTCCGATGTCTGCAAGCACTGCAACCAGGCGAGCTGCATGGACGTGTGCCCGACCGGGGCGATCATCCGCACCGAGTTCGACACCGTGTTCATCCAGCAGGACGTGTGCAACGGCTGCCGAAACTGCATCAGCGCCTGCCCCTTCGGGGTGATCGGCTTCCACGGCGACACCGGCACGGTGCGCAAGTGCACGCTCTGCTACGACCGCCTCCAGGCGGGGATGCAGCCCGCCTGTGCCCAGGCGTGCCCCACCCAGTCGATCCAGTTCGGTCCCCTCGACCAGCTCCACCAGCACGCCGACGCTCGGCTGGCGGCGCTGCACTCCCAGGGCAGCACGACCGCCAGCCTCTACGGCCGCGACTCGCAGGTGTACGGCGGGCTCGGGGCCTTCTTCCTGCTGATGGACACGCCCGAGACCTACGGGCTGCCGAGCGTCGCCAGCGCGGTGCGGCCGGGACGCAACAACGCCCCCGGCTACCTCGGCGCGCTGCTCGGCTCGGTGCTCGCCGTGCTCGGCGGCCTGATCGCCTTCCGCCGCCGCAACGAGACGGAGCCGCGGTGATGGCCCACGAGCACTTCGCGGTCTCGCCCGACTGGCGCTGGTACATCCTCCTGTACTTCTTCCTCGCGGGGATCGCCGGCGGCGCCTACGTCATCGGCGCGCTGCTGCGCGTCACCGGCCGCGACCCCGCCGCGGAGCGGGTCACCCACCTGATCGCCTTTCCGGCGATCGTGATCTGCCCGGTGCTGCTGACCCTCGACCTCGGCTCGCCGGCACGCTTCTGGCACATGCTCGTCAACACCACCCCGGGGGGCGGCGGGCTCAACCTCCGCCCCGAGTCGCCGATGTCGGTCGGGGTCTGGGCGCTCAGCCTGTTCTCCCTCTTCGCCCTGGTGTCGTTCCTCGGCGCGCTGGGGCGTCCGCCCGGGATCGCGCGGCTCATGGCCGGGCCGATGGGCACGGCCGTCACCGCGATCGGTGCGGTGCTCGGTCTCTTCGTCGCCTCCTACACCGGCGTGCTGCTCGCGGTGAGCAACGAGGCGGTGTGGAGCGACACCTGGACGCTCGGCGGTCTCTTCCTCGCCTCGGGGATGAGCGCCGCCGCCGCGGTGGTGGCCTGGGCCGCCCGGCGACGCGCTGCCGCCGGCACCGAGGAGCGCCTGGCCGAGGCCGACGGATGGTTCGCGCTCATCGAGGTGCTCTTCCTCGTCCTGCTCTTCATCACCCTCGGCGCTGCGGGCACGGCGCGGACGGTCCTCGACCACGGGTGGGTGCTGCTCTGGGTGGTGGTCGGCCTCGGCCTGCTTCCGCCGCTGCTCGGGCTGGCGCGGCGCGGCATGGCGGGGGTGATGGCCGCCGCGGCGCCGGTGCTGGTGATCCTCGGGGTGCTGGCGCTGCGGGCGGTGATCATCTTCAGCCCGCAGGGGTGACGCCGCCGCTCGTCGGGGTCGAGCTCGGCCACCCCGGCGACGACCCCCGCGGCTGGCTCGCCGAGGCCACCGCGTACGAGGAGGCCGGGGTCGACTCGCTCTGGATCGGCGCCGGGGCGCACGACCCCTGGGTGCTGCTCGGCGCCCTCGCCGCGGTGACCTGGCGGGTGCGCCTGGGGACGCCCCCGGGCCCGGCGCCGGGCCCCGCCGCCGCCACCGTGCAGCTGCTCGGCCGGGGACGGCTGGTCGACGACGGCGCCCGCTGGGTCCGGGTCGAGCCACCGCCGGGGCGCCCGGCCTGGGCCGAGGCGCTCGCCGCCGCCGCGGCCGCGGGGCACGCCGGGGTGGTGGTCCCCGCCGCCCCGGGCCTGCTCGACCTGCTCCGCAACCCCGAGGCCGAGGACGACCGCTCCGACCTGCAGCTCACCTACGGGTAGGCGGTCGCCGCTCCGGGAACCCGGGGACGGGGCCGCGCGTATGGTGGGGTGATGGACGACGAGGCGCTTCTCGAGCGGGCCCGCCGGGGGGATCGGGACGCCTTCGCCGAATTGGTCACCCGCCACCAGGACGGTCTCTACACCATGGCGCTGCGACTGCTGGGACGCCCCGAGGACGCCTGCGACGTTGTCCAGGAGACCTTCATGCGCGCCTACGTCAACCTCCCCAAGCTGCGGGGCTGCTCGGTGCGGGGCTGGCTCTACCGGGTGGCGCTGAACGCCGGGCACGACGTGCTCCGCCGCGGGGTGCGCCGCCCCGAGGACCCGCTCGACCGCGGCGACGGCAAGATCCTCGACCTCCCCGACCCTGGGATCGGCCCCGACGCCGTCGCCGAGGGCCGCGAGCGCGCCCGGGTGGTGCGCCAGGCGCTGCTCGCGCTGCCCGTCGACTACCGCGAGGCGGTCGTGCTCCGCGACGTCAACCAGCTCTCCTACGAGGAGATCTCCGAGGCGCTCCGCGTCCCGTTGGGGACGGTGAAGTCGCGGCTCAGCCGGGCCCGGGCGATGCTCGCCGACGCGCTGCGCGGCAACACCGCGATCTTCGCGGTCGAGGGGGGCCGCTGATGGGCGAGCGCCACGCCGAGACGCTCTTCAGCCTCGCGTACGACGA
>DATARS010000232.1:0-8923 GCA_036269455.1 Candidatus Dormiibacterota bacterium | reverse complement strand
GGCGGGTTCGGCCGCGCCGCGCAGGCCCTCGGCCTCATCGGAGCCGGCCTGCTCGCGGTGCGGGGTCGGCATCGCGGGGTCGCCGCCGCCGGCGGCACCGCGGTGCTCGCGGCGTCGCTGTGCGAGCGCTTCTCCGTCTTCCAGGCGGGGTCCATCTCCGCACGCGACCCCCGCCACGTCGGATCCACCAGTCGCCGAGCGTCGGCGAGGTGAACGCCTACCTGCCCTGCTGCCCTGGCTGACCATCGACGCGATCGCGGCCGCCCGGGGTGCCGGACGCGGGCTGCGCTCCGAGGGGGCGGCGGCGCTGGCGATCCTGCGCCGCGCCGGGGAGCGCGCCCGCGCCGGCGGTCCGCCTGAGCTCAGTGACGGCTCCGCCCGGAGGCGGCATCGCGCGCCCGGTCGACCACCGCGGCGGCCTTGCCGACCACATTTCCCGGCGGCGTCGCGGGCATGTTCGGATGCGGGCGCGTCGGGGCGGCCTTCTTGGCGGCGTTCATCTTCGTGCCCAGCTCGTTGAGGGCGGTCTTGGTGAACCCCTCGCGGACGCTGGGGAAGAGCTTGCCCTCCTCCTCCTCCACGTGCTCGGTGACCGACCGCTCGAGCCGGTCCATCTTGTCGGCGAAGGCCTTGGTGTGGGCCTTGTCGATCATCTCGTCGAGCTTGGCGAGGAGCTCCTTGACCTCCTGGTGCTCATCGATGCTGTGGCCGACGAGGCCGTCACATTCGGGAATCTGCTTGCGAACGGCGGGGTAGAAGAGCTCCTCCTCGACGGCGGCGTGGATCGAGAGCTCGCGGATGACACCCTCCGCGGCCCTTCGCCGCGCGTCGTCGTCGCCGCTGCGGTACTCGGTGAAGAGGCCCTCGACGGCGCGGTGGTCGCGGGTGAGCAGGTCGATGGCGTCCATGGACATCCCCCAGGTGTAGTGGGCTTTATGATATCGACCATATCAGAAAACCACCGTGCGCCAGCCGCGTACCAAGGAGGTCCGCCATGACCGACGAGACGCCCGGCATCCCCCGGCAGCAGCAGCCCTATCCGGGCCGGACCGGCGGGATGACCCCCACCCCACGCGACGAGATGGCGGACTATCGTGGCACCGGGCTGCTCGACGGCCGCGTCGCCCTGGTGACGGGCGGAGACTCGGGGATCGGCCGCGCCGTCTCGGTCGCCTTCGCCAAGGAGGGCGCCGACGTCGCCATCGCCTACCTCTGCGAGGACGACGACGCCGAGCGCACCGCGCACCTCGTCGAGGCGGAGGGGCGCCGCGCAGTGCTCATCCGCGGCGACCTCGGCAGCGAGGACGCCTGCCGCACCGCGGTGAGCCGGACGGTCGAGAGCCTCGGTCACCTGGAGATCCTGGTCAACAACGTCGCCTACCAGGCGCCGAGGCCGAGTCTGGATGAGATCACCACCGAGCAGTGGGAGCGCACCTTCCGCACCAACATCCACAGCTACTTCTGGATGACCCGCGAGGCGCTTCCCCACCTCCACGATGGCGATTCGATCATCAACACCAGCTCGATCAACGGTCTGCGCGGCAACCGCAGCCTCATCGACTACGCGACCACCAAGGGGGCGGTGAACGCCTTCACCTACTCCATGGCCCAGGCGCTCGTCGACCGGCGCATCCGCGTCAACGCGGTGGCACCGGGCCCGGTGTGGACCCCGCTCATCCCCTCGACGATGCCCGAGGAGAAGGTGGAGGGATTCGGCGAGCAGGTGCCGATGAAGGAGGCCGCGCACCCCGACGACATCGCGCCCTCGTACGTCTTCCTCGCCTCCGAGCGCCTGTCGCGCTTCTACACCGGGGAGATCCTCGCGCCGGTCGGCGGCGAGACGATGCCGGGGTGAGCGACTGCGAGTTCTGGCAGACCTGTGAGGGGCTGCTTGGGGCTCTGCGCTGAGACCTGCGGCCCCTGGCATGCTGGAGAGGGCCCGCCGCGGCGGACCCTCTCCAGAGGGGGTTGGGTGCTCCGTCAGGAATCAGACGTTGGTCTGACCGGAGCCGGGCTGGTCTCCGGAGGCCATGCCCGAATCGGTGGGACGATTCGGCTCCGCTCCCTGGCGGCCGGCCGGACGGCCGGCGCCGGTCGTGCCCATCTCCTCGTGGTAGGCGTCCTCGCCCATCTCCTCCGCCTTGCGGGCACCCTCCTTGTGGGTCCCGTACTGCGGCTTCGCCTGGACGTCCTCTCCGTCGTGGGTGACACTGTCGAAGGGGGTCTCCGGCATCCGGCTCTCGCCCTCCGCCGCCGTCGAAATGCCGCCCTTGCCGCCCACCCGGCCGGTCGAGCTCGGATGAGCCGGGTCGGTCGCGCTGTCGTAGTCCTTGGTCTTGTCGCCCATGTCAGTCTCCGTCAAGGTTGCTTCAACATGGATGCCCATCAGTTCTATTGACGCGTTTTATGATAGTCACACTGATAGGTTCTGTCGCCAAGGCTACCTCGACGGTGCCGCTCCCTGTCAAGGCTTCAGCTTCAGCAGGGTCAGGCGGGACCCCCGGAGGGATCACCGTGGGGGAGCCGGGCGGCCGCGCCGGTCTCAAGGGCGGTGGGGTCGTGCGTGGGCCTGTCCACAGTATCCACCTCTTCTTTTGGATAACTCCGTACTCAGCATTCCAGGGGTCATCCCTCACACGTGCAGCGACCCTGCACGGTATATTTCCGTTGTCATGTTTTGCCACTAGAGAGGTATGGGGAGATGCAGGTGACGGAGAACGTTGCGGTGGCGTCGTCGGCGGTCACGCTGCGCGCGCCCGAGGATTTCGAGCTCCCCGATCTCGCCGGGCTCGGCGGCGACCTGCTGGTCCGGCCGCTGGAGGAGCGCCCGATCACCACCGTGCTCTGGGACACCGCGGACCTGCGCCTGGCGCGGTGGGACTGCAGCCTCTCCCACCGCGATGGAGAGGGGTGGACCGTCGACCTCCCGGGCGAGCCCGGCGGCGACGGCGCGCGCCGGATCCATCGCTTCGCCGGCGAGGGGGACGCCGTCCCCGGAGGCGTCCTCGACCTCGTCGCCGCCTTCGCCCGCACCGCGCCTCTGACCCCCCGGCACCGGCTCCACAGCCGGCGGCGGGCCGTCGGCCTGCTCGACACCGAGGGGCGGCTCCTCGTCGAGGTCGACGAGCACGTGCACGATGGCGACGGCGCATTCGAGCTCGAGGTCGCGGCGGTGCTGGGCGGTCCCGGCGGGCTGCTGCCGGCGGTGGTCGACCGGCTCGAGGACGCCGGAGCCATCCGGCTCGACGCCGGCGCCACCCTGGTCGGCGCCCTCGGCGACGCCGGGCCGCCGGAGATCATCGTCGACGACGCGGGACGGCATTCCACCGCAGCCGCGGTGATCCGGCGCGCGATCGCCGCCTCGACGGTCCGGCTCATCCGGCACGACGCCGCGGTCCGCCTCGGCGCCGATCCGGAGGGGGTGCATCAGGCTCGGGTCGCGACCCGCCGGCTGCGCTCGGACCTGCGCACCTTCCGGTCCCTGGTGGTCCCGCAGTGGGGCGAGGCGCTGCGCGAGGAGCTGCGCTGGTTCGGCGGTGTGCTCGGCGAGGTGCGCGACGCCGACGTGCTCATCGCCGGACTGCTGACCCGGGTCGGCCGGCTGCCCGACGACGACCGCATCGCCGGCGACGGCGTCGTCGAGGAGCTGCGCGGTCGCCTGCTTCGCTCGCGGGAGCGTCTCCTCGACCAGATGCGGTCGAAGCGCTACCTGCGGCTGCTCGAGTCGCTGGTCGACGCCTCACACAGCCCGGCTCTTCTCCCCGAGGCGGAGCGGCCGGCACGCGAGGTGCTCCCCGGCCTGGTGGCACGGCCCTGGTCGCGGCTGCGCCGCGATGCCCGCCGGCTGCGCCGCCACGGTGCCCACGACGAGGAGCTGCACGCGCTGCGCATCCGCGCCAAGCGGACGCGGTACGCCGCCGAGGCGGGCGTCCCCGTGCTCGGCCGGCGCGCGGCGAGGTTCGCGCGCGCCGTCGCCGATCTGCAGGACGTGCTCGGCGAGCACCACGACGCGGTGGTGGCGGCGGCCTGGCTGCGCGACCACGCCGGTCAGGGCGTGCCGGCGATCGAGGCCTTCGCCGCCGGGCAGCTCTGGGGCATCGAGAACGACGCCGCCGCGCAGGCGCGGTCGCGCTGGGCGCGTGCGTGGAAGCAGGCCCGCCGGCCAAAGCTGCGCCGCTGGATGTGAACCGGTAGCTACTTGGCGAGGAGGCCTGCGATCACGTTGATCGTCATCCCCACGACCACGGAGCCGAAGAGGTACGAGATCAGTGCGTGGACCATGGCGGCGCGGCGGATCGGGCGCGCGGTGAGGTCGGTGTCCGAGACCTGGAAGGTCATCCCCAGGGTGAGCGCCATGTAGGCGAAGTCACCGTAGTCGGGCGGCCCGTCGCCGTGGAAGTCGATGCCGCCGTCGACCGCGTAGTAGAGGCGCGCGTAGCGCAGCGTGTACACGGTGTGGACCGCCGACCAGGACATCACCACGCTCAGCACCGCAACCGCGGTGAGCAGGCCGTGACCCGCCCCCTGCGCGTTGGCCGCGAGCCGCAGCACGAAGGCGACACCGACCAGGCTGGCGAGGCTGGAACCGAGGAGCACCAGGTCGGCGGCGACGCGCGAGTCGTCCTCGCGCCGCGCCAGGGCGCGTGTGGCGGCCGCGTCCTTGCTGCGCACGTGCAGGACGACCACCACGACGAAGGCGCCGGCGACGACGTCCCAGCCGGAGATCACTGCGACCTCCCACGGTGTCAGGGAGACGAGTGCGGCGGTGACGGCTGCTCCGGCGCCGAGGCACCGGAGCAGCCGGGCGCGAGCGGTCAGCGGGCGAGCCGCCGCTCCAGCTCGGCCTTGCGCATCCGCGAGTATCCGGTCACCCCGCGGTTGCGCGCCTCGTTGCGCAGCTGCGCCACGGTGCGGCCGCCGGCGCCGCGGTGGGAGCGCAGCCCGCCGCGACGGCCCGAGGAGATGTCGTCGACCGAGGTGCGGCTCGCCTGCCGCGACTCGCCGGCGCGCGCCCGCTCCTTGTTCACGGTGCGCGCCGCGATCTCCTTCGCGGTCCTCTCACTCCGGCCGCGCTCCTCGAGGCCGTCCTTGATGTGCTCGTACTGCCTCTCGCGCTTCGCGCTCCATGCCTGCTGGGGCATCGTCACCTCCTCGATCCGCCTCCGGCGCTGCTCGCGACGGGCCACCGCCTCCCGCATCCGGGTGACCACGGCGACCGCCCTGCCTCCGGGTGCGTGGACGAGGCCCGGCTCGTCGTTCCAGCGCTCGTCATGGGCATCCAACGTCCGAGCCTCCTCACAGCGGAGCCACGTGGACATCTAACTTGATAGTTAGAATATCATGTTGACCACCTTCAGCACTCCCTCAGCCGGATCACAGCGCAGCGTCCGAGCATGAACCGCGTTCCCCCCGGCGGACCGGGGGGCGGCAGGGGGCACGGAGATGACCAGGACGCAGACCGACCCCGGAGAGCACTCGCGCAACCGGCTCGACGCCCAGCTCGTCGACCTGATCGAGTCGGTGATGTCGTGCGAGCGCGCTGCGCGGCGCGAGGATCGCCTCGACGCGACGATCGCCGCGGCCGTCCGCTACGGCCGCCGGTGAGGTGATCCGCGGGCGGAATCGCGCGGAGGCGCCTCCGCGTGACCGCCCCCGCCGGCTGTGCGATCCTTCGGCGGTGCACCTCGGCATCATCCATTTCCCGACCGACTACTCGATCGACATCCGCGAGCTCGCCGCCGCCCTGGAGGAGCGCGGCTTCGAGTCGCTGTTCGTCCCCGAGCACAGCCACATCCCGGTGAGCCGGCTGTCGCCATGGCCGGGCGGCCCCGAACTCCCGCGCCACTACTGGCACATCCTCGATCCCTTCGTCGCGCTCACCGCCGCGGCGTGCGTCACCACCCGGCTCCGCCTCGGCACCGGGATCTGCCTGGTGGTCGAGCGCGATCCCATCACCACCGCGAAGGAGGTGGCGAGCCTCGACATGGTGTCGGGCGGTCGCGTGCTCTTCGGCGTCGGCGGGGGCTGGAACCGCGAGGAGATGGAGGACCACGGCACCGACTTCTCCAGCCGGTGGCGGCTGATGCGCGAGCGGGTGCTCGCCATGAAGGCGATCTGGACCAGCGACGAGGCGGAGTACCACGGCGAGCTGGTCGACTTCGGCCCGCTCTGGTCGTGGCCCAAGCCCGTGCAGACGCCGCACCCGCCGGTGCTGCTCGGCGGCAACGGCGCCCGCGCGCTCGACCGGGTCGTCGCCTACGGCGACGGCTGGATGCCGATCGCCGGTCGCAGCCCGGTGATCGAGCGCCTCCCCGAGCTCCGGGAGCTCGCCGAGCGCGCCGGCCGGCCGCCGATCCCGGTGACGGTGTGCATCGCCCCGGTCGACCAGCTCGACCGCTGCCGCGAGGCCGGGGTCGAGCGCTGCGTGCTGGCGCTGCCCTCGCTGCCCCGCGACGAGGCGCTGCGCGAGCTCGACCGGCTCACCCCGCTGATCGCGCAGAACGCCTGACAGATCGCGCAGAACGCCTGACCACGCCGGTGGCGCGCAGGTGCCGCTACGGAGCCGGGTGTGCGGGAGCGGTCGAGCGGGCCTCCTCCATCTCCTCGGCGAGACGGACCAGCTCATCGGTGTCGAGGGCGCGGCGCACCCGCGGGAAGAGGTCGGTCTCCTCCTCGGAATGGTGGTGGCGGATCAGCTCCGCCATCACCTCGACCTTGGCGTCGTAGCGCTCGTCCCCGGGGTCCATCCCCTCGAGCTCGTGCAGCGCGGTCTTGATGAGGTGGTGCTCCTCGATCCCCTCGAGCACCTCGTCCTTCACCTTGCTGCCCACGTCGCGCACCCGCGGATAGAAGACCGTCTCCTCGATGTGGATATGTGCGGTCATCTCCCGGATGATGCGGCCGGCGAGGTCACGGCGTGCATCGAGCTGCCCGTCGCCGAGCTTCTCGTAACCGTCGAGCAGCTCGCCCACCTCCTTGTGGTCGGTCTCCAGCAGGGTGATGGCGTCGGTGGGGCGCGCCATCAGCGTGACCGCGCGAGGCGGTAGCGGACCAGCGCGAGCGTCTCCGCCGCGTCCGCGGCGTGCTGGAGCTGGATCGGCTTCGGGCGGTGCGCGTCGAGCGCTCCCCCGGACTGGGAGCAGGCGTCGCCCTCGGCGTGACCCCTCCAGCATCGCGGGCAGGTGTACGAACGTCGCATACCAGTCAATACCACTCTTGTTGATAACAACCGTATCATTATAGCCGCCGGCGTCCTCCTAGCCGCCGGCGCTGCGACCTCCGGGGCGGACGAGGTCCAGGAACTCCGAGCGGGTGCGCGCGTCGCTGAGGAAGACGCCGCGCATGCTCGAGGTGACGGTGCGGCTGTTCTGCCGCTGCACCCCGCGCATCATCATGCAGAGGTGGGAGGCCTCGATCACCACCCCCACCCCGAGAGGGGCGAGGGCATCGTCGAGCGCGGCGGCGATCTCGACGGTCAGCCGCTCCTGCACCTGCAGGCGCCGGGCGAAGACGTCGACCACCCTGGCGAGCTTGCTCAGGCCCACCACCCGACCGTCGGGGACGTAGGCGATGTGAGCGGCGCCGAAGAAGGGGAGCATGTGGTGCTCGCAGAGGCTGTAGAGCTCGATGTCGCGCACCAGCACCATCTCCGAGTACGCCTCCTCGAAGACGGCGCCGTTGAGCACGTCGTGGGCCTCCTGCCCGTAGCCGGCGGTGAGGAGCTCCAGGCTCCGTGCCACCCGCTCGGGAGTGCGCAGCAGGCCGTCACGAGTGGGGTCCTCGCCGAGGTTGCGGAGCAGGTCCTCGATCAGCCCCGGCGTGTCCGGGCGCCGGTGGTGCCGTGTCAGGCTGACCTGCCCGTGGACGCTCATCCGCTCGCCCGGTCGCGCAGGGCGACGCAGCAGAGCTCGGGCGCGGGCTCGAGGCGCGCCTCGACGCCGACCTCGGTGCCGATGCCCCGCACCAGCCCGCCGATGAGGGCGAGGTTCATCCCGCAGACGAGCTCGGGGTGCTCGGCGGCGAGGGAGTGGAACGGGCAGTTGCGCAAGCGGACCGCGCCGTCGCCGGCGAAGGGCTCGTAACCCCGGTCCTCGAGGATGCCCAGCGCCGCCTCGCGGAGCCGGGCGCCGCCGGCGCTGGGCCCGCAGAGCTCACGCACCTCACGGCCCATCGCCAGCCCCATGTCGCCGGCCGCCCGGTCGAGCGCCTCGCGGGAACCGTCGCCGGCGGCCACAGCGCGGGCGAGCAGGCGCGCGACGAGCTCGTAGTCGCGCGGGGGCAGGCTCACGCTCACCTCGGTGGCGGCGCGCCGGTAGAGCTTGCTCGGCCGCCCGGCGCCCGGCCCGCTGCGGTCGCCGAGGCGCCGGTAGCTCGCCTCGAGCAGCCCCTCCTGGACCAGCCGGTCGAGGTGGAAGGCGGCGAGAGGGCGGCCGATGCCCACCGCCTGGGCGGCCTGGTCGCGGCTGACCGGCTCACGCTGGGCGGCGACGTAGTCGTAGAGGGCGCCGCGGGCGCGCCCTCCGAGAGCGGCCACGGCGCCGATCTGGCGCTGACGCTCCTGACCGGACATGCCGCCATTCTAAAACAAGCGCGCCCTGGCGGTAGCACCGGTTGCCGGCGGCGGGCGGGGAAGACCCCCGCCCGCGCACCGGGCCGTCAGTCGAGGACGGTGCCCTACAGCTCCTGGACGCCGAAGGTCGGCGAGTGACGCTGCTGGACGACCTTGCCGCCGCCGATGTACTGGTGCACACCGCAGGGCAGGCAGGGATCGAAGCTGCGCACTGCGCGCATGATGTCGATGCCCTTGAACTGATCGGGGCCGTTCTCCTCGAAGATCGGCGTGCCCTGGCACGCGTCCTCGTACGGTCCCGGGGTCCCGTAGCTGTCGCGCGGCGTCGCGTTCCACGGCGTCGGCGGGTACGGG
>DATARS010000231.1:0-2379 GCA_036269455.1 Candidatus Dormiibacterota bacterium | reverse complement strand
CACCAGCAGCGCCGCCGAGCTCGCCTGGCGGGGCGGCTGCGGCATCGACCTCGACGTCGCCCGGGTCGCCCGGCGCGAGCGGGGGATGACCCCCTACGAGGTGATGCTCAGCGAGTCCCAGGAGCGGATGCTCATCGTCGTCCGCCGCGGCGAGGAGGAGGGCGTCCGCGACGCCTTCGCCCGCTGGGACCTCCACTCCGACGTGATCGGCCACATCACCGGCGACGGCCGGCTGCGCATCCGCGAGGACGGGGCGGTGGTCGCCGACCTGCCCCTGCCGATGCTCGTCGACGAGGTCCCGCTGCGCCGCCCGCCGGCGCGCCGGCCCGCCGGGATCGACGCGACCCTGGCGCGCGACCCGCTCCCCGGCGGCCCGCCCTGGGGGCACGGCGAGGCGCTGCTCCGGCTGCTCGGCAGCCCCAACCTCGGCAGCCGCCGGCCCGTCTTCCGCCGCTACGACCACCAGGTCGGCGACGACACCGTGGTCTGCCCCGGGGGCGACGCCGCGGTGCTCCGGCTCCGCGGCACCTCCCTGGGACTGGCGCTCACCACCGACGGCAATGCCCGCTACGGCGTCCTCGACCCGCGCCGCGGCGCCGCCATCGCGGTCTGCGAGGCGGCCCGCAACCTCGTCGCCACAGGCGCCGAGCCGCTGGCGGTCACCAACTGCCTCAACTTCGGCAACCCCGAGAAGCCGGAGGTCTTCTGGCAGCTCGCCGAGGCGGTCGAGGGCATCGCCGAGGCCTGCGAGGCCCTGGGGGTGCCGGTGGTGAGCGGCAACGTCTCGCTCTACAACGACACCAGCGGCGTCTCCATCGACCCCACCCCGGTGATCGGCATGGTCGGCGTCCTCGCCGACGTCACCCGACGGCTCACCTCCGGCTTCGCCGCCGCCGGCGACGAGGTCAGCCTGGTGGGCCTGCTCGATGCGACCCTGGGAGCGAGCGAGTACCAGCGCCTCGCCACCGGCGAGCTCGCCGGGGCGCCCCCCGCGCTCGACCTCGACCTCGAGCGGCGGGTCCAGGCGGGGATGCTCGAGGCCGCCGCAGCCGGGCTGCTCGTCTCCGCCCACGACTGCGCCGAGGGCGGGCTCGCCGTCGCCCTCGCGGAGTGCTGCCTCGCCGGCGGGATCGGCTGTGACGCCGCCGTGGAGGAGCTGGCGGGCTCGGGTTTGGCCGTCGAGGCCGCGGCTATACTCTTCGGCGAGGGCCAGTCTCGGTTCCTCGTCAGTCACTCCGCGGAGGCCGCGGTGCAATTCCGCGCAACCATGGATCGACACCGGGTCCCGCTTCGGCGGCTGGGGGTGGTCGGAGGGGACCGGATCCGCATCGATTCGATCCTCGACGTGTCCCTCGACGAGGCGCGTGCCGCCCATGAGGAGGCGCTGCTGCCGTGATCGAGATCGACCTCGGCGACGAGCCGCTCGACCGGCTCCACGAGGAGTGCGGGGTCTTCGGCATCTACGGTCCCGGCGAGGACGTCGCCAACCTCACCTACTTCGGTCTCTATGCGCTCCAGCACCGCGGCCAGGAGTCCGCGGGCATCGCCGTCTCCGACGGCGAGCGCATCCGCATCCACAAGGAGATGGGGCTGGTCGCCCAGGTCTTCGATCAGGAGAACCTGCAGGACCTCAGCGGCCACATCTCCCTCGGGCACACCCGGTACAGCACCACCGGCAGCGCCCGGCTGCCCAACGCCCAGCCGATGCGCTTCGAGCACGGCCAGCTCGGGCCGATCGCCTTCGGTCACAACGGCAACCTGGTGAACACCGCCGAGCTCCGCACCGACCTCGTCGAGCAGGGCGCCGTGTTCCAGACGACGACCGACAGCGAGGTGATCGGGGCGCTGCTCAGTCGCACCGCTGGCGACAGCCTCGAGGTGGTGCTGCGGCGCTCGCTGGCGCGGCTCGAGGGCGCCTACTCGCTCCTCTTCCTCACCCGCGACAGCCTGGTGGCCGCGCGCGACCCGCTCGGCATCCGCCCGCTCTGCCTCGGCCGCCTGCCCGGGGCCGCCGGCGCCGGCACCGCCGGCCACGTCATCGCCAGCGAGACCTGCGCCCTCGACGTCGTCGGCGCCGAGTTCGTCCGCGAGATCGAGCCCGGCGAGGTGGTGACCATCGACGCCGGGGGCATCCGTAGCGCCCGCATCCCCAAGGCGGTGAAGCGGCCGGCGATGTGCTCGTTCGAGTTCATCTACTTCGCCCGGCCCGACAGCGTGATGCAGGGACGCTCGCTCTACGAGGCGCGGGTCAACATGGGCCGCGAGCTCGCCCGCGAGGCGCCGGTCGAGGGCGACATCGTGATGGCCCTCCCCGACAGCGGCACCCCCCACGCCGTCGGCTTCGCCGAGGCATCGGGGATCCCCTTCGTCGAGGGGGTG
>DATARS010000230.1:0-19533 GCA_036269455.1 Candidatus Dormiibacterota bacterium | reverse complement strand
ACGTCGAGCACCGTCCATTCCTGGAGAGCGTCGACGAACTCCTCGGGGGAAATCTTGGTGGCCACTTCTGTCTCCTGTTCGCGGCGCCTAGGCGGCGGCTTCCAGCTTCTCGCGGTAGGCGTCGAGCGTCGCCGCGAAGGTACTGAGGATCGACTGCAGTGCCCCCGCCAGGTGGGTGAGCGGGGACTGGAGGGTGCCGGCGAGCATCGCCAGCAGCACCTCGCGCGGGGGCAGCTCGGAGAGCTGCTTGACGCCGTCGGCGTCGATGACGCGGCCCTCGACGAGCCCGGCCACCACCGGCAGGCGGCGGTTGACCCGGAAGTACTCGGTGAGGATCTTCGCCGGGGCGGAGAGGTCGCCGTAGCCCAGGGCCAGGCCCACCGGGCCGACCAGGACGGACGAGAACTGCCCCACCCCCGCGGCCTCGGCGGCGCGCCGGGCCAGGGTGTTCTTCACCACCACGTACTCGACGGAGTCGGTGCGCAGCCTGCCGCGCAGCTCGGCGAGCTGGGCCACGGTCAGCCCGCGATAGTCGGTGACGATCGCCGAGGTCGCCCGGCTCAGCTGTTCGGTGAGCCTCTCGACCGCTTCGACCTTGCGGGGACCGGCGCGCATCGGCACGTCCGCCTCCGGGGTCCTCACCGCGTTCATGCCTGCCCTCCAGTGCCGCGCCGTCCGGCCCCATGAGGAGCCGGACACGCGACCCCACCAGGGGGCGCGGTCCCGACGAGCCTCGCCTGCGCTGGAGATTGAGCTCCCGAGGAGCGCCAGCGGTCTGGGGCAAGATGGACGCACGCTGCGCCGTGTCGTTCGGTCAACCGGGGCGGGAGCATACCAGCCTGCGAGACTCGGGGGGTGCGCTCCCCCACCATCACATCGCGGGCGCGGCGGCTGCGCGCCGGGCTGCTCCGCGACGGCGGCATGGCCCTGAGGGTGCTCAAGACCGGGCTCGCCTCCGGCCTCGCCTGGCTGCTGGCCGACCACCTCTTCGCCGACGGGCTGCCGGTGCTCGCCCCGCTGGCGGCGCTGCTCACCGTGCAGGTCACCGTCTACCGCTCACTGACCGTCGGGCTGCAGCGTGCCGCGGCGGTCGTCGCCGGGGTGCTGCTCGCCCTGCTCGTCGCCCGCGTCCTCGGCATGAACGCCTGGACCGTCGGCCTGCTCACCGCGGGAGCGCTCGCGCTCGGCCTGGCGCTGCGGCTGGGGCAGCAGGCGATCCAGGTGCCGGTGAGCGCGCTGCTGGTGCTCGGGCTGAGCGCCCAGTCGAACGTCTACCCCCGGGACCGGGTGCTCGAGACCCTCCTCGGGAGCGCCGTCGCGGTGGTGGTCAACCTGGTGGTGGTGCCGCCGCTCTTCATTCCCTTCGCCGACCTGCGCCTCGCCGCGCTCGCCGAGAGCATCGCCACGCTGCTCGCCGAGATCGCCCGGGGACTCACCGAGGGCTGGGACCGCGCGCGCGCCCACGGCTGGCTGCACCAGGCGCGGATGCTCCACGAGCCCCTCGACGAGAGCCGCGAGAGCCTCGGCCAGGCCGAGGAGAGCCTCCGCTACAACCCCCGGCGCGCCGGCGGGATGAGCGACACCGACCGCCAGCGCACCGCGCTGATGGCGCTCGAGCACGCCGCCTTCCAGGCGCGGGGGATCGCCCGCACGCTCACCGACCTGGCACGCAGCGACCCCGGGGCCGCGGCCCGGCTCAGCCCGCGCTTCGGCGAGCTCCTCGCCGCCACCGCCGCCGCCGCGCAGTGCTACGCCGAGGCGCTGCGCGGGGAGGCCGGCGGCCTCGACCGCCTCCGCACCGCCCTCGCCACCGCGCGCGAGCGGATGGCGGAGGCGTCGGTCGCGCTCCAGGCCGGCGGCGACACCGACACGGCGTGCTGGCAGCTGCTCGGCGCCCTGCTGAGCGACGCCGGCCGGCTGCTCCGGGAGATCGACCCGGACGCCGGGCCGCACGCGTGGGCGCCGGCGGAGGCGGCGGCGCCGCCCCCCGACCGGGTCACGCCGCGGTGAGTCGCGCCGCCTGCACCGGGTCGACGCCGACGCCCGGGCCCATGGTGGAGGTGAGCGTCACCGTCCGCACATAGGTGCCCTTGGCGGCCGCCGGCTTGGCCTTCATGATCGACTCCATCAGGGTGGCGAAGTTCTCGCGCAGCTTGAGGTCGTCGAACGACACCTTGCCGACGGGGACGTGGACGATGCCGAAGCGGTCGACGCGGAACTCGACCCGGCCGCCCTGCACGTCGCGCACCGCCTTGGCGATGTCGAAGGTGACCGTGCCCGACTTGGGGTTCGGCATCATCCCGCGGGGACCGAGAATCTTTCCCAGACGGCCGACCTGGCCCATGATGTCGGGGGTCGCCAGCGCGACGTCGAAGTCGATCTCGCCGGCCTGCACCTTCTTGACCAGATCCTCGCCGCCGACGATGTCGGCGCCGGCCTCGAGCGCCTCGCGCATCTTGTCGCCCATGGCGAAGACGGCGATGCGGCGGGTGCGGCCGGTGCCGTGGGGCAGCAGCGCGCTGCTGCGCACCATCTGGTCGGCATGGCGCGGGTCGACGCCGAGCCGGATGTGCGCCTCGACGGTGGCGTCGAACTTCACCGGCGAGGTCTGGCGGACGAGGATGACCGCCTCCTGCGGGTCGTAGAGGCGGTGCGCCTCGACCTGGGTCGCGACCTCGCGGTACTTCTTTCCGTAGCGGTGTGGCATGTTGGTTCTCCGTGTGGTGATGGCGGACCGCTCGGTGGCGGCCCTCCCACGCGCTGCTGACTAGACGACGACGAGGCCCATGGAGCGGGCGGTGCCCTCGATGACGCGCATCGCGGCCTCGACCTCGAAGGCGTTGAGATCCTTCATCTTCAGCTCGGCGATCTCGCGCACCTGCTGCTTGGTCACCGTGCCCACCTTGTCGCGGTTCGGCTTCGCCGAGCCCTTGTCGACGCCCGCCGCCTTCTTGAGCAGGTCGTACGCCGGCGGCGTCTTGGTGACGAAGGTGAAGGTGCGGTCCTCGTACACGGTGATCTCCGCGGGGATCACCGTGCCCGCCTGCGCCGCGGTGCGCTCGTTGTAGGTGCGGCAGAACTCCATGATGTTCAGGCCGTGCGGACCCAGCGCGGTGCCAACCGGAGGCGCCGGCGTGGCCTTCCCCGCCTCGATCTGGAGGCGGATGATCGTCTTGACCTTCTTCTTGGACATGCGACTCCTGCCGTTATCTGAGCCGCTCGACCTGCAGCAGGTCGAGCTCGACGGGCGTCTCGCGCCCGAACATGTTTACCAGAACCTTGAGCTTGCCCTTGGCGGCGTCGATCTCCACCACCTTCCCATGGAAGTCGGTGAACGGACCGTCGACGACGCGCACGTTCTCGCCGGTCTGATACTCGACGCTGACCTTCGGGGCCGGCTCGCTCTTGGTCCGGATGATGCTCCGGATCTCATGCTCCTGGAGCGGCACCGGCTTGTTGCCCGAGCCGACGAACGAGGTGACCCCGGGGGTGTTGCGCACCACGTACCAGGACTCGTCCGACATGACCATGTTGACCAGGATGTAGCCGGGGAAGATGCGTCGTGCGACCTTCCGCCGCTGGCCATCCTTGATCTCGATGACCTCCTCGGTCGGGACGAGGACGTCGAAGATCTTGTCCGACATGTCCATCGACTCGACGCGCTTGAGGAGGTTCGCCCGCACCTTCTCCTCGTGACCGGAGTAGGCGTGGACGACGTACCACTTCGACTCCGCAGGCGGAGTCCTTGTCTCTGCTGCGATCTCGGCCATATCGGTCACTTGCCTGTGATGGACTTGATGGTGGTGCTGCCGCTCTGCACGTAGAGCTGCTTCACCGCGATGGACATGATGAGGTCGGCGGCCCCGATGATCGCGGCGAAGAGGATCACCGTCGCGAGGACCACCTGGGTCATCTTGATGAGCTCGGTGCGCGTGGGCCACGAGACTTTGCGCAGCTCGAGGTAGACCTCTTTGAAGTAGTTTCCGCCGCGTTCCGGCTTGGGCGGGGCGGCTCCCCCGCCGCGCGGACCGCCCGGTGGCTTGGGGGCCGCCTTGGCCTTGGCCACGTCTGTCCTCCGACGTTGTGATGGCGCACCCGACTGCTCGGCGGGTGCGGTCGCGATTGTCTTCGATGTGATGGCAGGGGCGACACGACTCGAACGTGCGACCTGCGGTTTTGGAGACCGCTGCTCTACCAGCTGAGCTACACCCCTGTGTGGGACACCGAGGCCGTCTCGAGACGTGCGGTTACTTGGTCTCTCGGTGCGCCGTGTGGGTGCGGCACCGGCTGCAGAACTTGCGCAGCTCCAAGCGGTCGGGATCGTTCTTCTTGTTCTTCTGGGTCGTGTAGTTCCGTTCCTTGCAGGTTGGACACTGCAAGGTCACGATCATCACGCCACCCTTACCCGCAGCCATCGTTGTGCCTCGACAAAAATAAAACCTAGCGGCGGCTAGGTGCGCGACGGAGTGTACCAGAGGCCGCCCGGGGGGTCAAACCAGCCGTCTCCACAGAGTACGACGACTCCGGAGAAACGAAACCTGTGGTCGGGAGGAGGGCGGGGGCGGCCACGACGCCGCCTACGATATCCGCCCGCCCCCCGACGGCGTCGATGTGGAGGACCGCCGGTGCCCGACCTGACCTCGCGGGAGGTGCGCGACGCCTTCCTCGACACCGCCGAGGTGGCGAGCGCCCTGCTGGCGACGCCCGAGGTGGCCCGCCGCTGGGAGGAGCCCAGCGCGCTCCGGCTGATGAGCGTCGGCGCGCTCGCCGGCCACCTGCTCCGCGGCGCCGGCACCGTCGAGGTCTACCTCGACCGCCCCGAGCCGGCGGGCGAGCCGCTGACGGCCGCGGCCTACAACACCCGGGCCCCCCCCGACTCCGACGACATCACGAGCCCGATCCACTCGGCGATCCGCGAGCGCGGCGAGGACCAGGCCGCCGGCGGCCCCGCGCGGCTCGCCGCGGAGGCCGCGGCGGTGAGCCTGCGGCTGCGCGAGCGCCTCGCCGCCGAGCCCCCCGGCCGGCTGGTCAGCGTCTACCAGGGGATCGTCATCCTCCTCGACGACTACCTGCTGACCCGGCTGATCGAGCTCACCCTGCACATCGACGACCTCTGCCTGAGCGCCGGCCTGCCGGCGCCGGAGCTGCCCGAGGCCGCCCGCACCGCGGCCATCGGCACCCTCGTCGAGGTGGCCCGGCTGCGCCACGGCGACACCGCCGTGCTCGCCGCCCTGGCCCGGCGCGAGCGCGACCACGTCTCCGCGCTCCGGGTGCTCTAACCCTCCCGCCTCGACGGCGGCCGCTCGCGGCAGAGCCGCTGGGGGACGCCGGTGGCGAAGGCGTCGCCCAGGGCCACGACGCTGCGGGTCATGGCGTCGTCGAGGCCGAGGTTCAGCCACTCGTCGATCAGCGCCTTCTGGGAGGCCACCGCCGCCGGCTCGTTGACCGCGACCCGGGCCACCAGCGCGGCAGCCGCGTCCTCGAGCTCGGCGGGGGTGTCCACGAGCACGTTCACCAGCCCCCACTCGAGCGCGCGGGGGGCGTCGACGCGGTCGCCGGTGAGGAGGATCTCGCGGGCGCGCCCGAGGCCGACGTGGTGGACCAGCAGGGCGGCGTCGATCACCGAGGGCATGCCCACCCGCACCTCGGGGAGCGCGAACCAGGCGTCGCGGCTGGCGACCCGCAGGTCCGCGGCCATGGCGAGCTCGAAGGCGCCACCGACGCAGCCGCCCTGCACCGCCGCCACCACCGGGCGCGGCCCCCGCCGGGCGGTGGCGCAGAGCGCGGCGAGCGCGCGGATCAGCGCCAGGATGTCCGCCTCGGTGGCCGCGGCCATCAGGGTGAGGTCGACGCCGGCGGAGAAGTGCGGACCGCGGCCGAGGAGCACGGCGCCGTCGACGTCCGGGGCGGACATCGCCGCCTCGAGCCCCTCGTGGAGCGCGGCGATCATCGCCAGGTTCAGCGCGTTGCGCCGCTCCGGGCGGTGGAGCCGGAGCAGCCGCAGCCGGCCGCGGGCCTCGACCTCGACGCCGGCGGCGCTCATCGCAGCAGCTCCCGTACCGCCGCCAGCGGCTCGAGCTGGGCAACCGGGTCCGGCGAGGCGGGATGGAGGACGAAGCCGTCGACCCCGGCGGCGCGGTGGGCGGCCAGTCCCTCGGCGACGGTGGCGGCGTCGCCGATCAGCGCCCAGCGCTCCAGCCGCTCCAGGGGCAGGCCGTACTGGCCGCGGGTCAGGGCGTCGACCTCGGCGCGGGCGCGGGAGCGGTCGGCGCCGACGTGGACGAAGACCATGAGCAGCGTCTGGGGTGCGGGCCGTCCGGCGGCGGCGGCGAGCGCGGCGATGCGCTCACGCCCCTGGGCGACGCGCTCGGGGCTGAGCCAGACCGCCAGCCAGGCGTCTCCGGCCCGCGCCGCCCGCGCCTGCGCGGCCTCGGACCGGCCGCCGACCGCGAGCGGCAGCCGCCGGCCGGGAACGGGCTCGAGCCCGGGCGAGCGCACCGGCAGCAGCGGCCCGGGGTGGTCGACGGGGCCGCCCTCGAGCAGCCGCCCGACCACCTCGAGCGCCTCGTCGAGGCGGCGCCCGCGCTCGCGCACCGGGACCCCGGCGGCCTCGAACTCGGCGGGGTTCTCGCCACCGGCGCCGACGCCCAGCACCACCCTGCCGGGGGCGAGCGCCTCGAGGGTGCCGAGCTGCTTGGCCGCCCAGACCGGCGAGCGCAGGGCGAGCAGCAGCACCCCGAACCCGAGGCGGAGCCGGCGGGTGCGCGCGGCGACCGCGGAGAGCGCGGCGCAGGGTTCGAGCACCGGCGCGTGGTACTGGAGGTGGTCGCCCGCCCACGCGGAGTCGAAGCCGAGCTCCTCGGCGCGCTCCGCCGCCTCGAGCAGCGGCCAGCCCCCCCGGCGGTAGGGGTCGAAGGTCGGCAGCATCAGCCCGTAGCCGGCGAGGCTGCGGGAGAGCTCGAGGGCGGCCGGGAGGGCATCGGGAGGCATCGGTTTGATGGTGGCGGGTCGGGGAACACTCGTGCTGCCCGCCACCGGACGGGCATCAGCAGCAGATAGGACACGAACCACCATGGCATCGAGCTTCAACCCCACACCGTCCACCAGCGGGCTCGCCGCGCACGCGGGGAACCTCCCCGCCGAGTGGAAGTGGGCTGCGCTCTTCCTGCCGCCGGCGGGCTTCGAGCCGGAGTGGCGCTCCTGGCTGGCCCAGGCGCAGCGGGCGGAGGAGCAGTCCACCCTCGCCTTCTGGGCGGGCCGTCAGAAATAATCCGCGCCATGCTCGTCGGCGACCTGCGCATCGACCCGGTCGCCGACGGGATGGCCCGGGTGCCCCCGTCCGAGGCCTACACCGGCGTCGGTGACGACGAGTGGGCACCCCATCGTGAGCTCCTCGCCGCCGACGGCATGCTGGAGCTCGACCTCGGCGGCTTCCTCGTCCGCGGCGGCGACCGCATCGCGCTCGTCGACTGCGGCCTGGGTCCGCTGACCCGCGCCGGCTACCGCGGCGGCCGGCTGCTCGAGAGCCTCGCCGGGCTCGGCGTCACCCCCGCGGACGTGACCGACCTGGTCTTCACCCACCTGCACTTCGACCACGTCGGCTGGGCGACCCAGAAGGGCGAGGTGGTCTTCCCCAATGCGGTGCCGCGCTGCGACCGCCGCGACTGGGAGCACTTCGTCACCGGCCCCGACGGCGGCGCCGCCCGCAAGCTCGGCCCCCTCGCCGGCCGGGTCGAGTTCTGGGAGCCGGGCGCGACCATCCTCCCCGGCGTCGACGTCCAGCACGCCCCCGGGCACACCCCGGGGAGCACCATCGTGGTGATCTCCTCGGGCACCGAGCGCGCCCTGCTGCTCGGCGACGTGGTCCACTGCGCCGTCGAGCTCCTCGACGAGGAGTGGGCGGGCTTCGGCGACGTCGACCCCGAGCAGGCGATGCGCACCCGCGCCGCGCTCATCCGCGAGATCGAGGGCACCGACGTCCCCGTCGCCGCGGCGCACTTCCCCGGACTGCGCTTCGGACGCCTGCTCCGCGGCGAGGGCCGCCGCCTCTGGGTGGTCTGAGAGCCCCTCAGCAGGGGGATCGCCGCGGCGAGCCTCAGGCCGTCTGTCCGGCCCCCAGGTCCGTGGGATGCGGCGGGGGCGTGATCTGCACCGCGCTGTCGAAGCGGTCGTACTCGACCTGGGCCGAGACCGCCACCGGGCCGGCCTCGTGGCCGCAGTCGGTGCCGCCGCCGGCGGTCTGGGGGCCGGTCTGCATCACCCGGACGAGGCGCACCGGCGGGTCCACCGTCACATAGGCCTTCTGCGGCGCCGCGCCCGCGGCCCTGCCGTCGTCGATCAGGGTGGCGACGAGCAGGCCGCCGACCCGCGTCCGCGGGCCCAGCGTGAGGTGACCGTGCTCGCGTGAGGCGCAGTCGGCCTCGCGCTTCATGGTCAGCGCGGTGGCGGTCACCGCCTCGGCCGGGGGCAGGACCACCCAGTCGGGGCCGTGGGCCCCGCCGCGCTGGTACACCCTGTCGCCGGCGACGATCTCCTCGAGGGCGATCCCCTGGGTGTGGGCGATGAGGTGCGCGGTGGTCTGGGTGGCGGTGACGTCGATGGTCACCGAGGTGCCGTCGCTGAAGGCCACCGTGCCGGCGTAGTGCTCGCTCCGCGCCGAGCGGAGCGCGGCGAGGTAGCCGGCGTAGAGCTCGTCGGCGGAGCCGGTCGACGCGGGCGCGGAGGACGGCGCCAGGGTGGCCCCGGGCGAGGTGGTGGGCCCCGTCCTCGAGGCCGGCGCGGAGCCGCACCCGGCAAGGGCGAGCAGCCCCGCCAGCGCCGTCAGACCGGCGCGTGCCCACCGCCTTCTCATCACCACCCCGCGCTCCTGGACCTGCGCCGCGATCCCAGGATAGGCCCCGGGCGATGACAGTGTGCGCTGAGTTCGCCATCGCCACCCCAAGCGGTGGTACCGTCGCCGCATCAGTTCGGTCCCGGCGGCATGTGTGACGCGCCGGATGGAGGTCTTGGCGCGTGTCGGTCGATCAGACGCTCAGGTGCCGCGAGTGCGGCGTCGATTTCGTGTGGACTGCGGGTGAGCAGGAGTTCTACGCCTCCCGCGGTCTCACCAACGCTCCGTCCCGCTGTCCCGACTGCCGGGCTGCGCGGAAGGCCGCCGGCGGTGGCGCCGGTGGCGGCATGGGGCGCAGCGGCGGCGGGATGGGTGGTGGCGGCGGTGGCGGTGGCGGCGGCTTCCGCCCCGCGCGGGAGATGCACGAGGTGGTGTGCGCCGGCTGCGGCGGCATCGCCAAGGTGCCCTTCCTGCCACGGGGCGACCGCCCCGTGTACTGCTCGGACTGCTTCCGGGGTGGCTCCCGCTGACCCTCTGAGCGGCTCGGCGAGAGCTCTCGGGCGCTGATCGGGGTTCCCCTGTGGGGGTCGCCGTGCAATCATGCGCTCGATCGCGCCCCACTCCACGTTCACGCCCGGGAGCCTCGCCGTATGTCCCTGACGATTGCGGTTGTCGAGACCGCCCACCTCAACCTGACCACCGAGACGGTCGCGGCCGGCCTCGCCGGAGGCCTCGCCGGGGTGGTCATGACCAAGATGCCGATGTGGACCTCGGCCGGGATCGGCGCCGCGCTCGGCCTGGCCCTGTACGTCCTGGGCTGCCGGGTCTAGGACTCGCAGCGCGCCGGCTAGCGTCCCCGGCGCAGCCGGAGACGGCCGCGACGCGGCTGCTCGGCCTCCCCGGTGGCGTCCGTCCAGGCCCAGGCCGGAGATCGGACGGCGGCGCCGGGGTCACCCCGCCCGGTGAGCTCGACCGCCTGATCGGAGCGGGGCAGCGAGCCGGCGAGGAGGTCGACGTCGTCCTCGGCGACCCCGGCGGCGAGCAGCTCTCCACGGAGCCGCCCGGCCTCGTCCTCGCTGACCCCGGTGCGGGTGAGCGCCGCCCAGGCGCCGCCGATCAGCGCCTCGGCGTCGCCGAGCTCGCGCACGACGACCGGCACGGTGGCCCGGCCCGCCTCGCGCGCCGCCTGCAGCCGCCGCGCCCCGCTCACCAGCTGGAAGCCGCCCTCGGGATGGGTGCGGACCACCAGGGGCTCGAGCACCCCGCGGCTGCGCACGCTGCTGAGCAGCACCCGGTAGGACGGATCCTCACCTCCGGCGAGGTCGCGCCAGCCACGGCCGCGGATCTCGTCGACGGCGAGCTCATCGAGGACCTGCTCCGACACCCATGCCCTCCCAGGCTCTGCAGGGCGCGCGGGCACCCGTCGTCTACTGGAACGGCGCGCTGACCGTGGGCGTTTCGCGAGTGGCGACATGCTCGCACAGCGCGCGGACGAGCGGGACCATCTTGGGACGCACCGGCTCGATCCGCACCGGCACCCCGCGGGCGCGCAGCGCGGCGGCGCAGACCGGCCCCACCGCGGCCACCTCGGTGCTCCGCGCCAGCCAGCCGGTGAGCCGCTCCTCGACCCCCTCGAGCTCGGCGACCTGGTAGAGGTTGTCGACCTGGGAGGCGCTGGTGAAGACGGTGAGGTCGACGTCGCCGCGGGGCAGCCGCTGCAGGAAGCTGCGGATGGGGCCGAGGTCCTCGGGCAGCCGCCAGATGTAGGTGCTCACCTCGAGGAGGTCGGCGCCGCGGTCGCGGAGCAGCGCCGCCAGCGGCAGGTTCGGCGACCCGTAGTGCTGGAGGAGCACCCGCCGGCCGGCGAGGTCGTCCTCGATGAGCCGCACCACCTCGGCGGTGGTGTGCGGCTCGGGGGTACGGCGGTCGACGCGGACCCGGTGGCGGAGCAGCACCGCCAGCGGTTTGGGTCCACGGGCCAGGACCACGGCCGGCTCGAGCCGGGCGAGCACCGCCTCACCGGCGCCGGCCCGGGTGGCGGCGGTGAGGAGGCGGTCGGTGCCGACGCCGGTCTGGAACACGGCGAGGTCGATCGGGGTCGCGGTCAGCGCCGCGATCGCCTGGTCGAGCGGCGAGCTGTCCTCGATCGGCGCCTCGCGGAGGCAGGGGACGGCGACGGGCACGCCGCCGTGACGCTCGACGAGGGCCGCGAGCTCGGCGGCGTGGCGGGTCTGCATCAGCGCCACGATGCGCCCGTCGAGGTGCGGCTCCATGCTCGATCAGTGTGGGCGCGGCCGCGGCCGCAGGCATGCGACGCCGCGCCCTATGGCGGTGGCCGCCGGCTTGGATGGGCCGCCGCGCGCCTCGGAGACGCCACCCGACGGTTGCGTACACTCCCCCGGTCGAGGCGGGTCTGCAGTGGAGCGACGGACGGCGTGAGGGCGGTGCTGGCCGCGGGAGCGGCGCTGGCGCTGGTCGCCTGCGGTGGCGGCCAGACCCCTGCGACCGGCGCAGCCTACCTCGACGCGGTGAACGGGATCTGCCAGCAGCTCGCCACCGACCTGCAGTCGTCGGGACCGCTGCCGCGCAGCTTCCGCGACCCCGGGGCGCGGCCGCGACCCCAGGACCTCGTCGCCGCCGCGACCTTCCTCGACCACAACGTCGCCATCCTCCGCGGCGCCGCCACGAAGCTCCATGCGGTGCCCGTCCCCGACGGCAATCGCGACCTGGCGAGGCAGTGGCTCGGCGCCATGGACACCTTCATCTCCGACCTCGCCGCCGCCGGGGACGCCGCCCGCCGGTCGGACGCCCAGACCTTCACCACCGCAACCTTCGAGACCGTGCCCGCGGCGGCGGCGGATCGCGACACCCTCGGCGCCCAGCTCGGCGTCAACGGCTGCGGCTGAGCCGGCGACGCGGGTGCTCCTCGGTGACCTCGTCGGGATGACACTGGTGCCCTGGCGGCGCGCCCCGCGGCTCGCCGAGGGACGCCCGGTGGGGCTGGCCGCGGCGCTGGTCGTGCTCACCGGCGCGGCCTCGATGGCGCTCTCCCTCGCCGCCGTCGCCGTCGAGCCGGCCGGCGCCGGGCAGCACGGCGCCGACGTCGGCGCCTCGGTCGTGCTGCCGGCGCTCTTCGCCGGCTTCTGGCTCATCGACGCGCTGGTGGTCGACGCCGTCGCCCAGCTGATGGGCCGGCCGTCGCGGCGCCGCCGCTACCTCGAGGTGACCGGCTACGCCTGGCCGGTGCTCGCGGTGTTCGCGGTGGTGCGGCTGGGACAGGCGCTCGTCGACCGGGCCGCGGGCATCCCCGGGAGCACCGCGGGGAACGCCCTGGGATTTCTCGACTTCGCGCTGCTCGCCTGGTTCCTGGTGCTCGTCACCACCGCGGTGCAGGCGGTGTACGAGCTGCCCGCGGCGAGCGCGCTGTCGGCGGCGCTCGCCCCCCTCGCGGTGGTCGCGGCCCTGCTGATGCTGCTCATCGTGGTCGGGACGATCCTGCACGGGGTCGGGGTGGGGTAGGAGGGTCAGCCCAGCTCGTCGGGCTCGGGTGGGGGCTCGGGCGGCGGCGGCTCGGTCGCGGGGCGGCGGCGGGTGCGGCCGGAGATCCCGGGGAGCCGGGTCGGCTCAGGCGCGGACGGCTCGGCGGCGGAGTCCGGGACGGAGGGTGCCGCAACGGGTGGTGCCGCGACCGGCCGTGCCGCGACCGGCGGCGCGGTGACCGGCGGGGGCGGGGGCGGCGGCTCCTCGACGGTTGGCGCCTCCACGGCCGGGGCCTCCGGGACGGCGGCCACGGCCACCCGGGCGGGGAGCGCCGAGCGCATCTCCAGGGCGACGGCGAGCGGGAGCATCACCAGCACCACCGCGACCACGGCGAGGGCGAGCTCGATGACCACGGCGAGGCCGAGGTCGGCGATCAGCGGGATGCTGCCCGGGAGCAGCCCGCTCACCGCGAGCGTCGCGAAGCCGGCGCCGAGGGTCAGCGCCGACACGCCGATGGCGCGGCCCACCCCGGCGAGCGCGGTCGCCGCCGCCGCCGCGGGCTCGAGCCCGCTCCAGCGCTCCTCGTGGAAGCGCTCGTTCAGCACCACCCCGAACTCGGTGCCGAGCGCGACCACGAGCGCGCCGAGCACCACCGTCAGCGGGTTGAGCGACCCCAGCGTGGCCCCGGCGTCGCCGGGGAGGCGTCCCAGCAGCCGCACGATGAGCGGCGCCCACCCGGCGGCGAGGACGGTGGGGAGGACGGGGAGCAGCGCCCGTCGCGGCTGGCGCAGGAGCGCGAGCAGGAGCAGGGCGACCGCGGCGACGGGGACGAGGTTGAGCGCGAGCGCCCGCGAGGTCAGGGTGTCGTACGCCTGGACCGCGAGCGCGGTGAGCCCCGCCGGCTGCGCGGTGGTCAGCTCCTGCGGGCGCGAGCGGGCGATGTCGCTGCGCACCTGGTCGACCAGCCGGGCCAGGTCGGCGGCGGAGGTGATCCGCGTCGCCATCACGATCCTCGCGGAGTGCGGGTCGACCGCGGCGGGGGCGCCGCTCGGCAGGGTGTCGTTGGCGAGCGGGGTGAAGGTGATGGGGTCGACCGGCGGGCAGGGCGGGGTGTCGTAGGGGATGCCGCCGACCAGGCTGCGGGTCACCCGGGCGAGCAGGCGCAGCTGGCAGATCACCGCGGTCTGCGGGGGACCCACAGCCTGGGACGGGGCCGGCGCCGCGCTCGGCGCGGGGGTGGGTGCGGGGCTCGGAGCGGGGGTCGCGGCGGGGGTCGCGGTCCCGGCGGCGCGGACCACGTCGCCCGGGGGGAGCGCCCCCGCAGGGGAGGGGGTCGTGGATGCGGCGGGCGAGGGCGACGCCGAGGGTGAGGGAGACGGCGACGGGGCGGGGACGGGGGCGGCGCACGGGTTCTGGCTCGCGGCCAGGGCGGTCCCCGAGCTGGCGCCGACGATGTCCTGGATGGAGGTCACCTGGGCGACCCCGTCGCCGTAGTCACAGCGCAGGTCGCGTCCGGCCGCCAGCTGATAGGCGAGCGCGGGCTGAGAGGTGACCTGGCCCTCGAGGAAGACGTCGACCTCGTTGGCGTACCCGGTCTGGGCGCGGACCGTCTGGAGGTCGGCGAGCTCGCGCAGCGACGGAGCGAGCAGCCGCTCGACCTGGGTCTGCACCGGGGTCGAGGGGAGCAGCGCCCAGCCGCCGAGTGCGAGCGCCGCCGCGGGCACGAGCACCACCGGCCAGCGCGCCGCCAGCGCCATGGTGCGGGTCGCGGGGCGGACCTCCGCGGCGGGACGCGGGGCGGTGGGGCGGCGCCGCTCCGCCCAGGCGGCGGCGGGCAGGGCGATGAGCAGCGCCGCGAGCCAGGAGGCGACCACGCCGCCGAGCACCACCAGGGCGAACTCGGCGACCAGGGGCACCGCCACCAGCGGACCGGCGTCGACGCCGGCGAGCAGGGTGAGCACGCCGAGGCCGCCGGCCATCGCCAGCGCCGCCACCAGGGTGGCGCGGCCGCTGCCCTCGAGCGTCGCGCGCAGCGCCGCCTCGAGCTCGAGGCCGCGCTCGCGCTCCTCGGCGAAGCGCGAGACGAGCTGCACCGCATAGTCGACGCCGAGGCCGATGAGCACGGGGACGCCGGCGAGCACCGCCGGGGTGAGCGGGGTGCCGCTGGCGAGGGTGAGCCCGAAGGTGAGCACGGCGGCGGCGACCGCAGCGGGCAGCGCCCACAGCCGGCCGCGCACCCGTCGGGCGCCGGCGAGGAGGACCAGCATCACCAGCAGCGCCACCGGGAGCAGCACCAGCAGCTGGTGGGTGATCGAGGTGGCCACGCCGAGGGCGAGCAGCGGCGCCCCCGCGATCGTGTAGCTCAGGTAGGGGCAGTTGGCGACGTTCGCCTGCCGGTCGGGGCTGGCGCCGCACTCGGTGGGCAGCAGCCGGCCCACCTGGCCGATCAGCTGGCTCCGCGCCGCCGAGGGCGCGGTGCTCGCGCAGTGCAGGCCACCCTTGTCCAGGTCCTGCCGGATGCAGCTGCGCACCGCCTCGACGGCGCCGCGGTCGGCGGCGGCCTCCGGGGTCATCCGGACGGTGATCACCCCGTAGGACGGCTGCCCCGGCCGCGGCGCAGGAAGCATCGCCGCCCACTGCACCTTGGGCGGGCAGAAGGGCTGGACGGCGCCGGACGGGGTCGCGGTGAACTGCGCCACCGTCGGGCAGCTGGGCAGGTCGAGGAGGAGGCGGGCGAGGAAGGTCTGGCAGGTCGGGGTGTGACCGAGCGCCTGCGCGGTCGCCTGGTAGCAGTCGCCGTAGGCGGCGGCGATGGTGATGAAGGCCTGGTGGGCGGCGTCGCTCGCGGCGGCGCCGGCCTGGGCGGAGCTGCCACCCCCCGAGAGGTACTGCGCGAAGGTGGGTGGCACCGCGACGCCGGCCGCGGCCTCCTGGGCGGCACGCTCGCCCGAGTCGACGATCCGCGCGGTCGGGGCCTGGGCCGCGGGCGAGCCGTTGAAGGCGGTGCGCGCGGTGTCGGCGGCCCCGGCGGCCTTGACCAGGTCGCTGACCAGCTCGGCGAGGGCCAGGGTCGCGGTCTGTCGGGCGTCCGACTCGAACTTCTGCAGCGTCGCCGTGTCGATCTTCGACGGGTCGCCACCGGCACCCGAGACGAGGGCGAGCAGGGCGCGGTCGAAGACGTACTGGTTGTACTGGGTGACGGTCTTCTGGATCTGGTTCTGGGCCGCCCGCTGCGCCGCGTCGACCACGGTCCCCGGGCCGACCACGGTGGCGACGCCCCGGTGCTGGGCGATGTCGGTCTCCAGCGCGACCAGCTTGAGCAGGTTGTTCTGCTCGACGTAGAACGCCCCGGGCTGGCGCGCGGCGAGCACGAGCACGATCGGGTCGGTGCCGAACTGGCCGGTGAAGCGGTCCTCGACCGCCCGCGCCGAGGAGCTCCGGCCCACCAGCAGCCCGGCGCCGGCGTCGACCGACCAGCGCGCCAGCCCAGCGGCCCCGAGCAGGCACACCAGGGCGGCGAGCGCCGCGATGCGCCCGGGCCGGCGCGCCATGGGCCCGGCGAGGCGCGCCAGCGGGAGACGGGGCGGGATCACGGGCGGGAGTGTAGGACGGCGCGAAGCACCGGCCGCCGGCGAGTGCCGGCGCGTTGACCTCGTCATCCAATGATGTTACGTTTCCTGGTGATGGATGACCTGTCTCGCTTCCGCGCCGTCCAGCGGCTCGCCTACGACTGCGCCGAGGCGGTGGCCGCCGAGCTGGAGCCGGGGATCACCGAGCGCGAGGCGGCCGCGAGGATGCGGCGCTGGCTCGCCGGGCGCGGCGTCGAGGAGTGGTTCCACCTCCCCTTCGCCTGGTTCGGCGACCGGACCGCCTTCGCCGGCTTCCACCTCCCCCACCAGTTCTTCCCCACCGGCCGCCGGCTCGAGGAGGGCATGCCCTACATCCTCGACGTCGCCCCCGTCGTCGACGGCGTCGCCGCCGACATCGGCTACGCGGCCAGCCTCGGCGAGAACGCCATCAGTGCCCGTCTCTGCGCCGACCTCGAGGAGTACCGCGCGCTGGTCCTCGACGGGGTGCGCGCGGGACGCCCGCTGCGCGCCGTGTACGACGACGTCGACCGGCTCATCGAGCGTCACGGCTACACCAACCGCCACCGTGCCTACCCCTTCGGGCTGATCGCCCACCGCATCGGCAGCGTGTCGGGGCCCGGCCGCCGGCGCACCGTCGGCGGCTTCGGCGTCCGCTCGCTGCGGCTGCTCGCCCGTCAGGCGGCGGTGGGACGCCGGGGAGGATGGTCGCCGTTCTGGGGCCCGGGCCGCGGCTCCGATCATCCCGCCACCCCGGGGCTCTGGGCGGTCGAGCCGCACATCGGGTTCCGCGGCGTCGGCGCCAAGTTCGAGGAGATGCTGGTGGTGACGGACTCCGACGCGTTCTGGCTCGACGACGACCTCCCCCACGTGCGCCGCTGGCACGCCGTGGCGGCGACGGCGTGATCGGCGCCGTCGCCGAGCGCTCGGTCGAGGCGCTCGGCGTCCGCCTCGTCGTCGCCGAGCTGGGCGACCGCTCGGCGCCGACGGTGGTGCTGCTCCACGGCTACCCCGACACCAAGGAGGTGTGGGAGGAGGTCGCCGCCAGGCTGGCGTCGCGCTTCCACGTCGTCGCCTACGACATGCGCGGCGCCGGCGGCTCCACGGCTCCCGGCGACACCGCCGGCTACGACCTCGAGCGGCTGGTCGACGACTTCGTCGCGGTGATCGATCAGGTGGTCCCGGGCCGGGCGGTGCACCTCGTCGGCCACGACTGGGGCTCGATCTCCGGGTGGGACATGGTCACCGCGCCGCGGCTGCGCGGACGGGTGCTGTCCTTCACCTCGATCAGCGGTCCCTCGCTCGACCATTCGGCACACTGGTTTCGCGCGCGGCTGCGCCGCCCCACCCCGGGCGCGCTCGGCGCGGTGCTCGGACAGCTCGGGCGCTCCTGGTACATCGCCGCCTTCCAGCTGCCGGTGCTCCCCGAGCTGACCTGGCGCCGGGTGATGGCGCGCCGCTGGCCGGGCTTCCTCCGCCGCGTCGACGGGGTCCCCGCCGGAGCGGCGGTCATCGCCCCCACCTTCGCGACCGACGCCGCCCAGGGCGTCGGCCTCTACCGCCGCAATATGCTCCGCCGGCTGAACCGCCCGCGCGGCGACGCCCTCGCCCACGCCCCGGTGCAGCTGGTGGTGGCGCGGCGCGACCCCTTCGTCTCGCCCCGGATCTTCGACGACCTCGACCGCTGGGCGCCGGTGCTGCGCCGGCGCACCGTCGACGCGGGCCACTGGCTGCCCCGCGCCCACCCCGCCCAGCTCGCCGGATGGATCAGCGAGTTCGTCTCCGACGTCGAGGCGGGCCATGCGGTCACGCCCCAGGGCCGGCTGGTGCTCGTCACCGGCGCCGGCAGCGGGATCGGGCGCGCCACCGCGCTCGCCTTCGCGCAGCCCGGGACCCGCGTCCTCGCCGTCGACGTCGACCTGGCCGCCGCCGAGCGCACCGCCGAGCTGGTCCGGCTCTGCGGCGGCCGCGCCTGGGCGCTGGGCTGCGACGTCTCGGACCAGGACGCGATGGAGCGACTCGACCGGCAGGTCTTCGAGGAGCACGGCGTCGTGGACGTTCTGGTCAACAACGCCGGGATCGGGGTGGCGGGGAGCTTCCTCGACACCGGCGTCGAGGAGTGGCGCCGGGTGCTGGACGTCAACCTGTGGGGCGTGCTCCACGGCTGCCGGCTGGTGGGCCGCCGCATGGTCGACCGCGGGTCGGGAGGCCACATCGTCAACGTCGCCTCCGCGGCCGCCTTCACCCCCTCGAAGGCGCTGCCCGCCTACAGCACCAGCAAGGCGGCGGTGCTGATGATGAGCGAGTGCCTGCGGGCCGAGCTCGCGCCTCACGGCATCGGAGTGAGCGCGATCTGCCCGGGGTTCGTGAGCACCAACATCACCCGGAGCACGCGGTTCGTGGGGCGGTCGGCCGAGGAGCAGGAGCGGCTGCGCGACCGGAGCACCCGGCTGTACCGGCGACGCAACTACCCGCCGGAGCGGGTGGCCGCGGCGATCGTGCGCGCGGTCGAGCGGGACCAGGCGGTGGTGCCGGTGACCGTCGAGGCGCGGGCGATGCAGCTGCTCGGCCGGCTCGTGCCCGGAGTGGTGCGCCGGCTGGCGAGGCTCGATGCCCTCTGAGGTCGCGGGGATCCGTCCCCGGCAGGTGCGCTTCGAGTGGGCGCAGACGCCGCTGCACTGGGTGCCGGACGATCCGATGACCAGCCATCTCATCGACGTGCTCCACCTGCTGCTGCCCGCGGGTGAGCGGTGGTTCGTCGACGTCTACCGTCAGGCCCTACCGCACATCACCGACCAGCGGCTGCGGACGGACATCCGCGGGTTCATGGGTCAGGAGGCGGTGCACGCGCGGGCGCACTCCGCGGTGCTCGACCATCTGCGCGAGCACGGGCTGCAGACCAGGGCGTACACCCGGCGGATCGAGTGGATGTTCTCGCGACTGCTCGGGGATCGTGATCTTCCCCCGCGGCTGCAGCTGAGCTGGCTGCGCCACCGGCTGGCGATCATCGCGGCGATCGAGCACTTCACCTGCGTGCTCGGAGAGTGGGCCATCTGCCACAGCGAGGCGTTCGACGAGGCGGGGGCGGATCCGGTGATGCTCGACCTGCTGCGCTGGCACGGGGCGGAGGAGGTGGAGCATCGCACCGTCGCCTACGACGCCTTCCTGGCGCTCGGCGGGCGGGCGCGATACCTGCTGCGGGTGGAGGGGATGCTGCTCGCGTTTCCGATGATGGTGTTCCTGTGGGACCGCGGGGTGCGGTACCTGGTGCGGGCCGACCCGACGCTGAGCGGGCGGCGATACCGGGTGCGGGAGTACACCCGCGCGGTCCGGCAGCGGCGGGCGCCGGGATGGGAGTTGCTGCACGCCGTGCCGCGGTATCTGCGACCGTCGCATCACCCTGTGCATGAGGCGACTCCGGAGCGGGCGTTGGCGTATCTGGCGGGTTCGCCGGCTGCTCGGGCAGCCGCGCCCCGGTAGCGCGTTCACGGCCCGCGCCAGTTCTTGGGGAGCTTCCAGTGGCCTCCGGTGGCGGTGCCCATCACGGTGCCGTCGGGTTCGAGGAAGACGAGGTCGCCCTCGGGGGTGCGGCGGATGAGGAACTCGTTCCGGTGGTGGCAGCCATGGTGAAAGTCG